>JBEVXT010000489.1:0-7168 GCA_040505955.1 Sedimenticola sp. | reverse complement strand
TTCTAGAACGTCATAACTGCTCTGGAAACGGAGCGTCATTTCCCCCGACGTCAACTGATTCTGGCGTTCATGTATTTGGGCCGCTAGCTCAGACAAGTGACACCGCGACACAGGCGATAGTTAACAATATTTAGAGTTGTAATTGATTTGCACGATCACATACATGGGCACCCGTCTGAGACGATTTATATTCAAAAAGCGTAGTCCCAGGTCAGCCTGCGCGTCAACACAGACTGATGATAGTGTAGACCCTGGTAAGACTGCGCTGGTATCAAACTTTGTAAGGTTACTGTCATTAGCCGGAATCATTTTAATTACATACAACAACTCAATATTGAGGTTATCTGTATTTTATATGGCCACTATAGTGCGTAGTGTGTGATTTGTTATATTTGATTCATTTTCATACACATGTACAGGGGCGTGTGTTTCTTTAACTATAACAAGCTATACGAGAGTCTGGTTAGTCAGTTGTTGTGTCAACTCCAATTTCTTGGAAGTGAGACGTTATGGAATTGATGATGGCGCCTCGGTTTGTCACTCGAGCCTTGTTTCCATTCCGCTCTGTCAGTAACGCACGAACTCCAGTTTCCTCATCTCGTTCAAACGCTAACTTTAAGTGATCATACGTTAGTCCACCGTAGCAAATCTTTCTGGCCATCGACTTTGAAATGGCTTTGTTCTTTCCAGTGCACATATTCGCCTCCATCTGCCTCAATGCATGCGCCGTCTGTTGTCTCTGTAGCACGAGACAAACAGCAGAGCCAGTCTGTATACTGTATTTGAGACAGTCGCAGGCATCAACAGCCAGGCGACTTAGTATGTCACTTAACGCCTTGCAATCTCCTGCCGCATTATGACATTCAAACGGTTGTGTAATGACATCGGAATGTACTGATGTAAGCTTGTAGCTGGTACGCCCAGGCAATATTTTCTTCAGTAGTGGGAGGCTATCGGCAAAACCAGCGATGGTCACTTCCGCATCGTTGCGTAGCCCACTTTCCACAATCGATCGTATGATGATAGGCATATCGAAAAGTTTTCCATTATGGGCAACTAACACCTTTCCCCCTGGTAACTGTTCAATCCATGCCAGAAACGAGAGCAGGCATGTGTGTATGTCTGTTGAAACCACCTCCGCCCCGTTATGATACATTTGTTTTTTCCCGTTTGAATTTTGTATGGTAATGCCTGTCAATCTGCTCGCAACTGGTGTGATTATCCCCCTGGGCATGACGAATCTATCAAATACTGCTTCCGTCGGTCTGTAATGGGCAGCCAATTGAGTGATTTCCGCGTTGGGACCGAGTTGCGTAGTTTCAATATCGTAACATATTATACATATATTATCTGCCTTTACCACAGGCACATTGTAATCTATTGGTTCTGGGATATGTTCCGTGTCAAGTTGTTCATCTTCTAATATGTTGGCACAGTCCGATTTGTACATTGTTCCCTCTCGCAGCTCGTTGGAAACATCCTTATTGGACCTACTGAGCTTCATCTCGATTCTCCGCCTCTTTGACTGCTTGGTTCGTTTGTAAGTTTTTTCATATTGTCGTCTTTCATCTTCTTTGGTGTTGTAGTCTCGAGATGATGTTGTCTGTGGTGACAGTGCAGCATGCTCACATACCTTTGTGATATAACTCTTACCTTCGTTAAATTGGCACACTGCTGAAGCGATTCTATAATCAAAGCTTTCGCTGCCATTGTAATTTCTAAACTTCGGTGCCTTGCTCCATGCTGTATTATTCAATGATTCATTTGCTTGGGAATCACCTGTTGTAATAAGTTTTTCTGGTTTACCAATATAAGTAGATATTATGTCTTCCAGTGATTTCCGTAGGTCTCCGTCTGTTAGATCCTTGCCTCTTGGTAAACCAGAATGCTTGTAGTTAGGGTCCTTTGCAAATCTGCACCATGATCCGCATGTAGTATGTTCTCCATACATGTGTGGAATTATCGATAATAATGCATGCTTCATCTCAGTTTCTGTTTTCATCCTATTTTGATGTACAGCATAGGTGAAATTTTTGACAAAGTCCCTTCTTACAATTAGTGTCAACGATTTGTGTTGTTTTTGGAGCTTTTCGAGTTTACCATTGAGCGTCCTTTTAACATGCCCGATATCAGAAAACTTGTTTACTGTCGCATCGCACTTCTCGCGTATCTGTTTGATGTACGATGCATCTTCATCGCCAATAACGTTACTGTACCGTAAGCCTGTTTGAGCAGCTTCCTGGTGCATCTGCACGGCAATGTCCCCTTCCATGGCTTTCGCGGACTTATGCCAATTTCTCCGGCAGTCATGTGGTGGTGGGGGTTTTCCGAGTCTTGTGTAGTGTGCACATTTACGGCAGTTTTTGTTTCGTGTCCCAAAGTTCAAACATCTCCTAGTACTCCCACCTATTGCATGCCCCCAACCTGAAACACAAGATGTACATGACACGCTATAGTCTCAATTGAACAAGCGTCATCAGGAGTTGTGATCAGATTGCTGCACTGTTTCCTCGAGTATTTACTCGGACAGTACATGTAGGTGTCACGACCCTTCATACACACCTAACTTTTACGACAGTCAGTAATGTTTTTACTTGCTTAAATTATCACCTCAATATCGCCATACGGTGGTCTGTATGCAGTACTAATATATTTTGGAGCACACACTTATAAACAATGATAACGTCCACTTATTTTGTATACTACATGTACTTGCGAACATTATAAAATACCTGATAGACTATTCATGGCACGGCCTCTTTTTGTCCAAGCTGCATCCTGACTGACCGTCACATCAACCAGATTCGGCTGCTCTACAGGCTCTACTTCCACATCACATGGTTCGGGGGTGTATGTTTCGCTAATATGGGGTTTTCCTGTAGGGAATAATACGACCGTCAATATTAAAGGTACAGAAGCCACAATGAGGTACATGAGCCAACATAATAAAGTTGACTATCAATCTCTACGGAACGGTATACATTCGTGATTATATTTGTTATCAGAACATGATACACTTTAGACGACTGTCTGATAATGGGATCTGTTTTGTGGTGCCTCTGTTGCATTTTGTGTTATTTTCTTATTTTTTGTAGTTATTGTTTTTCTTGAGGGTCGTATACCGCTGGTTATGGAGTGCATTTTTGCCATGTTGAAGGCTCTGTGATCCCCGACCCGTGCCGTAGTTTACTGTGGTTGTATAGTTACTGGTATGTTAGTTCTGCTTATTGCCCCCCTTAGGATTTATCACTCTATTTTAAATGCACGGTTTTCCAAAAATAGTTGTACGCATCGAGCTATGTCTCGTGACCACCGCTGTACCAGTGACATAGTGTTCTATTGTTGTATTGTTATCGTTATGTTAGTCCTGCGCATTGACCCCTTAGCGTTTATTACTCTAGTTTATATCTTACCGAGTATATTTTGTTGTGTCAGCAATTCTGAAGGTTGCGGATTTCTGCCGGGTACAAGCATATCATCAGTTGTGACTTCCTCCTGGATTGTGGAAACTGTATCTGTGACTCCCACATTGTTATCTGAAACATTTGGCCAACACTGACATGCACGTAAACCTTTGCTACTGGACATACAATCCGATTCGTCTATAACTATAGCAATACATCAATAACATACTATGACACGGGTACAACAATGACTAGAGATATTTTAACGCGGTAAAAATGCACTCCGCGACCCGCGATGTACGATCACCAAACAAAATTAAACAAACTACAACAAAGGCTCCACAAACGAGGACACAAGAACATACGTCACACGGAACACATAGACAACAATTAATACAGAACAACATACACACATCGCTAGTTGGAGCAAAAGGAAATCATTGAGTGGCAGCCATATACTGGTGACGTTTGGACATGAACTGGGTGTGCGAAAACATAAATATATCATCAAAGATAAACATTACGATATCAACATTTAGGTACTAACCTTCATCGTCATTTTCCAACAAAGCAAGCGCCTCATCGAATGTAATACGTTGGCTGTCATCATCACATGGGCGTACTTGAGTTGACATGTGCTCGGAGATGTCGTCTGCTTCCTCGGTACCAGGATACGGTAGAGCAATGTCCACCAGGGCGCCATCTTCAACACGTATCACTTACATAAATATTGTAAGTAACTGAACACATTGTATACACGTGCACTTACTTAAATTATTGGTATTATTAATTTTAAGAGTGATACCATGCGTGACATGTCAATATACAATAAGTCATGGAAATGACATTAACATAGATACATTCCGTTGTATAAAATGAAAATATTAGAACGCCACAAATAACCAGTTTTCGAGAAAAACAAGACCGGCATCGCTGAACGAAGCTTTAATTTGAGCGTAAGAACCCGGGTACACACGTGACATGGAATTATGTTCAGATAAAAACTGTTGCCAACTATTGTTGAAATATATGAAGTGGTTCTAAAGAAACAAGTAAACATATTGATAAAAGCATTTGTTCAAAGTTCAATTCCGTGACCTTGACCATGGGCGTAAAACCACGGGTATATATATGTGTCACTCAAGTGTGTTCATTTAAACACTGTTGCCAGATATTATTGAGATCCATGTAGCGGTTACAAAAAAAACAAGGTGATTATATCTAGCTGTCTTGTATTGGCTCGTTTATGGAATCAACCGAAATACATGTATGTACGAACCATAAGAACAGAAGATAAATAACACACCATCATGTAGAAACTAACCTTCACTGCCCAGTTCCGTCAACGAACACGTTCCTGCTGTGGTATGAAGTCGGCTGTTGTCACCGCGCATATCAGGGATACGGTCGTCGGTAGTGTAACACGAGTGGCCACTGCTCACAGTCGCTGTGGTATCATCAGCATGGGACAACATCAGCGCCTTCTCTGCGTACGATGACTCCAAACATGATTCTTTCGCTGTCTTTTCTATGAATGGACCGATATCCCGCTCTCTTCTCTTCAAAGTCTTGGCATTAATGTGGGGTACACCCAATGTTGTTAACAACGCATTGAGATGCTTCTCTCCAATCCCTGCATGGACCATCGCTGAAATATAATTAACGGTCGTCATGTAAAAGGAGATAATTATTAGTCAAAAGAGGCATCGGAAACAAAATAAAACACGCCTTCCCACACCAAAGTCCTGACAGTAGTTCAACAATTAGACTATTGCCCACTAAGGGCTTTTCCAGGAAAAAATCTCTGGGGGGGGGGGGGTACGCGGGCCAATTAAAATTCTGTAGGTTTGGGGTAAAACAGAGTTCTAATTCTCTAGGTGGGGGTGTAATTTCAAGTTTAATTCTCTAGGTGGGGGGGGGGGTGAATTTTTAATTCAAATTCTCTATGTGGGGGTGGAAATTATACCGACGCAATGATTTGTAATTGTGTATGTTGTCAGGGTTTCGCTGTGTGCGCTCTGTGTGTTACACAACGGACACTACAGTTCAGGGCCGCGAAAAATAAGCGCGGGGCTACAAGTAAGTGCGGCTATCTGGAACAACCCTGTGGCTTGAAGGGGTGTGCCGAAAAATAAGCGGCGGAACTTCGGAATACATACGAGACGCGCCGCGACATAACGTACCTTCGGTTATTTGGAATTTTCGCCGTAAACGGTTTTACATAATTTCTGCAAAAGACGTCAGAATTTGACGTAAATTTCAGAGCAAATGCGGAATTAAACTCCGCATTTGCCCTGAAATTTGCGTCAAGCTCGTACCCTATTTACAAAAATTACGTCCATCTTTCAAAACCATTTACGGCGAAAATTCCAAATACCAGAAGGTACGTTTACGGTTATGTCGCGGCGCGTCTCATATATATTCTTCCAGGTGCCCAGGTATCCGACGTGGTACAATATCGTATGTGTTGATGACTGTGCAGTCTACAGAGGGGGGGGGCATGGGTGTCTTCATCTCCCACCTTCCACCCCTCTCCTCCCACCTTCCGCCTCTCTGGAAAAGCCCTAAGTAGTAATGGCGTGGCGTGTTTGATGTGTATATAAATGTTTACGAGCGGAAATTATGAAACACCGAACCTGTACATGCACCACTCTGTAAGATTCATAAATATAGTATAATTACATTATATTATTTTTGCACAAGTGTTGCGTATTGTGTGGCCGTTGTCGATCCCAGATCCCAGGAGTGTACGTGTAATCATTACAGAACATATTCAAATAATTCTCTGCTGTACTGAACGCGTTCACATGCAGGAACCAACCCGGCGAGCACTACTCGCGTACCAGTAAATATGTGCGTCTTCCATAGATATACAACTTTGTACTGTCTGGTAGATCCAGTTCCGGATCGGTTTCCAGTGTGAGACAATGCATATCATCGGGCGGTTTTCGAACTGGTGCATAGACATAACATGTTACATATTTTCACGCAAAACAATAAAGAAATTGTTACCAAGAGATGCTTTGATGTTCACAGCGTATGGTCCCCGTTTACGGTCACATCGCTGCAACTTCGAAGTCGACACTCGCGTTGTCTTTCCACAGTCACATGTAAACGAAAGCAAGCTGCATAGTCCAAATTGTTGTTCTCGTACGATATTTGCGAATTTTAATTGATCTCCACAACTGCCACATCCTTCGTCAAATTGTATTCCAAAATGCCCAAGATCAACTATACGCCGTCCCATCATCAGTGGTGTATCTTTGTGCCATTTGTTCGAAAAGGTTTGGGTCTGATATACTTTAGCCTTCGATGCGAAATGCCCGTGCAATCTGATTGCGGGCGCCGCCATTTTGAAACTCCGATTCAAACATCACCGTTACAATGACGTCACATCGTGGAACGTTTTCATTCATTCTAGCGTCAACCGGTAATTCCGGGTAAAAAAACACAAGGCACAGGATAGATATCAAATAGTTTTATTCAGATATGGTAAATGAACTGAAATTTGGGACAGTGTAGCCCCTGATGGTCCCTGATCAGACTGACATGGGACTACTTTTGTCAAATATAAATTATCTCAGACGGTTGCTCAAGTATGTGAGCGTACACATCAATTACAACTCTGATACGTGTAGTGTTAACTATCGCTTGTGTCGCGGTGCCACTTATTTGAGCTAGCGGCCCAAATACATGAACGCCAGAATCAGTTGACGTCGGGGGAAATGACGCTCCGTTTCCAGAGCAGTTATGACGTTCTAGAA
>JBEVXT010000488.1:6182-9337 GCA_040505955.1 Sedimenticola sp. | reverse complement strand
GGTATTAGTGGGGCAGGGTGACGATTTTGTGATGAGTGCCCTGATTTTGTGGTTTTGTCATGTTTCCTGAAAATACTGTAAAACATTTGCCATTTGTCTGTGCAATAAAACATTGTTGCACGGATTCCGTGAATACGTTAACTTGTGGCTATGATTGCTTCGTTCGGAAATCGCGCAACATCAGATCTTTTTCATGGTATTTCCAGTAGCCGTGTCAGACGGTTACCGACTCAAATTAGGGAGTCAGCACTTTACAAGCTGGATGTGCTTAACGCAGCCCAGTCGCTGGACGATCTAAAATCCCCTCCAGGCAATCGATTAGAGGCATTAAAGGGTGATTTTATAGGTTTCCATAGTATTCGGATCAATAGTCAATGGCGCATCGTGTTCAGGTGGAATGCTTCAAATGCCCATAATGTTCAAGTTATTGATTATCATTAGTAAATTCTGGAGAAAGCAAAATGATTCCATCTAATCGAGTCGCAACCCATCCTGGGGTTATATTGCTTAAAGAGTTCCTGGAACCGCTGGGCTTAACCCAAAAAGCGGTGGCAACACATATAGGTATCCCTGTACAACGAATCAATGAAATTGTCAGGGGCAAAAGAGGTGTATCACCGGATACTGCTTGGCTGTTTTCTGAAGCATTCAATACCTCACCTGAATTCTGGCTTAATCTACAAGCCACTCATGACTTGTCTCTTCATAAACCAATGAAGCATATCCAACCACTGGTAGCAGCCGGTGCATAATGTCACCGACAAAAAAACAAGTAAAAAGAAAAAGACCAGAAAAAGATCTACCTGCAAGGAGCAAAGAGTAGAATCGCAAGCGAGTTATTTCAGCCCTCTATGGCTGGCAGGTTAATCAACAGCAATGCAATTATTGATCAGTGAAACACGCTACAAATGGCTCATTGTTTTTGCCGGTTTCCTCTCCCTGTTTGCCAGTCTTGGGATCGCCCGTTTCGCTTATGGCATGTTGATCCCCGGTCTGCGTGACGGCCTGCAACTGGGCTACGATCAACTCGGCTTTATCAGTACTTCAAACTTTATCGGCTATCTGCTTGCTGTGATCATCGCTCCCGGCATGATCCACCGTTTTGGCGCACGCATTACCATCACCCTGGGGCTTGCAATGATCACCTCAGGTCTTTACATCATCTCGGCAAGCAGCGACTACCTTCAGGTGATGCTGATCTACGGATTAATCGGTATCGGCAGCGGCCTGGCCAATGTACCGATGATGGTATTGGTGTCTCATTGGTTTGAACCGCGCCAGCGCGGACTGGCGGCCGGGTTGATTGTCGCTGGCAATGGTTTCGCAATTATCCTCTCCGGCCTGATGTTGCCCGCACTGATCCAGTCGCTGGGTGTGGAGGGGTGGCGGACAGGCTGGTGGATTTTAAGCCTATTGGTTCTGGTGGTGGTCGTTGTGGCAGCACTGTTGATCCGTAATGACCCGGCCGATATCAATCCGAAGCTTACTGAACAGCCGGAAGAGGATCTGATACCAATCCTCGATGATCACGATCACAAGATAGATATGCCACTACTTATAAAATTGGGGCTGGTGTATGTAATGTTTGGTGCAACCTACACCATCTATAATACCTTTATCGTCAGCACCTTGATCGATAAATACCAATACAGCCAGAGTGAGGCAGGTGTGCTCTGGGCATGGTTGGGCCTGTTCACTATCGTCTCATCCATCGGATTTGGTTCACTCTCAGATCGGATTGGGCGCCGTCTGACCATGGCCATAGTCTATGTCATGCAGACAGCTGCCTACTTGATGGTGGGGTTTGAAGTGGGCAAAGAAGTGCTATTTATCTCACTCTTTTTATACGGTGTAACCGCCTTTGCCATACCCACCATCATGGCGGCCACAGTGGGTGAGTATTTTGGAAAGAGGTGGGCTGGCGCCGCCTTTGCCACGGTCACCTTCTTCTTTGCCGTAGGACAAATCTTTGGTCCCGGTTTTGCCGGTGTCATGGCCGAGTGGCAAGGGAGTTTTTCATTCAGTTATCTGGTTGCAGCCATGCTCACTGGTATAGCCGTGGTAATGTGCGCCATGCTGCCAAGTCACAATAATGTAAGGCATGGCTAATTAAAATTCACCACAATGCTGTCTTTGATTTTCATAATTTGTCAGTGAACAGTATCATTGTGACCATTGCTTTCCCCCCGCCTGACGGCTTTCCCTCTGGTCGATACTTCCTTTATCAGCATGTTGACTGAACAGTTTATCCAGCGTCGCTCCATCGGTATTGCTCTACTGTTGTTTTCCGCGAGTGCATGGAGTATCAGCATGATCACCTCCATCATGGCCTATCGTGAAGGCATTTCGGTTAACACCTCCAATGCTACCCGGTTCACCTTCGCCGCAGTTGTTGTTCTGGGATATCTGTTGACGCACCGGCAACCGCTGCGTCTGCCTCGAGGCGGAATCGGACTTGGAATGCTACTGGGTTTTCTAATGTTTCTCATCAGCTTTGGTTACCTGACCTCTACAAAATTCATCCCGGTAAGCTTAGCGGTGCTGCTGTTCTATATGGCACCGTTTCTGGTCGCACTTATCGTGCGTATTGTCGATGGTGAACCATTGTCGGTTTTGAAGATTGTTTCCCTGGTCACCGCTTTTGTCGGACTAATACTGGCGCTGAAGGTAGATGAAGGCTTTGTACTCTCATTGCCAGGATTTGGTTTTGCCCTGTTGGCGGCTTGCGCACTGGCGACAATGATCACGATTAGCAGCCGGGTGCCCCACAAATTCAACCCAATCGTACTGAATTTTTATGGACTGACCATCGGTGCACTGTTTTTCATTGCCACCCTGGTACTGGTGGGAGATCTGACTTTTCCCGAGACACCCGGTACTTGGTTGAAGCTCGGAATTATCGGTATCTCGGTTGCTGCAGGTCAGGTTTCGATGTTTCTCGGAATCAGACATATCGGTTCCATGCACAGTGCGATTCTGATGAATTTGGAACCCGTATTCACGATCGCACTGGCCATGTTGTTGTTGGGGGAACGATTTGATCAGCAGCAGTCAGTGGGTGCAATTCTGGTGATAGCTGCAGTATTCGTGGTCAGTCTTATCAAGCCAACCGAGGCGGTGGCCGAACAAAAATGATGGGTGTCCTGTCTTTGATG
>JBEVXT010000488.1:1738-6082 GCA_040505955.1 Sedimenticola sp. | reverse complement strand
CCGACATGATAGAGGTGTTGTGAAAGGCGGCGTTTACACACCTGCCTGCATTGTAGGGAGAGAGAAACTTTCTTGCTTCCCAGTGGCAGAGAGAACTCAGCCCTTACTTTTTTCTGTAACAGCGCGTTACCGAATGGATCAACTACTTGAATATGATCGATCAGGTCAACGTCAGATTCAAATTTTAATTCACCCATCGAAAGTTCCACGATACGCACATCCACCGCCTCTCCTGCTTGATTGAACACTTTGGCTGGCAGGTCATCCTCTATTCTGGGATAATAATTCATACAGACACCCCACTTATCACATATTAATTACGAATGGTCACTTGCATAGCTTATTATTGACAGGGAGAGCACTATTTTATAGTGGCAAAGTCATCTACTGTGAACTTCTACATACTAATTTGTGAGGATGAGCACAGTTCTTGCCGGTCAGTGCTTCACCACAAAGAAATGCGCGAAGTACACAGCGACTTATGCAGTGGTAATGAGTGATGTGTCCTTTATCTCCTTCGAGCAATGTCCGGCTATAATAGAGCTTCACTTATTCACTTTCGGCTTATCATGTTTTCGACAAACAGATTTTTGATTCTCACTCCTCTCCTGCTGTTGCTACTTACCGCTTGTGCTGACAATAAGAAACAGCCGGTGGTCAATGTCAGCCATTCACCGGCCAATGGGCTGACAGAGGCGGCAATGGATGGAGATTATCTTCTGCGGTTGGAACAAGAGACGCTGGATGCCGCCAATCGGAGGCTAGCAGAAACCTATGAGCGTAACGACGTACCTCTCAATGCACGATACAGTCGTGCCAGGGTAAAAAGCAGACTAATCGAAGCGGAGGGGAAGAAGTTGGCGGTTATCGATCTTACCTATAGTGAAAGCCGGGTATGGGTGTCACGTATCACCGGGGTGATAGATGCGACCGCTCACACTGTCAGTTGTATCTCCCCTGAGGGAATGCCCATGGATGTTCTTGATCCTGAAGGAGCCTGTGGTGAAGCGGTTCGGGATACTCTGTTGAACCAAGCCCCGTGAGGGCGCCAATCCAATAGTTGCCAGATCCACCTGCATCATCCTGGGATCATGTTCATCGTATGGGAAAAGGTAGTCTCTGAAGTGCAGAACATCACTCCCCCTGCACCGTAATAGTCACCCGTCGTCGGTGGGGGTGGGTACGGTGCTCCCACAGGTAGACTCCCTGCCAGGTGCCCAGCCCGCAGTGGCCCTGGGATACCGGCAGGGTGAGATCCATATTGGTGAGGATCGAGCGGATATGGGCTGGCATATCATCCGGCCCCTCCAGGCTGTGCGCGTAGCGAGGGTCGCCGTCGGGCACCAGTCGGGCCATGAAATGTTCCAGATCCCGCCGCACCGAGGGGTCGGCGTTCTCACACAGGGTAATGGAGGCGCTGGTGTGGTGAGTGAACACGTGGCACAGGCCGGTTATTATCTCCGCTGCTTCCACTGCCTGTTTTATTTCACGGCTGATCTCATAGGTGCCACGACCGCGGGTTTTCACTTCAATCTGCTGCTGATAGATTACCATCAGGTGGTCACTGCACCGATTTTCTCTTCCACCGATGCCGGTTTTCCTTTCAGTCGACCCGACTTGCCCTTGCGTATATCGAGCTTGAGGGAGGAGTAGACCCGGTTGCAGCCGGCCGCATCAAGTTGGCTGTAGGCCTGCTGAACCAGCGCCATTGCCTGCTCCAGGGTTTCGGTCTCTATCAGGGTGCCCATCGCCGTCAGCTGATAGTCGGCGCCGCTGTCGCGAATCAGACGAATCACCTCACTGACGTAGGGGCTGACACTCTCTCCCTTATCAGTGGGAAACATGGCAAACTCTAATAGTACGGACATGGCTTACTCCTCATTTACACTCAAAACTGTGCCAAAGTATGACACAGAATATTTGTTGGCTGGAGTAACATCATTTTGTTGGAAAACAAAGCGGGACGCTGAGATCGCAGAGGAGGCGCGGAGGATGCGGAGAAAAATCGTTTGTTTCAACAGATAAATTCTGTTCATCACCATACTCCGGGAACTATTTTGGTGTGGAAATATGGCCTCTGTAGGAGCGAATTTGTTCGTGAAGAGCATGTCCGAAGCTGATCGCGAACAAGTTCGCTCCTACAAATGCAGCTCTGTTTTCACCGAAATAGTTTACAGGATGATTGTACTGGGCAATTATGTTTTATAGTTTTCACGGCGGACACCCGACTATCAATTCACCACTATAAGGATTGACTTTGAGCAAAGCAGCACCACAAGGATTGGATCTGTTACCGGTTACCTCCCTCAAGGGGGTTGGCCCGCGCAATGGAGGGAAGTTGGCGAAGGCGGGTATCGAGACGGTGCAGGATATCCTTTTTCACCTGCCGTTGCGCTATCAGGACAGGACACGCATTACCCCTATCGCTACCCTGCGGCCAGGAGATCAGGCGGTGATCGAGGGGGTGGTGGATGGGTCGGATATCCGCTTTGGCCGCCGTCGCTCACTGCTGGTTCAGCTCTCCGATAGCAGCGGCACCATGGTTCTGCGCTTTTTTCACTTCACCGTTGCTCAGAAATTGTTGTTCAGTAGCGGCACGCGGGTTCGCTGTTTTGGTGAGGTGCGTAGTGGCCCCCAGAGTTATGAGATGGTTCACCCGGAGTTCCGGCGGCAGGATGAGGAGGGTGGTGAGTCGATGGAGGAGGCGTTGACACCGGTTTATCCCTCCACCGACGGGATGCACCAGCTCACCTGGCGCGCCATGACCGATAAGGCGTTGCTGCTGTTGGAACCTGATCTGCTGCCGGAGTGGCTTCCGGATGAACTGCTTGATCGTTTTAATCTCCCCGATCTGGCGACGGCGATCCGCTATCTTCACCGGCCACCGCCGGATGCCGATCAGAGCCTGCTACTGGAGGGGAGCCACCCGGCCCAGCAGCGTCTCGCTTTTGAGGAGTTGCTGGCCCACCAGCTGAGCCTGCGTGCTATGAGGCGACGGCACCAACGGGCGGAAGCGCCCATCTTGAAGGGCAATAATGATCTCCTTCAGCGCTTTATCACACAGCTGCCGTTCTCTCTGACCGGGGCGCAGCAGCGAGTGTGGGAAGAGATAGAGCGGGATCTGCAGCAGGGCCACCCAATGATGCGTCTGGTTCAGGGTGATGTGGGTTCGGGAAAAACAGTGGTGGCTGCGTTGTCGGCCCTGCAGTCGCTGACGGCGGATCATCAGGTGGCGCTGATGGCGCCGACCGAGCTGCTGGCCGAGCAGCATCTGCGCAGCTTCAGTGACTGGTTGCAGCCGCTGGGGCTGGAGCCCGCCTGGCTTACCGGTCGCCACAAGGGCAAGGTGCGACAGCGGGTGCTGGATGCCATCGCCTCTGGAGAGGCATCGGTGGTGGTGGGCACACACGCACTGTTTCAGGATGACGTACAGTTCAACGCTCTGGGCTTGGTGATTATCGATGAGCAGCACCGCTTTGGCGTACACCAGCGGATGGCATTGCGGGAGAAGGGACGGCGTGAGGGGCGTACCCCCCATCAGTTGATCATGACTGCCACCCCGATACCCCGCACTCTGGCGATGACCGCTTACGCTGATCTCGATATCTCTGTGATCGATGAGCTGCCGCCGGGGCGCAAGCCGGTGAAAACTGTGGTGATCTCCGATAGCCGGCGCGAGGAGGTGGTGGCCCGGGTGGAAGGTGCCTGCCGGGAGGGGCGTCAGGCCTACTGGGTCTGTACCCTGGTTGAAGAGTCGGAGGCGCTGCAGTGCCAGGCGGCGGAGGATACCGCGCTGCTGCTGTCAGAGACCCTGGAGTCCCTACAGGTGGGACTGGTGCACGGTCGCCTGAAAGCGGCGGAGAAGAGGGCGGTAATGTCCGCCTTCAAAGCCGGTGATATCGATCTGCTGGTGGCCACTACGGTGATCGAGGTGGGGGTGGATGTCCCCAACGCCAGTCTAATGATTATCGAAAACCCGGAACGGTTGGGACTTGCCCAACTGCATCAACTGCGCGGACGGGTAGGGCGCGGCGGGGTTGAGAGTCACTGCCTGCTGATGTATCACCCGCCGCTGTCAGGCAACGTCCGGGAGCGGTTGAGGGTGATGCGTGAAACTAACGACGGTTTTGTTATCGCCCGCAAAGATCTTGAGCTGCGCGGCCCCGGTGAAGTGCTGGGCACCCGCCAGACAGGTGAGATGCAGTTCCGCATCGCTGATGTAATGAGGGATCAGCCGCTACTGGTCGAGGTACAACAGGCGGCGGAGCTGATGCTGACAAGCTACCCGGAACGGGTCAAACCCCTGGTGCGCCGCTGGATTGGTGATCGGCAGCACTATATCGA
>JBEVXT010000488.1:0-1638 GCA_040505955.1 Sedimenticola sp. | reverse complement strand
CAGAACAATCCATACCCGTCCGCGAGGCCCCCTGGGTCGTGTGGTCGCACCTTCGTCATACCGGGGTACCCGTCAACACGCAGAGCTGGTTGCGCGATTCCGGCTCTCTCACCGCACGGCTTAAATCCGCCTGTCGGGAGAGCTTTCGCGTCCGGCTGCTCAATCAGGGTTGGGGGCGGCCGCTTCACGGTGAGAGCCGGCTGCTGGGTATAGGGCCAAGGGAGATCGCTGTAGTGCGTGAGGTGGAACTGCTGTGTGACGGGATTCCCTGGGTATTTGCCCGTACCCTGATACCCGCTTCCAGCCTGGAGGGTGCCGCCCGCAGGCTGACCCGTCTGGGGGAGCGGCCGTTGGGGGAGGTGCTCTTTACCGACCGGCGGATGCATCGTGATGTTACCGAGATGGCCCGACTCACCCCCCGCCACCGGCTGTTTGCAGAAGCCGTCAGTCGATCGGATCAGCGGGCCGGGTCGTTATGGGGTCGGCGTACGCTCTTCTATCTCGCCGGAAAACCCCTGCTGGTAAACGAGATCTTTCTACCGGACTGTCTGCCATGAACCAATCAGGAACCCGTGCTGACCGCAATAAGAAGCCATCGCCAGTGCTCAGCCGCCTCTCAAGTTATGTCAGGCTGACCCGCTTTAACCGCCCTATCGGCATTCTGCTGCTGTTGTGGCCCGCCATGTGGGCGTTGTGGATTGCCGGGGAGGGGCGCCCCTCGTGGGATGTGGTGGTGATCTTTGTTCTTGGTGTGACGCTAATGCGCTCCGCCGGTTGCGCCATCAACGACTACGCCGACCGTAACTTCGACGGCCGGGTAAAACGCACCTGCAACCGCCCCTTAGTTACCGGGGAGGTGTCACCGAAAGAGGCCTTGGGTGTGTTTGCCGTACTGGTGCTGTTCTCCTTTGGTCTGGTATTGCTGCTCAACATCGCGACCATCCTGATGTCGTTTGCCGCCCTGGTGCTGGCCGCCGCCTACCCCTTCATGAAGCGCTATACCCATCTGCCCCAGCTGGTGCTGGGGATGGCATTCGGTATCGCTGTGCCGATGGCCTTTAGCGCACTTACCACAACCGTTCCACCGGTTGGTTGGCTGCTCTACTTCTGTGCAATCATCTGGGCGCTGATCTACGATACCCAGTACGCCATGGTTGATCGTGACGATGACATAGAGATTGGCATCAAATCCACTGCCATTCTGTTTGGTGTCTATGACCTGAAGGTGATCGGCCTGCTGCAGGTGTCGATGATTGGGCTGCTGCTGTTGATCGGTTCGAAAGTGGAGTTAGGACTCTACTATTACATCAGTATTGTGGTGGCGGCCGGGCTGTTCGTATACCAACAGTGGCTGATGCGAGAGCGTGACCCCGCCGCCTGCTTCACTGCATTCCTGAACAACAATATTCTCGGAATAGCGGTGTTTGTCGGCCTGCTGGTTGATTATCTGGCTGCGGCCTCTTCGTAGAAAGGGCTCTAAAAAAATAGAGCATGACGGTAACTGTTCAGCACACTCCTGAAATAATGTTCGACCTAACACCCTATAGCTGCCATCACTGCTCAAGAAGCACCTTCCCGTAGGAGTGAACTTGTTCGCGATTGGCTTCGTAGAGGGCTCTTCGCGAACAAGTTCGCTCC
>JBEVXT010000487.1:0-4997 GCA_040505955.1 Sedimenticola sp. | reverse complement strand
AACATTTGAAATTTCTGCATTAATGAAGCAAAAGAAGAAATTTTAAAGTTACCCATTCTCTTGATTTTGTTTCTTAAAAATATTTGGCCAACGATAGTTGAAACTGAAAAAAAAGACGCAATAATTTGTGGATCTAATGAACATGCAAAAAAATAACATTTGTGAAATTCAAACTATGGTGGAAAATAGAAAAAAAGGAAAATCTAATTTTTCATTATATGAATTCCCCAAAAATAACTAGATTTGTCAGTATGTGAGGGCTTACGGAATACCCCCCGCTTAGGCCATGACCTACATTTCCAAGTCTGTGACCTTGAACACAGCAGCAGCATGGGTTAATCACAGAATGAAGCATAATTGCCATACACATACATCAGTGAAATATGAAAAAGATTGGTTCAGGAAAACAGATTAATTATAAGTGAAAGTTTTCAATTTGACCTTCTTTTCTAAGTCTGTAAAATTGATTAACCTCCAAACTATTTTCCTACATAACGGATATGAATCTTACAATATTTTATTTATTTATTAATTGAAGTTTCTAGTAATTATTAGGTTTCAAGAGCTTAATTTTGATATACATAACACGAAACCAAGAAACAGATTTGATAAATTTGTCTCAGTCCTAAACAGTGACCAACCCTATTGATACAGAACATTTCATTATCCAAACCTAAATAGTTTGTATGTTAATGTGTTTTTAAACTTTCCAGCAAATATTCCAAGCCTGAGTGAAGTTTTGTGAATTATAATGAGGCCAATGGGCAATCACTATCTGTCTGCCGAATCTAATCTGAAACATCAACATTCTAAGGTTCCAAAATATCCCGTTTAGTACCCAGAGGCTGATAAAGAAATTCATAGCCAATTTCAAAAACACTCCAAAGTAGTCTTAGACACAAAGCCGACTTACAGGGAGATATTTATTGTCTTTGGAAGAAATAATTGCTTATATCGAGTCGATAACATTATTCAGTGACCATTCTTCACCTTAAGCGAGATCAAATATTTACTGCCAGACAAAATCACCCATTTATTCATTTAACCGTACAAACAAATTACCATTCTGTGTTGTTTTCAATATTTTCCTTATTTCTATATTAATATGTATTGGAAGCACATTGGAATCGTCTCCTCGGGAGACAATTCCAATGTGCTGCCAAAACATATTTGTCTGAGAAAAATATTGAAAAAATGTTGATTGCAATTAAGATTTAACAAGAGCATGAGCACCGTTAATACTTCGCTAATCCTCTCACCGGGCCTTGATAGTAAGTCAGATCCGCGTAGGAAGCTGGGTACAAATGTATCACTCTATTATGTTCAGACACATACTGCTGCGAAATATTATTGAAATCCATTAAGTGGTTCAAAAGAAATCGAGTTAAGCGCATTTGCTAAACACATTTGCTAAAGGCAAGTGTTACGGACGGACACATGCACATGGACCAACGATATATCCCCTTTTCCCTATGCGTGCGCATAATTAGCAAAAAGTGCTACTTTTGAGCCAATTATTACTCCCTCTAAAGTCGACTTTGAAACGTTTGTAAAATAGACTACAGGAGATAGCTACGTGTCGAAAACACCCAACCCGCGTGCAGTACATACATGTATATAGAATGCAAGAAAACCTACCGCTTGTGGCGCTAACTCTATGCTTAGGTCATCCTGCGAGACGAGAGAAACAGATGAGAGACCAGTGTTTAGTATTGCCCGCAAAAATTGGGCCGAAGGCTGCGAAAAAGGACTCTATGATGTTGGTGATCATCGTAGTCCCAAATCAGCCTGCGCATTCGCGCAGTCTGATCAGGGCCTACGCTGCTCACTATTCAGTGGCTAAGAAGCCTTATTGCCATCAGCAAAACAGTTAAAGATTCTAATGTGTGGGAGTGCAGGCGGGTTAGGAGCTGTAATTCGTGTCAATGTCCTAAAGTCCCTGTTCGCAGCCGGGGCCCGAATGGCATAAGCTGTGTTTCTATGCTTATGATTACGTTTAAACCAGCTTTCACCCGAAATATCTGCCATGAACAATTCCGTGCAAAATGCATGTTTGATAAGTTCATATTCAAATCATTAAAAAGAAACAAAATAATAAAGAAACAAAACTTTGCTCATCACGAAGAAGGATTTTGTTTTCAGAAACGTTAAATTCTCCAAGTCATCGTGCATTTACATCAACGTAAAAAAATCAAATTCAGATATGGGACGGAAAGTCATTTTTTAGAAGTAGACACATATACATGTACCGGTAGGCAGATACAGAAGCACTAAAGAAACATTTTAACACTTTAATGCCTACCGTATATATCTCATAGAATCTCCCATTCAGAACAATCAATTTGCTACAAGAAATGTGGCCTATCGGCACATGAATGCCCCCACTGGCAGCCAAAGAAAGAGAGGGCACATTTGATTTGACTGGGGAAACTTGGTCGCAACTACTGAATCAAATTGGGAATCATTGATTGGATGAGTAATCTGGTATGACGCAAATTTCAAACATGTCAGTTTTTGTAAATAAATAATAGTAATTTTTTTTTTTAAATAGATATTTATACATAAAATCAAAAGAAAAATGACTCGAGAGGTCATATTGTTATATAGTGTAGGTACAGAGGAGCCGGCTCATTATAATTGAGCCGTCTCATCAGGACCTACACTGTTTGCCAATATGTTTTGACTGTTCAAGAACACCCTTTTTCTGATCAATGGACTGATCTGGGTCTGAGCATGGATCAGTCCATTATAGTTATTCAGGGGTGAGAGGGTTAATGCTTACAACCCCACAGCCCCTGTAAAGGCCCATACTTCGTAACGAGCCGTCTCATCAGAATCTGCTCTGTTTGCAAGTATTTTCCATAATTAACAAAAAAGAAAACACATACTGTTCGGACACGCTGGTCTCAATTCCATTTTCTGATAAAACTGACTGGTGGCAATGTGAGACTAGGAGATTCCATTTCATATATATGTATAATATATGTATATATATATATATAGGAGTGGAATGGTTAATAAACCAAATTACCTGAGTAGTACTAGACCCTGTTGATGGTCTGAAGTTCTGCCTGGGAGTTGAAAGCGTGTTCCAGATTTTCCGGTCCCTGGCAGTCGACACAGGGGACGGCGAGGGATCCTTCGTTCTCGACTTGTGCTTTGGCGATGCCGCTGGTGAGGCCGACGAAGATCTCGTATTTTCTTTACTTTTTCCGTTATTCTCATCAGAATTCCGTCTCAACGATCGCCGTAATAACTGAGTGAATGAGTTTGATCTTGTAATGCTTTTTTGCTTGCTTGCATCACCTTCGGATGTTGATGAAACGTCTGAGGAAGATTCACTATTATTGCTCTTTCGTCCTCGTAATGATCGTCGAAGTAACGTATCACGATACGACTGTAACTTTGCTTTCAAAGCTTGGAACGAATCACTTGGCTTGTTTTCGCTATCTACACCTGTGGATTTAGTGTCACTTGCACTAGACAGCACATCATAGGAATGTGTTCGTTCGATATGCGCAGAAAAGTTGGAATCATTTGATAATCCATCGTTATGTCTGACAAACACATTTGGCTTGTTGACAGCCGAAGATGGTTCATAACTTGCTGTAAATGGTTTATCTAAACTTAAACTTGGGCGAACATGAAGTTTCGGTCTCAATCTAACAGATCCAGTCATTAAAGAACTAGCTGCATCCGATGAATTTGACCCGGTGTCTGGAAGAAAGTCTAGAGATGAGCAACGACCAAGACGTAAGGATGACGTTCCACGGATGTTACCCATTTTATCCAGTGGATCGTAGGAGGACAGGGATTTTAATAAATCATTCAGCTTTTCAGACACAGATGCTGGGGATTCATTCTCGTCTTTACTTGCAATCTCAGAATTATCTCCCTTTTCAATGCTCTTCCTGGGTGAAGGAAAATTAACATATGTAGGATCTGTTTTTATGTCTTTGGAATCAGCTTTCATTGTACGAGTGTCATGGCTTGAAGTTTTATCACTTGTCCCATCTGGTATATTGTCTTTCCTTTCATCTTTCTTACCAAACAACTCCTGATATGTTTCTGATGACAACATTTTCTTGCTCTCAAATGTTTTCCGTCGTTCCTTCACAGTACATATAGGTGGTACAATCTTTATATCATTGTCTTCTATGGTGGCCGACTCCTCAGGTGGTGGGGGGAGTACAAGAGCCGAATACTGCTCATCCAGTGCCAACTCACCTAAATCTATTGTCCTACTCATGTCCATGTCACCAAATTCCATTCCATCTTCCTCATCTTCTCTCATTGGTCCATTCCAACTGTGAGCAAGCCTATCAGATTCACTAGAATTATTAACTCCACCTTCAACACTGTCATAATAATTGGCTCCGCCTCCTGAGTGTGCAGTCACCTCCCCATTAGGGAGTGAGGCACCATTAGGTGGGGGCTGTACGGTAAGTTTGTGGATGTATGCGTCAATATCGGAGTCCAGGAAGTCGGGACAGTATCCGACACTGGCAGATTTCTGTAGCACACCGTGTGAGGGATATTCTTCCTTTGGTGATGGCTCACCACCAAACACACTGAAAAGGAACATGTACAAAGAACATGAAACATATTGAAAGATTAATTATGTATATTTGTATCTGTGTAAGATCAATTTTCATTCAGTGAGCACTGCTCAAAGGAGTATTCAATGTTTGGCTTTACCAACTGACCATCCAGTTAAGTAAGAAATGTTTCCCCTTTGATATAAATAAACAAGAGGGCCAACATGGCCCTATATCGCTCACCTGAGAACCTGGAAAAAAGTTGTAATGTGTGATGGTCATATGGTCACCAAATTATTAAATCTGAAAGAGCCTTAGTTGTCGATCATTTCTACCAAGTTGCGTCGAAATGGGTCTGGCAGTTCATCAGAAGATTTTTTAACAATTTGACCTACTTTTCCACGGCGGCCATCTTGGATCACGTGACACCTCCAATTTTTCAAATCTGAAGGCATCACC
>JBEVXT010000486.1:0-5173 GCA_040505955.1 Sedimenticola sp. | reverse complement strand
CCTGTCACAACCTATGGATTCTATGAACATGTCCCCACCCGTGAGCATGTCACGACCCGTGAACTCCATCGACATGTCACAACCCATGAACTATGTGGATATGTCACAACCCGTGTACCCCGTGAACATGTCACAGCCCATGAATTATGTGGTCAGATCACAACCTGGAAATATGTCGCAAGCCATGGACCATGTCATCACATCGCAACCCATGAAATCTGTGAATGCATTACGACCGGATATCGTGCTGAACTTCACTGAGCAACAGCATGAATATTCATGTTCTACCGACTATGACAACCCATCTGTTTCTGAAAAGCATATTGTCAAAGTAGGTTATGAACCAGTAAAACATTCACAAATATCAGATTCAGAGACTTGTGATAACCAGTTTGACGGACATGATTCCCACAAGGATCCATTTTCAGCAACAACAGAATCGGATACTGCACAATTACATGCTTTTTCAGCCACAACGGATAATGAAAATCGTTGCTTAGACCAAGTAGACATTTTTCTACATAGTGATTTGAATACCGGAGACATTAAGAAAATGCAGTTACAAGATACATACTTGAGGCCAATTATAGACTACATACGTGATGGAAAGCTACCACAGTCACAAAAATTAGCTCGCAACATACTAATGGAACAATCTGATTTCGCTTTATTTGATGACATTCTTTTTCATTCACGCATTGCTAAGTCAAAACGTATAAAATTGTTAACCCAATTTCAATTGGCTGTGCCTGAGGTAATGATTACAACAATTCTCAAACTGTACCATGATTCGCCATTCGGAGGCCATGGTGGTATTCAGGACACAATGGACAAAGTTAAAGAGCATTACTTTTTCAAACAATTATCAAACGTGGTAGGTGATTATGTGAAATCGTGCCATTTCTGTCAAAGTAGAAAGGTTACCACTGTGCATACAAAGTCGACAATTGTTGCATATCCAACACCTTCAGAACCATTTCAGGTATGGGAGGTGGATCTCTATGGACCATTGCCCATATCTGCAGCCGGCAACACTTACATTTTTACTGCAGTAGACATGTTCACTAAATTTTTAGTCACATTTCCGATAGGCAACAAAGACGCTGTTACAGTTTCATCTGCGTTATTCAAGCTATTTACTATGTATGGTGTTTGTGATACTTTAATCAGTGATCAGGGTTCTGAATTTACTGCACAGCTGACAAGAGAAGTTTGTAAAATGCTTGATGTTCCGCAGCAGTTCACACCTGCATTTGTCCACCACTGTCTTGGTGCCTGTGAGAGAATACACGCAACACTGGCAACACGCATGACACCATACATGGACACCCTCTGCAGAAACTGGGAACAGGTGTTACCATCCGTTACATTTGCCATCAATTCCGCAGTGAACTCAGGATTGGGCTATTCCCCATTTGAATTATTATTTGGCCAAAGACCCAAATTCCCATTAGTAGCGCTGTTACAACCGCCGAACATGACAAGTATACCGAAGGACCTACATTCGTTTGTTAGACAAAAACATAGTGTGCTGAAAGAATTTCGTGAACAAGCGAAACAACATGCTACCCAGGCACAAGTTTCAATGTTGTCCCGGGCAAACATTAAATGTCACCCGCTACAGTTGGAGAAAAATGACTATGTGTACTTACTATTACAAGACAACACCGGTGTCACAGGAAACAAACTTCAGCGTCGATACGCAGGTCCATTTGTGGTTCAGGCTTTACAAAGCCCACACATGGTCCAGATATGTGATCCGACCACTAAAAAGGTTCGTTTAGTGCATATTGACAGACTCAAAGCTGCATATGTGAGGGCTCCCACGCCTGACAACTACTTCACAGTCAATAAATCAATTACTAGTTGTTCAGTTTCCACTCAGACCGATAATGTTAGTGAAAGCCCAGACACCCATCGTTTTGTGGATAATGACACAGATAGAGACTGTATAAATTCACATCACGATGCTCGCGTTCAACCGCGACAATCAGCTCGAAAATGTGTGAAACCCATTAGATTTCGAGATGCTGATCACATTGACCCTACCAATCTAGACGATTTCTCGCAAACATCAGACAGCGATGGATTACATCGGATAAAACGGATATTAGGGCAGAAAGCAACAATTAATGGCCTCCATTATCTAGTGCATATTTCAGGTGAACCCGCTGAAAATGCTTTTTGGGTCCCATTTTCAAGCCTTAATGCCAAAGCACAAAATGCAATACAGTTGAAACCGCCTCCCACACTGTGAAGGCGGTGTCAGATGCATTGCATGGAAGGAAGTGTATTTGATGTCACTTGTACATAATATTAACATACCGTCTTTGTTAGAATCGTCTCCTTGGCGACAGGTAACCGTGCACATGATAGCCATGTTTATTAATTTGTTTGAGATGACTGATAATCCGTCAAGTATTATCAACATGTATTTGATTTGGAATAGGTATGCAGCATGTATTTCAGAGATACTGTGGTTTTCTAGTAAATCTGGGTCATAAGAACACGCGTATGATATCAGTTTCTGATTTTCATGTTGATTGCAAGTAGCATGATGCTTAGTATACATACATGTATATAGTACATTGAAATATATCAGGACAACCACAGTAATCAAAGAACATGTATGCTGGTGTACCGACACTAAATGCTAATAAATGTTGGATTTGGTGACATTTTTACCATGTAGTTTTCCTGATATCACGTGTTGATAAGGTGTATGTCTTGACTTACATATGTATATAAAGTAACAAAGCACCAGCAGTTTAATTCATATCATGCCTGCTTACTTGATGATTAAGTCACAACACTTATCAATATGTCGTGATGGAATTTGGTATGGGCTATATTTGAATTTTCATTGCGTTATTGAATAATGTTTACATAAGATTTGGTTTTGCCTTCATCTATTCATATGCCAGAAATATCTGTTGAGCTTCGTTCATTTTGTTGAGGTGGTTCTTTCAGTCCTTGTGTGTTCGCATCTGTTTTGTTGAAAATAGAAACATGTCTAAATTGTTTGTCATACATGTATGACGGAAAGCTCTCACATATTTTCAACTGAATGAAGATTCATTTACTAAGAGCTCACATCTCTGCTGGTGAATTACATTAATTTTGAATATTGAAGTACGAAACGATCATGTTAAGTATTTGTGTGCATTTGATGACCAATACTTTGTTTAGCTCATTTTTGTTCTCATTTCTCAAGTTTTATGGAAGAACTATAAAGACTGGTGTATGTTTTCTTTATACATTTTATTACATTTACATGTATGTTCAATTTAAATAGTACTACAGTTACAGGCCATGTTAGGCTGTATATGACTGCATATTGTGAATGGTTTTATTATAGCTCAGACTTATGACTTGCATCCTTTGGTTGATTATCCGCTGACCCTATTGAAAAATATTTACTTATTTTTTGTTTATGGGGCGGGATGTTATGTATTTGGGATATAGGGTATAGCTGATAATCAACTTATTGGGATGCAAGTCATCTCTATGCTATAGTGCCACCCTCCCATTTGCCTGTCTCACTTGATTGCTTCAAATTCTGGGGTTTGAGAAATCAAGTGGAGACGAATTAGGCAAGAGGGGAGAGAACTATGTTGAGAGAGGGAAAAATCAAGCGGTCCGATTTTGTCGAAAGCGTCAAAATAAAAATACACTTAAACGTACAAATGAACATTACTCGTCCACTAACTAATTTCCCTACATGGTGGAGAATCCGATCTGACAATTCGATGTATTTGATGGCTGACAGTATTCAGCTGTTTTGAACACGGAAGCGATTATTCGTCACGGCGCGGTATTTGGTCGAATTTTCGGACGAACCAATACTCGGACAATACTAGTTCCAATTTCACAATACAGTTACTTGTCACAGTATCCAACGTATTTTCTCAACACCATTGAACACATTATGTTTCAACCAGCAGATTGTAGCGATATTCCATCGCCAGCCGTATCCTATCAAAATGAGACTAACCAGTGTCCATATCCATCCACTCCACATACATTATTTGGCTTTGATGAATCCGCTCCATATGGACACACTTTCCGAAATCAAATGCCAATTGACCATCACCAGGTTTGGGAAACTCCGCAAACTGACTATGTCGCCCCAACCAGCTCCCACGCTACCAAAGTCAGTATTCCGAAATTTTGTGGATACACACATGAAGATCCAGCTAGATTCATCGACACGTTTCGATCGTATTGTTTGTTATCCGGCATCGATCGTGATGAACCAAGAAAAATCGCTGCGTTTCATTTGCATATGGCCGGCCCTGCTCTGTCGTGGTTCAACAGTCTGTTGAACCAATCCAAGGCAAATTGGACGGCACTCCATCATGCATTCACAAGTTATTATATTCCCAATGACAATTCAGTTGATGCTGGTATGTTAGCGGAGTCTGCCGCTTTTGATGCACTGTATCTACAGCCTAGACAACACATCGAAGATTTCTACAGTGCAGTAGTAGATAAAGGAATGAAGCTGAAGAAGCCGGACCGGGACATTATCAGCAAGTTTGTTAACGGATTGCCCCATCAGATGGCGTTTTTTGTTCGTGCAGGGAAGGCCCAGACATTGCGGGATGCTTTACAAGCGGCCAAAATCGCAGAAGCATACGGCTACCGATCACATGTGTCGGAGATGTCACACAATATAAACATGGTTAAACCGGTCGCCAATGCTATGTCAACAAACCTGGAGCGGAATATAACAGACCAGCTGTCTCAAATTTCCAAACGTTTGGATAATTTGGAAATGGGAAGAGGTCGACCCGTCAGCCGTCAACCACGACCACCCACTTCGCGATCGGAGAGGGAGTGTTTCTCATGTGGCGGTGCAGGCCATTTCGAACGCCAGTGCAATTGGTCTGGAGAAGGCGCAAAACGTCCAGATCTACAATGCCAAATTTGTAACCAGAAAGGTCACGGCGCCCAGAGATGCAAACTGGTTGCATCTGACTTCCGTCCATCACACATGTCACAGGAAAACCGTCCGGGTCTGGAAGCGTATCAACATGGGACTTCCAAGGCCATCAACTAAATTCCCATGTTGAACATGTTGAACAAGATTATGGTCTCATGTATTTACCCATAACTATACACAATATAAAAGTTGCCGCTCTTCTAGACACTGGTAGCAGTGTGAACATCA
>JBEVXT010000485.1:0-12200 GCA_040505955.1 Sedimenticola sp. | reverse complement strand
TAAGGCAGGCATCATCAAACTCGCGCATGGTCCGCTTATCAACCGCGCCAACCTCATGAAGAGCCTCCATTGTTTCATGGATAGAGGCAAGCGCATCACTCCGGTATCTCTTAGCCATTTTCACCTACCTCCGAAAACTGCCCGATGCCGATCAACTCGGCCAACTGCCTGTCCGATAAACTAAAGACATGGATCGCTGCCTTCTTAAACAGGGCTTCTTCATCATCATCAATATTGCCCCGATCACTCTTGGCAAAACCATAAACGAAGAAAGCACGATCCGCTGTACGATACAGTATGATGGTACGAAAACCTCCTGACTTACCTTGTCCTTGTCTTGCCACACGCTGCTTAAGCACTCCTCCGCCCAAGTTGGCGTCAACCAAACCCTTCTCTGCACGTTCGACAGCTTCAAGCAAAGCCTTGTCAGAGATGCGTTGCTTCCGAGCGAATCGCTCGAACCATGCATTTTTGAATACCCTCACAAGGTAGCCCTGTCTCTCACCTAACCAACACTATCATACATAGTATGGCACATAAACTTGTCTGATCAGGGCAGTTTGCGCCCTGCCCCCACGACCCCAAGGTGAATGACAATCATTAGCATTTATGGAGTTTAAAAAATATGGACAACCTCACTCGATCCTTCCGTGCCTTCCGCGTGATTCCGTGGCTAATAACGGCTGGTCTGAGGCTCCTGCAGTTCACGTGCTCCAGCCTTGAAGCGTAACGCCAGCAATACAAGCGGTGCATACGCAATCACCACCCCCAGCAAACCATCCAGCCACCCCACCGCCACCAATACGGCCAACGGCATCAACCAGAACAGGTTGATGCCCCCATAGGCGAGGGAAACCGGCCGATGGGCACCATACTTACGCGAGGCATACTGGTAGGCGTGACTGCGGTGAGCCTCGTAGAATCGTTCTCCCCGCAGCACACGGCGCACCAGCGTCACTGTCGCATCGACCACGAAGGTGCCAAGCAGGATCACCCAGCCCCAGAATAACTCCGGCGCCACCCAAGCGGCCTGAATTGACAGCACCCCTAGCACGATCCCTACAAAGCCGCTTCCAGCATCGCCCATGAAGATCCTGGCCTTAGGGAAATTCCAGAACAGAAATCCGGCCACCGCCGCCAACAGCAGCACCGGCAATACCCACTCGGAACCGCCAACCCCTGACACCCCATACAGCACCGCACCCCCCAGGCATACGGACACCGCCTCGATACCGGCAATACCATCAATGCCATCCATGAAGTTGTAAAGGTTGAGCAGCCAGACCAGATATACCAGCGCCAGCAAGTGGCCAATCCACCCTAAATCCAGCATGACACCAAACACCGACAAAGGTGGTAGACCACCCAGCCAGACCAATGCCCAGCCAGCACCGGTGAAGTGCGCCAGCAGACGCCAGCGCGCAGCGATATGACCATGGTCATCCATAAAGCCGATCAAGGCGATCCATGCACCCGCTCCAAGTAGGGCAATGAACTGTGCCTGATAGTCAGGCGCTAACCACAACAAGCCGATCAGTGCCCCCAAAAAAGTTACAACAATCGCCACTCCTCCCCCACGGGGCGTTGGCGTGTTGTGAGAACTCCTCTCGTTAGGAATATCCATCAGGCTACGAGAGAGTGCATATCTACGTAATAACCCGGTTAATACCCAAGACAGCGCAACAACCAGAAGAGAGAGTCCCAACAAGCTCATCATTCACTCTCTTTTCGTAACGTGGCAACCATATCCGGTAAGGTATCAAAGAGGGTGTGATTTGGTTTAAAACCAAGCAGTGTTTGAATCTTCTCAGAGGAGAAACATTCATCTCCAAGCAATTTCTGATAGCGGTAACTATCAAATGGAAAAGGAATAGTCCCTTTTACAAGATCTCCTATTTTTGCTGCAGCTAAAAGGAGTACCTTTGGGACTCGCCAACCAGTTGTTTTCTTCCCAACCGCGTCACGCATTGCCTCATAAATCTCACGAGAAGAGTACGGTCGGCCATCTGTGGCAATAAATATCTCTCCATTGGCACGATCATTATCAGCGACCAGCAAAAGCGCCTGCACCAAATCATCTACATGAATCATTGAACGGCGATTCCCAACCTCTGGCAGAGGAGGAAACCACCCTTTCTCAATCCCTGACAGCATCATGCGCAGATTACCCTTTACCCCAGCCCCATAAACCAGAGAAGGCCGCACAATCGAAACATGCATACCCGACTGCCGGCCTATTTCTAATAACTTTAACTCTGCTTCTCGTTTTGTTTGGCCGTAAATGCCTTCAGGCTCCCCTTGAGTCTCTTCAGTCATACATTGGTTAGGAATTGCAGCCCCACCCGCCTTGACGCTACTGACAAAGACAAAACGCTGCACACCCGAAGCAGCCGCTAACTCTGCCAAACGCACCGTTGCATCCACATTAACCGCACGATAGAGGTGCTCAATCTCAGCAGCATCACGCAGATCATGAGCAAAACCGGCTAGATGAAATACCGTATCAATACCAGTTAGTGCACCATCAGGGATTAACTCATACTGGAGATCACAAACAACTGTTTCAAGTCCATCAACATGTCTCCGAGACAGCAAACGCAACCCAATCCCAGCATCCGCGAAATAACCAACAAGCCTCTTCCCAACAAATCCTGTTCCACCCGTCACCAACACCATAAAGAGACACCCATTACTTAACCACGTTGTCTTTTGATAGCTGTACCATCCAATTTTCCAAGCGGCTGATTAGCATGTCTCGATCAAATTCTCTCACTGATAATTCACGCCCTCTATCACCCATGACCTGTCGTTCTTCATCTGACATCTGCATCAGCTTAAGAACAGCATCCGCAAGGCATTGCCCATTACCCGCATCGCACGCAAGCCCACAGCCAGATTCAGTAACAATCCTTGCACCCTCACCATTCAGCATTGCCAAAATTGGCTTTCCAGCCATTAAATACGCCTGTAGCTTTCCAGGAATCGTCATCGAGAAAATAGGCTCATCTTTCAGGCTAACAAGCAACGTATCTGCTTGCTGAAAGAACTCCGGCATTTTCTCCACTGGATGACGTCCAGCCAAGGTGAGTGATCTGCTTAATCCTCTCTGGTTGACTTCATTCTCCAGCCATTCCGACAACCGACCATCACCCACAATTGTCCAATGGATACTGGAATCATCTTTTAACAACTCAGCCGCAGCCAGAATTGCAGGAAAATCCTGCGCTTCACCAACATTCCCAGCAAACATTACATTCAATTGGCATTGAGCAGATTTCGGTTTCGCCAAACCAACTTGCCCATTTTGAAATACCGATTCCGCCCAACCAGGAAAGTACTCTACTCGGTCATGTCCAGAGTAATTTCTTATGTGAGATAGAAAGCTCTTAGACTGCCCCAAAACAAGATCGCAGCGTTTGTAGATAAATGAAACCAACTTGCCAACAACACCGAGAATGAATTTTGAACGCACCACACCAATTGCCTGCAAGGTATCAGGCCAAAGGTCCAGCACCCAAAAAATGAGCGGTGCTTTTTTTAACCTACGCAACAGTACTGCGGGGAGGCCAACCGTGATAGGCGATGGTTCAAAAACAAATACAGAGTCAAAGTCGTGCTTACGCAACCGATAAGCACCAACAGTTGATGCAGCTAAAGCAAAACTGATGTAATTCAATACAAGCTGAAGCCCACCCTTACCCCGCGTAACCATTGGCACGCGCACAATATCTGCACCCTCATGCGCACTATATTCAGAAGGGCTTCTGGAAAATCCGGCATGAACGACTCCACTAGGATAGTTTGGCACACCGGTTAAAACCGTGACCTGATGCCCCCGGCGTACTAGATCAGTAACCAGATCATTAATCCTGAAGTTTTCAGGCCAATAATATTGCGTTACAATCAGAATACGCATCAGCTGAGACTCAGTATTGCCTCCACACAACCCGTTTCACATAATCAGTGTAACTGTGAATTATCCTGACCACCTTATCAGAGACATTCGGCATACTATAATCAGCAACTTGTCGCAACAAACGCTCTTGGCCTCGAGGTTGACTATCCAGGATAGCCAGTGCCTGCATCACCCGGATCGACTCCAACCCCACCATCATCACAGATGCCTCTTCCATACCCTCTGGTCGCTCATGTGCCTCACGAATATTCAAGGCAGGGAAATTGAGAATGGATGACTCCTCGTTGATTGTGCCACTATCGGAAAGCACTGCCTTTGCAGAGATTTGAAGTTTGTTGTAATCCTTGAAGCCCAAGGGCTTCAATAGTTGGATATTGTCGTGAAATGTCACATCCGCTGCATCAACTCTTTTTTGTGTTCTCGGATGCGTAGAGACAATCACCGGCAGGTTGTAGATTTCTGCAATACCGTTGAGCACATCGACCAGTTTTCCGAAATTCTTATCAGAATCGACATTCTCTTCCCTGTGGGCACTGACAACAAAGAATTTTCCCACACCCAACCCCAAACGATCCAGCACATCCGAAGACACGATACCTTCTCTGTAGTGATTCAATACCTCATTCATTGGGCTACCGGTCTTGATCACCATCTCAGGTGGTAACCCTTCACGGAGAAGGTATTCACGGGCAATGGAGCTGTAAGTCAGGTTGATGTCTGCTGTGTGATCAACAATTCGTCGGTTAACCTCTTCAGGAACACGCTGATCAAAACAGCGATTTCCAGCCTCCATATGAAAAACCGGTATCTTTCTCCGCTTGGCTGGTAGGACGGCCATGCAACTATTGGTGTCACCAAGCACTAACAACGCATCAGGCTTTACCTCCTCCAGGACAGTATCAACTGCAATGATAACCTTACCAATGGTTTCAGCCCCGCTTGCACCTGCAGCGTTCAGAAAATAATCCGGTTTCCGGACTTCAAGATCATGGAAGAAAATATCATTTAGCTCATAATCGTAGTTCTGGCCGGTGTGAACAAGAATGTGGTCACAGTATTCATCCAAACGGGCCAGCACACGCGAAAGGCGAATGATCTCCGGCCGCGTTCCCACCACGGTCATTATTTTTAGCTTTTTCATATCACACCTTACAGGCAATCGTGTCTGGGCGATCACGATCAAAGATTTCATTGGCCCACAACATCACCACCATTTCATCCTCACCCACATTGGTAATATCGTGAACCCAGCCGGGAATAGTTTCAACCACTTGGGGTTTATCACCCGAAGTGAACAGTTCGAAAACCTCATTCGTCACTATATGGCGAAAACCAAAACGTGCGGCTCCCTTGATAACCAGGAACTTCTCGGTCTTGCTGTGATGATAGTGCCCACCACGAGTCACACCAGGGCGCACTGTGAAGTAGGAAAACTGCCCGCAATCCAGTGTCTTTAGCATTTCCACGAATACGCCCCGCTCGTCGCCATGGAGTGGCAAATCATAGGCGAACTTGGCGGGAACAAGGTAACTGACATAGGTTGAGTACAAAGCACGCGTCAGACCCGTGCCAACCCGCTCGGAAACCAGGTTGCGCCTGCAATTATTGAAAGCTTCGATCTGGTGAGCCAATTCGCCCAAAGTAATGCTGTACTCCGGTGCAACCTCACGCCGGCTAACGCCATCTACCATGATTTCCAACGCCTGCAAAAAATCAGACACCACATCGTCTACATAAACCAACCGAACACTCGCTGTAGGGTCGTTGACTTGAAGGGGTAAATCGTTGGCGACGTTATGGCAGAACGTGGCGACAACCGAATTGTAGTTTGGCTTACACCACTTTCCGAACACGCCCGGCAACCTGTAGATCACAGCGGGATTACCTGCCTCGGTAGCCAGTAGCTCAACAGCCTGCTCAGCCGATTTTTTGCTTAGTCCGTACGGATTTTCCTGCTCAGCCTGAGCGGACGACGCCAGTATCAAGGGAATCTTTCGCCGAGTTGCCCTAATCGCTTCACAGAGAGCCTTAGTCAAGTCGGTGTTTACCAGCGCAAAATCGGCAACGTCTTTGGGACGGTTCTCGCCAGCCAAATGAACAATCGCATCAGCTTGGGCGACCAATGCCGGGAGAGAATCAATCGAATCCCCACGGGCAAACTCAAGAAACTCGGTGTTGGGCTGCTCACCCAGCCGGACAATCAAGTTTTTGCCGATAAAGCCGCGCGAACCAGTAACCAAGATGCGCATCTTATTCTTCCGGCTCAACGTACTCACCACGAGTAATGGCCTGCATGAACCGGAGCTTCATCAGCAACGCCTGCATGCCCGGCACATCCAGACGCGTCGTATTGTGCGAGTTGTAATCCACCGCATCGGTAATCCGGGTTTCGCCTTGCTCAACAAACTTACCGTAATTCAAGTCACGCAAGTCTGGCGGCACACGGTAGTAGTCCTCCAAATCTTCTGCAGCGACCATTTCCTCACGGCTTAAAAGTGCTTCATACAGTTTTTCACCATGGCGGGTACCAATGATACGTACCTCATGGTTTGGCTTACCCATTAGATCAGTCAACGCGTGGGCAAGCGTTTCAATCGTCGCAGCAGGTGCCTTTTGCACAAAAATATCACCGGGCTTGCCGTGCTCAAAGGCATATAGCACCAAATCAACTGCATCATCCAGCGTCATCATGAAACGGGTCATATTCGGATCCGTGATGGTAATCGGTTTTCCGGACCTAATCTGGTCAACAAACAAAGGAATGACGGAACCCCGTGAGGCCATCACATTCCCGTAGCGAGTGGCAGTGATAACGGTCGATTCACTTCCTCGCGACTTGGCAACAATCACCTTCTCCATCATCGCCTTGGAAATCCCCATCGCGTTGATTGGGTAAACGGCCTTATCCGTACTCAGGCAGACCACCCGCTTTACCCCGCATGAAATAGCGGCCTCCAGCACATTCTCTGTACCAAGGACATTCGTCTTGACGGCTTCTATCGGATGAAACTCGCACGATGGCACTTGCTTCAGTGCGGCCGCGTGATAGATGAAGTCAACACCGCGAACTGCATTCAGTACAGACTGATAATCACGCACATCCCCAATATAAAATTTCAGTTTTGGGCTGTTGTAGTGCTTGCGCATATCGTCCTGCTTTTTTTCATCCCGGCTAAGGATGCGGATTTCGCACAAATCGGAATCTAAAAAGCGGCGAAGAACGGCGTTACCAAATGAGCCGGTACCACCAGTGATGATGAGTTTTTTATCAGAAAACATACAGTATCAACTATTTAACAAAAAATAAAAACGGAAGACGAAATTCGACAGATATCACCCTTAATCATACTTTAAGGCCTCAAACGTATCAGCAATAAAGCCCCATGTATCACCGGCACAACGCGCCCAAGTGTATTGTTCAGCCAATGTTTTTGTTCGATCAGTGATCGACTCTCGAAGTTCATTTCCATTAATGATGCTCTCAATAGCCTCCGCTATCGAAACATCGTCTTCTGGATCAAAATAAACACCACCATTCTTTAGTATTTCCGGCATTGGCCCGCGGTTTGAACAGGCAATCGGCAAACCCACCGCCATGGCTTCAAGCAGCGTAATGGGCATATTTTCGCAGCTGGATGAAAACACAAACAGATCTGTGTTCGCTAAATACTCAGGCAAGTCTTTCTGTGGCACGAAATCCTGTTGCTGAACAAACTCACGTTTTGGGTCTGATACGGAAATCTGCTCATCAAGCAGATTCTGAGCGCGGCCGCAACCACCTCCAACCAGCGTGAGTGACACATCATACCCACGCATCCGAAGATACTCTATTGCCCGCACAACAACCCATTGGTGCTTGTACATGGCAGCACTTGAGACATATAAACAACGAATCGCCCGCTTACCATCTGATGGCCATGTATGAATCGGGTTTGTCTGTTTGAAATCAGAACCAATACCATGAGGTATATAGGCCACCCGCGACAGGGCCCCACAGGATTTCTGTATAACCTTAGCTGCATAATGTGTCAAAAATATAACACCATCAGCAAATCTGAATGCTCGATTTTGAAGTAACAATATTAAAAGCAGACGAAGCCTTTGCTTACCAAAACCGAAGTACTGCATTACCCCTGGCTCATAAGAGAGCATATCTTGACTAAGCACCACCATCGGTTTGAATCGACAAAGTGTACTCGCTCCCGTTGTGAAAAGGATATCGCAACCCTCTCTCTCTGCCGCCCACGCGAGTTGAGTAGCCTGCCAAAAAAGTTGCTTCAGCAGCGATCGTTCCAACTCTGGTGGGTTATGCTTCACCAACCATTCGCGATCCGGAACCGCGTCCAGCAATGCGCTAGGCGCCCAAACGTGAACCGCTCGGATACCATGATTTGCTGGATCACCTTCCGCGAGGATACCAACCAAGTGTGCCACTGCTCCACCGGACCGATTACGGGATGCATCAACACCAACAACCAACCCTGGCGACTGTTCCAGCGAATTCAAGACTGAAAGTCAACAGCGTTATGACACAATTGTTGTTGCCTCACGAAGGTGTTGTGAAAAGCATTGAAACCGAGGGGATTTATGGGTTTGAAAATGAAATTGTACATATTTAAGGCGATATCCTTGATAGCATTAGACTACAGCTCACCGCCTCTGAACTACCTGTTCGAAAAACTGCCAGCAGTCGTATCGGAGCAGGCTATCGATGCACTGCTACCATAAAATTTAAAAATAACAAGTCCGTGAGGTGGGATAATCCTGTAGTTGCTCAGCCCCTTACTTTGCTCACCCCAGCACTGGAGGCTGGCCTCTCTTTTTGACAAACCCTTCTTTCACGACACATCTTCTTTTCATTACTCAGCGACAAGGTTATCTGGTGGAACCAGCGGGGCAGGATAGATATATTACTCTAGACACTTACAATTTATAACCCTTATACCATCGCCCTGTTATACCTTACAACACTGCGCTCATGGCATATACTGGTAGAATAAAATACAACTACAGCAATCCAATATATATAGTATTTGTACCATGGCATGGCAATAAGAAAAAAGGCACACACAATAATAAAAACGTAATCCTTATTTGAAATATGCCGAATCATCAAGAACAAAAGGCCCAGACCAATAAGTCCTCGTTCGACGAGAATATGGAATACTCCGGAAGAGATTCCTCTGTCAAAATCATTTTTATAGCCGACACCATGCCCAAGAAACCACTCAAACAGCGAAGAATTAGCCAGTATACCGACACTATTACCAATTCTATTAAGTCTATCACTAAATGAAGTTCTTTGAAGCAGACCTGAATCATCGAGGCCAGAAAGATCAAATAGAGAACCGACAACAGCAATTACCAACATAATAAGCAGAAATTCAACAGCATTCCTTATGTATTTCGGTAGAAAAATAAGATAGGCCACTAGGAAAAGAGCAAGATAAAATGTAATTGAGAACGTCAAAATTCCAGCTACAATACTTATGGTCAAATACCCTCTATAGTTATCCGGCTTTATAAGCCTCAAGGCTATCATTGTATTTAAAGCACAATATAGACCAGCGTATTGTGGTTCACTAAAATAGCCGCAAACCCTAGCTAAAGTAATGAAACCAATTTTTTTATCTAAGGTGGCGCCAAATAAGCTGAATTTGTATGTTCTCGATTCAAATTCCTTCATTGTACTAAGACCTAGTACATCCGTATCCAATTCTGTAAATTGGTGGATAATGAACAGCACAACCATCATGCTGGATAACAAATATGCCGTACGGACCCATAAATCAAGGAACAACGCCCTCTTGAAGTAACTCCCTCTTAGCTCCATAAACAGGAGCAAGGAAACTATAATAACTGCATAGTATGACAGTATATTACTAACCCTGCTCTTTGCTAAAATGATTTCCAGAAAAAACAAAAAAAATACACACATCAATAAAGTGAAATCAGTCACTTTTACTTTACCGACACTTAAACCAACAACAAAAATCACAACTAGTCCAATAAAACCCCTTAGCTCTCTGCTAAAATAGTCCATGATCGAAAATACAAATGGAGGACTCATTAGCGCCAACAAAACTACAGACAAAAATATCAATACAATACGCCAATGCACTAATGAAAGTGCATTTATGGAGCCATTATTAACCAACCTAATCACCCAACAACTTCATCAAACGTATCATTAAGAAAGAAGCCGCATCTATCAGCTTCATTTTAAAAGAAAATAAAAATGGAATATTTTTCTGTGGCCAACAAATATTTATATATTTTCTTGCGCCAAGATAATTCCCCATTGAATAACAAGCCCTAGCCTTAACATAATCGTAATAATAAAGACAATTATTAGATTTTAGAATCAAAATATCATCGGCATAAACCCTCTCTAACGCTTCAATTGTCTTGATCGTGCGAGCTGGATTTGATGTATTCCCTCCACCCAACCAGTAATACCCTAGTACTCCAGGTACTTTCTTAAACTTATCCGATATCTTTGCTACACGAAGCCACCCATCGTAATCTTCGGCAGCAATAAGCTCCTCTTCTTCTGTTAGTCCATTTATTTTAATTAAGGCATCTCTCCTTATCACAGCACTTGAATTATTTATTGCATTACCATTAGAAATCAGATCTTGGAATACTGGAGCTATAAGATCACGAGACCTAGTCTTTCGTAAAAACAATTTTTGACTATCCTTCTTCACCAAAAACATATCATGGTAAACGACATCATAACCATGCCCTAAATACTTAACTGATTCTTCAAGCTTGTTTTTTTTCCACCAATCATCCGAATCAAGAAATGCTATATATTTACCCGATGAAACCTTAATACCAAAATTTCTTGAAGCTGCAATAACGCCCATGTTATGTATTTTATACAGTTTGATCCTTGGATCATTAAACAAAGAAATAATTTCGTCTGTACCATCGGAAGAATGGTTATCTATAACTATAACCTCCCACTCATCATAGGTCTGACATATTATCGAATTTATAGCACGCTCAAGCTCACAAACACGTTCATAGGTAGGAATAATAATTGAAACAAGTGGACAAGAAGAGTCCATTTTTATGCCCTTAGACAAAATTCAATCACAGAGTCAATCTCGTTATTTATGTTCGAGCTCAAATCATAACCAGTCTCTATTAACTTAGAAATTTGATACTCTAATTTCTGCACACCCTTATTGTGACCACGGGTAGATGTCACAATTTCCGGCTGCTCTCCAGTTAGTAGAAAAACACGCTCTGCTGTTAGCTTTGCAATATCCAATATGGTGGGACTCCATTTTCCACCCACATTAAATACCCCATTACCCAGCTTAGCAGCAGATAGCTTAAGCAAATGATCAATCGCTCTGCACACATCTGTTAGTGTTATAAAATCTCGCCGCTGTAGGCCAGACGTTCGCAGAACCATACGCTTCCCCCCTACTGCTTGCCCACACAAATCATTAATAAGCAATGTCCAACAATTTACTTCCTTATTGACCGGGGGGCCATAAGAATTAGATAGACGAATCACAACACCCTCTATAACCCCCCGTAGATGCGCTGCAATCACCATATCTTCTCCAGCACGGTGGCTCGTTGCATATGGGTGCGTCGCTCGTGGACAGCTATTTTCATTGATAATTCCCGCCAGGGTAGCTCCATAGACATGCGCTGTAGACAGATAAACAAATCTTTTTACGCCATTATTAATTGCTGACCGTAATAAGTGCCCAGTAGAAACACCATTAACTTCAAGCGCAGCCACTGGATCAGCAGCACAATCTTTAGCATTCATTCCAGCCATATGGACAATTGCATCAACACCATGAGTTACAGTATTTATGGTATTAAGTGAATCCCATTTTGTTTGAATGACTTTAATTGAAGGCAAGCAATCAAGTGCAATATTATTCTTCCTCGAACCTAGTATTATTTCATAATCACTTTGAAGCGATAGGGCCTGAGCAAGACGCCCCCCTATGTATCCGAATCCGCCAGTAACAAGTACACGCATAGTAAATAACACCCTTATATTATTGGCGCACTTAAGGAATCTCTTAACAAATCGCGCTCTTTTACCTCGCCGCTATAATCCTGATAACAGATCACAATCACCAACAATATTCACAATGGCCTTTGTAATCCATAAGTAGAGTCACTCCCCAATGCCGCTACCTGTCATGCAAAGCTTTGAATTTTCATGTATTTTGAGAAATCATTATCTAGTTCGCGGCATAGTATTTCGCGAGGCTTCATCATAAGCGGGTAGGCTTTTGGTCTG
>JBEVXT010000484.1:0-5547 GCA_040505955.1 Sedimenticola sp. | reverse complement strand
TTGTACAATTGCCATTCAATAAAGAATTATGAGAGACGATATTTACAATAAAATTTTACAATCGTACTACAAAGATATTTCAGCACTATTAACTATTTTCACATTACTGGCATATAAACGCCGACTTTCATTTTGAAATAAAACTGAAATATGCAAACAAAAAGGCAATAATTCTAGGAGGTGAGATTATCACTGTGTTCAAACTGGTTAAAAGAATCAGTGATAATGGCACCTGCCATCGGTTTATTGTCTCCTTGTGTCTCATCATGCAAGGCTACCGTTAATCGTGGCAGTATAATGATTACGTAATTTACATTAAGCATTCATCACATGTCTAAGAAGGTATTAAGACAGAATTGAATAAACCACATACGAGTTTTATGTACAAAGGCAAGTTATTACGAAATGTTTTAAAAAATATATTATCACCTCAAATTAGATTTGAGATGACCTGATTAACAGTAGCCATTCATGTGAGCATAAAAAAAAAATGTTACATTATATGCAGGATAAAAAGTAGTACAAACGTAAACTATTTCAGGGTAATAAACTATAAAAAGGTAACATTTGGTATATAAATCATAATACTGGTGGACTTATTTGTTATCACATTAATGGTATAATACATTTCTACGCTTTGTTAAGATAGCATGACAGGTTTTGGCACAATGTTTAATCATATTTACATTTTGAAACAAGCTAATAAATTTTTCAGTATTGGACATGGTGGAGAAATTAGGTATCACAGACTGTGCATGTAAAAACAAATCATCTCTTATATCACAGTAAAGTGGACATTCTGTAATAACATGTATTTCAGATTCTACAATATTCTGATCTAAGCTACAACAATGGAAACAAATTCTATTTTCCACAGGGATGCCTTCATAACGCCCTGTCTCTATTCTAATCGGGGCAGTGCCACATCGAAATTTAGCAAAAGCACTCCTGTGTGAAGTAGGTATGTTTTCTAAGAGATACATTTCAGGGTTATATGAACTCTTGAACAACCTGTATGTTCTCAACTTACTACCTCCTGTTCCGGAGCCATTAGACCAAAGTTTCGTATGCCAGTCATCTATGAACGCATTACATAACGAGTTTTTTACTTCATTTATGACAAACATATGAGACACATCATTTACATTAGCAAAATGGTGAAGGTCTAGTTTCGAGCTTTGTACAAACACACGATTATGCCAGTTTTTGCATCTATTTTGTGCACAAGCAAAAGACCATTGAAAAATGGATTTATTGATTCGTGTCTCATCCATAGATATGCATCTGTTCCAATATCTGAAAACACGTTCCCATTGTCTGACGGTCGGCGGTTTCCATCCCATATCTCCGTTTACTGCAATGTTTGGCGCGTAACGCCCCAACCCCAGAAAGAAACGGCACGCCCTGTTGTGAATGGCATTTATACAGGAAAAATCCCGTGTACCCCATATTGCTGAACCGTACTCTATTACTGGATACACAAGGGTGTCATATAGTTTAGTAAACGTAGCGTAATGGAAACCGCCGAACGCCTTACATTTGGCAATGAGGAGACCCAAAGCACGACCTGCGGATTGTGCGACTATTTTAGCAGTGACATTGTAGTCCAACAGATCAGTGATAACTAGACCCAGATACCTGTACTTATTGGCTAGCGTAATAGTGTTTTCACCAAACATAAATGTAGTGTTGGTTACTTGCACAGATGGCGTCCTGAAATGCAAGATGTTCGACTTGTCCAAATTAACAGACATCTTGCATTCAGCACACCACATGTGAAGGGCATCCAACAACGTTTGCATTTCTGCCTCGTTCTGGGTTAGCAAGACTATATCATCCGCATATGCTAGAATACATATTTTCGAGTCGCCAACAGGTATTCCAATGTCCAAGGATTTTGCAAAGGATATGAAGTCATTGATGAAGAGATTGAACATAAGAGAAGATAACATACAACCCTGTTTTAGGCCTACGTCTACATCGAAAAACTCAGTAGTCATACCATTAATTCTGACGCAACATTGTACATTTCTATAAAGAGATTGCAACGCTATATACATTTTACCTGAAATGCCCAAAGATGAAAGTTTTGACCATAGTATTTCTCTGTTGACAGAGTCAAATGCCTTTTTAAAATCTATAAAAGCACAAAAAGTAGACTGTTTGCGTAGTTTTCGAGTTTCAAGTAACGATGTCAATGAGTGAATATGATCAACAGTGCTACGACCCTTCCTGAAGCCATTTTGCTCATCAGCTATAATATTATTTTCTTCGGCCCAGCAAGTTAGCCTCTTATTGAGTATACTACAGTAAACTTTATACATGGATGCTGCAAGAGTGATTCCCCTGTATTGCAGTGGATTTCTTGGGTCTGTAGTAGAGGACTTGGGTATAGGATTAACTATAGCTTTAGACCAACTGGATGGAACCACCCCTTCAGTATAGCATGCGTTGAAAAGTTTACAAAGGCATATTACCATGCTTTCATTTTTGAGCACGTCCATTGGTATATTGTCTAAACCTGTGGCTTTGCCACTTTTGGCTTTAAAAGTAGCGATGCGTACTTCAGTTAATGATATGGGTTCATCGAAACTACAGGGATACGTTTCAATAAAATCTGACATGTTATATGTACTTGGCTCACCATCATCAGTGTGTGCATTTGCCGGATTATATAGCCCACAAAAAGAAGTCCGCCATTTGTCTAAAACAGCATCTGTGTCACTAGAGATAAAACCATTGTCATCAACAATTTCCATTGGTATAATATTTTGTCTTTCATTTCCAACTCCAATTTTACCGAAATCTTTCCAAAATTGTTTCTGATCTTTGGATTGGTTTGTTAGCATCTCTAATTGTGTATTATGCCAATGAGTACGTTTAGCCTTTTGAACTAATTTGTCAAAGTGTTTTCGTTCTGTGACAAAACGTGACTTCAGTTCATGTGAGTTTCGTGCCATGAGTTTTCGTGACTTTATATAATCCTTCTCATACATGCACACTGTGTTCCATACAATTGATAGATCTCCATTCCACCATGGCTTTCGTACACGACGCTTCTTATTGGTTATACAAGAATCAAGTGTTACAATTTTGGGATTTAACTTCTGATTCATTTCGTATTTGATTGTCTGAACTACACTTTCATACGTTGAATCAATGTTACATTGTTCCATGTTCGAAGTTTCTAATAATGTGATTGCATCCTTCAGACTCTGAACCACTGACGCGTCCATAAGAAAGCCATGCGGAATGGTAGACGTATCGTATTTCACACGGGTTGATTGGCTAGCTCTACTAGTACTACTAACAAACTGTGATTCTGTGGCAGAACATCGTGTAACATTATCGAGAGTCAACGACCACTGTAAAAATGAGTGATCTGGGTAAAAACGTGGATCAAAAAGGCCTACACAGCCAGCGTTTGCCGCCAGTGTGCTTGCTCTAACAACATCGAAAGCATTAAACATACTTAAATGTTCATAGGGCACAAGGCAATAATCTACGACTGACAGACCTCTAGTAGATACATAGGTGAAATCGTTATTTATGTGGTTTCTACCATTCAATATACATAAATTTGCATTAATTAAGAATTCACATAAAATATTACCATAGGTATTCATGTTAAAATCGATAACATTCCTGTCTGGGATGCAATCAATGCCTCTAATAAAATCATCTTCATTACCACATCTACTATTAAAATCACCACAAATAAAAAATAAATGGTTGCTTGGTATAGTTAAAATTTGCATTAATAATGTATCATAGAAATCATGGGCATTAACATTCCGTGTAGATCCTTCAGGCGGCAGATAGCAAACACACGTATAAAATACATCACAATCATCAAGGCGGTTTAAAAACTTCGCCCACAGTATGCCTTCTATGGAGTTGTCAGACAATTCGACAATATAGTCGTGACATAGAGTGTCTTTAACCAAAAAGCCGACCCCGCCCGATCCAGATCTTGCCCTGGTATGTATCTGCTGTCTGTTATGTCCAATCCACGTATAACCCTTCACACTTATTGACTCGTTTTTAATTAAATGTGTTTCGGCAATTCCAATGATGTCTAGCCCTAAATGGTTTATGCACATTGTTCTACAAGTGGCATTATCCGAGTTTGAAAGTTTGTTCCAGTTATTCACATTCCAAAACCCGCATGTGACCTAATTTTGGCGATTGCGATTTCCGTTACCACTATTGCGGGTTCTGTAATTCTGACGTCCGTTATTGTTAGTTGTGTTGCGACTATTTGTGTTGTTGTTATTGTTGCTGTTATTGTTGCTGTTGTTGTTGTTGTTGTTGTTACTGGGCTGTCGACCATTGTTTGTGCTGTTTCGGTCGTTATGACGCACCGCCTGGCTGTAACTCTGGCCCGAATGAGTCGAAGTTGATTTTTGACGGATGACGTTGCCTTTCAGTTCCAATTTGTCTTTACCAATAACATTCACGATGGCTCGCATGTTGGCGTTATGAATTCGTTGTGCGAGGGGAATATCACGATTTATATATACTGACTTGTATCTAGTGTTCTCTTTCAGGTTGGCTTTGCGTTCCAGAATTTTCTGTACATCATCTGCAGAGTTACATTGTGCGATTACCACCCCAGGTTTATCAGTGCGACTCAGTTTGCGCTCAGCTGACGTGACTGTTATGTTGGGTAAGTCCAGGCCTTCCTTGATCATAGTGTTCAATTTCTGGCTTACATTCTCGATAGGATGCGCAGGTAAGTTAATTATAACTAGACGGTGTGTGGTATCCGGTTGTGGATTTGTGGGAATGGGTGTATCACTGTTAAATTTATCTTCTAATACTAAAACTCTTTCTTTCAATGTGTTTATCTGTTTACTAAGGCTGTCTCGCACGTCATTAATCTCTACCAGAATGCTCTCGCGTAGTTTATCCATCAATCTCCCTTCAAGCTGGTTCATTCTATCATTCATTGAATTTTCAAGGTTCACTATTAAATGAGCGAGCTCGCCCATTGTGGGTTCGCTCTCCTTTAACTTCTTGGAGTTGGCGGTACTGTCCTCGTGTGACAGCTGTCGTTTACGAGTGTCTTTACCGCCGTGGTTGTTGGCATCGACTGGTCGTGGTGTGTTGGAAGCAGCCATAACCGCTTCCACAAACTCCGCATCTTCCACACTGGACGTAGATGGGATTTGGCTGGAGTGAACAGTTGTCTCCTTTGTCGCCATGGTACACGGCAAAACCGCTCGAATACAACCACTGACCAGTGCTACTCAAGCGTGACGAACGCGCGGCGATGACCGCTGGACACTGTGACGTTTCCCGACTCGACAGAACAATAGAATAGGTGAATCAAAACTCAGCACAATACTGATCTATAGCAGTCAGTTTCACCACACAGATATGATATTATCAGCGTATAAAGTTAATAAACTCGTCACAAATAGATGTAAATAAGTTCAAAGTACCTTTTCCTTTCAATCAACACAGTATAAGTCCAGTATTAATCTGATTTATAGCAAATATCACAGATATTGTCTATCACAAAAAATAAACATCCGACATTTT
>JBEVXT010000483.1:0-2315 GCA_040505955.1 Sedimenticola sp. | reverse complement strand
GGAGCGGTCTCTGCCTTCTCCATGCGCCCGCCACAGCATTTTTCACCCACTTATGCACCGGTCTCACCCACCGGCGGCTTCGCAAGCTTCACCCCTTACTACCGTACCCCTTCGGTAGCGCAACCTCAGCAGAGGAGATCAGCCGGGCGTTATGGGTGGGATAGAGGATTTGTTCCTGAGCGGGCGAACAAGTCATCCTGGCCTTTCCCGGTGAGTTATCGCCCGGTGAGAATGCCCATAACCGGCTACAATCACCCTATGCCTTACCGCCCCTTCAGCAGGGCTTTCTATCGTCCCGTTGCGTCCCCGGTGGGGTACCCATGGCAACAGATGCCATACCGGCCCGCTTACGCCGCGACATCACTGCCGTTTCAACCAGAAAGAGGTGTATCAATGGCTAATCAATTCAGAAGGAGCAGTCCCGGCCAGTGGCAGTATCCGCGTGACTACAGGAATTTCGCCCCCAGGCCTACACAACCCGCCGGGCGATATGGTCAGACACCGGCCAGGGGCTATTCCCAGTGGGGAACGGTTGACAACAGACGGCAGCTTGTCGCCAATCCATATCGATTCAGACCGCTACAACCGACCCGCCGATACGTACCGCGCTTCTACACGCCCCCGCGTGGTAGAGGTCTGGTCAATTACCCTGTCGCAAGATGGGGTGCATATGCACAACAGTGGCCGCAAGCCACCCCTTATGGGCAAGGTTACCGCTTCCGCCCTGATCCCCGATTCAGCTATCAAAGCTTACCTGTGCAGGCACCGCAAAATTACAATAGCTGGCGGGCGAGAGAGCAGACGACAGTCAATGGGTATTCACAAGCGGACAGTTACAATCGACAGAGATCCGTTCGGGGTGCTCAATCAACATATCCGTATGGCTGGGGCGGGAGCTCCCGGATCGCTTCCAGGTAACCTTTGAACAAATTGTGGACGATTTGCTGCGCTAAATAGTTTCACGATGATAAGGATAATAATATGATAACGGTGGTAGGCAGCCTTAAGGGTGGATCGGGAAAGAGTACAGTTACCTTTAATCTTGCCGTTTGGCTGGCGATGGGCGAAGTGGATGTGCAAGTGATCGACCTTGATCCCCAGGCAACCCTGCGTGATGTGGCGGAGATAAGAGATGAGGAGGGGTACAGACCGGCGATCCACGTCAAGGGAAAAAAAGCGCTGAAGGATCTGGAGCAGCTAAAAACAGCTGACGAGGTGTTGATTGATGTCGGCACGGCTGATCTGAAAACAATGAAAAAGGCATTGGTTATTGCTGATCGTATCCTCGTTCCCGTTCCTCCATCCCAGGCGGATATCTGGTCAACACAACGTTTTATCCACTTTGTTGCATCACTTGAAAAAGAGAAGAGTCCTGAGATTCTCGGTTTCATTAATCGCGGTGACACCCACCATGCAATCACCGAAACAGATGAAGCGGCTGCAGCGCTGGTGACTCTGCCGGGGATCAACTTTATCAAGCCAAGATTGGCACAGCGCACTATTTTCAGACGATCCTTCAGTGAAGGGCTGGCAGTTTTTGAACTTAAAGCGAGCGGCAAGGGATCTATTGAGTTCAGTGCTCTTTGTGCAAAACTCTATCCTAATGTTGTTCGATAGGTACATTAGAAACCGGTTTGATTTTTGCTGTGTATTCACAAATTGAGCGTAACCATTCAGTGCCAAGCACAAAGTGTGTACTGAATGGATATAATAAAGCAACGATTTTTTATATGTTGAACTGTCCATATAGCAGGCTGATACAGCCGGATAATCGGACACCAGAGAGGAGATAGATGAGAGATGGGTATTATTAAGAATTTGCTGGCCCTGATAGGCTTCATTGCTGTTGTAGCGGTGATTTTTCTGGGTGTTAAGGCGAAGGATATCGCCGGAGACTTTGACCCGGATGCGCCGGCGGTTTATATGGAGTTGATCGAGAATGTATTGGCGACAAAGAGCGCGGCGGCAGCGACTGTCTGGAAGGTGCCGGTGGCTGAAGGAATGTCGGCAGAGGAGGTCGAGGAGGCGATGAAGCTGGTTGCCAATGAACTCAATATGGCTAATGTTGGGGAGTTGCCGCTCTCTCTGGATGTTGCGGCAAAGATCGGCAAGGATTATCGCTTCGTCAAGATTTACATGTTCTGCGACTCACTTACTGCGGCAAAAATGCTTGACTATGACGACACCTATTCAGCCTATCTTCCCTGCCGCATCACTCTGATAGAAGACAAAACCGGTAAGCTCTGGCTGATGGCGCTCAATATGGATCTGATGATTTATGGCGGAGCACCACTCCCGACGGATCTGAAAGAGGC
>JBEVXT010000482.1:0-16414 GCA_040505955.1 Sedimenticola sp. | reverse complement strand
CAGCACCTTATACCCTACCTTTCGGATCTGTTGTCTGGCAATGCTTGTCTTGTGCCGCGTTCGTGAGCGCACGGGGTTATTGATAAGTTACAGTTTACGGGATCGTGACCGGCGATTACGGCAGCGTGACCGCTGATTACGGAAAATTACCCGCAATTGGTCACGATGAAACGGAATCAGTGGTCATGTTCAAACGGAATGAGCGGTCACGTTGATGCGAAATATGCACTATATCACCCTTCGCTCTACTATTTAAGAAGAATCTGGTTAAATATAGACCGATAGGCCTCCACCATTCTAGACAGAGTGAATTGGCATTCGGCTTTATCGCGGTTGTACATGCCCATTTTTTGGCGTAATGCAGAGTCGGAAGCTAAGCAATTGATGGCATCTGCATATCCACGTATATCACCCACATCAATCAGATAGCCACCCTGTTTATGATCTATCTGCTCAGGTAAAGAAGAGCAGTTTGATGACACGACAGGCAAACCACTAGCCATCGCTTCCAGAACTGCCAGACTGTGGCCTTCCCTGACTGTCGGTAATATAAGTATATCTACTGAACGGTACAGTTCCGGCATTTTCTCATAACGAACGGCACCGAGGTAATGAATACGGCTACCCCCTATCGTGACATCACTTCGCAGGCCACCTGTACACCAGAGTTCTATCCCCGGATCTAATTTTAAAGCAATATCAGGTAGCCACTGTGCACCTTTACGCGAGGTTGGATTACCACTAAATAGCACCCTAATTACTTTTCTTTTAACACTACCCGCTGGTTGAAATAAATTCGTATCTACGCCATTGGGAATCACTTTTATCTCTCCCTGATACCCCAAATCAGAGCGCACTAATTCTGCAGTATATTGACTAACTGCAGTAATATTGTCTGCAACAGAAACAGCGGAGCGTGTCAACCAGCGAAGATCTGTAGCCCAATGCAGACGCTGCAGTGGTGATCCGTATGCCCCCATGGCATGGTCTAGTACATAGTTGTGAAAAGTCAGCATCAGAGGAACATCGGGCCGATAGAAGAACCGAGCGTAATCTGGCGTAGTATGCACCAAGTCTGCTCCGTCTAGGGTACATCGACCAAAGAGTAGTGGTGGAAAGTAGGTCAGCTTAGGAGAATATGAACACAAATGGTAGATAGGAATTTGGTCTCGTAACCTGCTATGTACCACATGAGCACCATTACCTGATGCCATTGGGCTACATATTTTCATAGCACACTCTACCCTCTAGGCTCTTTTGGTCCGCACCCAGAACAGACTTTCAATAGTATGCCCATACTGCCGAAGTCCTTGAACCCCCGGTACCTCAAATATATAGGCCAGTAAGCCGCATACAACCACCTCAAGATCCAGGAGCGGCAGTGACGTTGCTGTATTAGTCGTTCTTCTCCAAATCGTACAGATAATGAACGAGCATCTCTGCGTCCGCTTATACCCGTGTCACGCATAACAGAGATAACATTTCGATATCGGTGCGTTCTACAGTTTTCCCGGTAGGCTCTTAGGAAGAAATCATAATCCATCGTAACAGAAAGATTAGTATCAAAGCCCCCGATCTGCTCAAATAATTGCTTCCTGCACAGCGCAGCTTGATGCCAAATACCTGTCTTGATATTCATCAACGGAGTAAATCCACGCGGCCGACGCTGTACCAGCTTAGAACCACTCAGATAGTTGATATCGAACATGTGAATATCAGCCCTGGGATAGTGCGCCATGCTTTTCGCTGCGCGGCTCATAGCATTTGTGTCTATCAGATAATCATCAGCATGTAAAAACAGCACAAAGTCGCCAGTAACCTTAGACAGCCCTTTGTTCATGGCATCGCCAATACCCTGATCCAGCTCTGTAAGGAAGCTATCTATCTGCGCCTGATACCGCTCTATGACCTGCAACGTACCATCACTTGAACCGCCATCCACCACGATGAATTCCAAGTTTGGATAGTTCTGCAACAAAACACTATTGATGGTTTGTTCAATGGTACACACCGCATTTAGCACCACAGTCACTATCGATATACGGGGAAATTCCGGGACAGAATCAACCAGTGATCCACTTGAGCATCTAGCTGAGAACACCATCAGCGGCCCTCATTCTCCGCTGTCAGCGCAGAGCCTCTGGTTATGATATTGACTGCCATTACCCTATACAGATTCCTTTATAGTTCGAATCTTGAGCCAATCCAAAAAATAACTCCATGCCTACTGATCATACTCTACCCACAGATGAATTCTTCCAAAGATATCCGGGGAAAGATCTCAAGTTCCCCTCCATCAGTAGCATTAACAATGCGGCGGCCAAATGCCTGAAAAACAGAATTTGCACGTTTGTAAGACGCCTCCGACAAATCCAGATCCGGCAGTTGCCAAAGCTGCCCAGCAGGAAAATAGTCAGGATGAAAATGATCCTGGTCAGTCCCCACCCTGCGTGCAACTTCGTTTGCTGAACCGATGGCAGAAAATGAGTGATCGCAGCCAACCAATGCGACATCTGAGAACCCCATATGATAAGCAAGTTGTAGTGCAACATAAGTCACCGTTCCTCCCCAGTTCACACTGACCGAGCAATCCCTTGCGAATCTATCGATACTTGCGCGATGCATCAAAATAACATTATCAGTTAATCTAATACCTGCCTTTGTAGCATAGCTATCCAGGAAAAGTGGTATATCGGTGGAACCAAAGAATTCTCTATTCTGCTCCAAAACAAACGGATTGACTGAAACAATAGAAGATGGACGGAAATCAGTCTGATCAAACAACAGGTTGATCTTGTTGAGCCCGAATGTATAAACGTCGTCCAGCATGGGCCAGTCCGTGCCCAGCAGAGAGGGCCCATTGCAGATGATGACGGCTTTCTCACCACAGTGACGGTTCAACATCCCTCTCAACCGGGGACGTGAGACCCAGGAGCGATAATCCAGGTCCCAACGTAGTCGCGACAGGATTAGTCCGCCCGCCGATAGATAAGGATTCACGGTGGCACGTGCTTGGTGGATAGGATTATCACTCATACCAATGTATCAGTTGGATGGCATAGCTTCATGCCGCCTTTTTTCTAAATACAACTGTCTTCGAGGCATGTCCTACATACTCCAATTCTAAAGAGACAATAAGACACTCATTTACGTATTTCGTAACATCCGGCCAATCTGGTCTATTGTAGTCATCAATAATAATGAAACCACCATTTTCCAATAACGGAATATATAGCTCACAATCGCTCTTTATTCCTTCCAGCGAATGATCCCCATCAACAAATATATAATTATACTTTCTCTTCGACGCCTCCCTTAATGCCAACTCTGAGAACGAATAATCTTTGATCAAAACATAGCTATTCTCCTGAATTAAATTCAATCGAAAATTAGATAACAAAACCCTCTCAGAAACAGGCAGCCCCGTATATGGATCCCGAACACCATGCGCATAATAACCATCAAGCGGATCTATCAACAACAGACCTATATCATCAAACATCAACCTAGAAAACTGGTGTATCAGAACAGCATTAATGCCATGCAAACATCCTAGCTCAAGGTAAGACAACCGTCCCCTATCAACAAGAGACTCTGCAATCAAAACATGTATTATGGCATCTTGAATATTGCATGCTAGACGACCATGACATGTAGACTCAATTTGCTTAATTTTATTACACAGATACCTGATATGCTCTTTTGTAAACTCCCTACCCAAACACTCGGACCAATACTGTGCCAACTCTTGTTCTTCGTCAAATGACAAATCGCGATCGAAATTCTGGTAGAACCCTTGCTCTCTTCTATAAAAATCCATCTTGCGCTCTTTTCTTTCCTCTAAAATAGCATTTTCGACATGTCTTTTAGCAAGATATAATGATCTTATGAAAAGAAGACCAAGGACCACTGTTATTGAAAAAAATAGAAATACTGCATAGCCATGAAAACCAACGACATGACTATACAAAGAAAACAGCAAAACAAAATTTATAACCGCCCACGCAAAAAAAATCCGAAAAGCCGTTATCTTCTCAAAACCAGAAATCATACTATGTATTAACGATACCAACTGCCCCACCTTTTTCTCATCAGCAATATTTGAAGATACTTATTTCTCTAATACCCACACCCCCTACCGCACTCATAAATTAATCCTCTTTAGTAATACAACGCCATTCCACGTGCGGTGTAAACGTACCCCACGTTTTTCGTCCCACCTCATCAACGACAAGAGGCTCTACAGGTTTACGATAAATCACCTCTGATTTTTTCATAATACTCAGCACTGGATAATAGGAACCAGGATTTAAATTTAATGACTTAATATATAAATGTATCAATACCACTCCCCTTAAATCAGGCTGTATTTGAAAGCAAGAATTTTCACTACTAATACCAGTAACCAAGACCGCATCAGCATTCCATATTGGCATCCCAATAATAATATCGCAGCACGATGATACCATTTTTAGCTCAATCTCTGCAGTTAACATTTGCTTATGCCGAATAGCATGGCAAGACTCACCTTCATCCAAAATCCACCTAAACGACACAAAACTGACCACGTCTTCCTGATGCAAAAAACTCCCCATAACTGCCAATGGGGCACCTGAAATTGTAGGAGCAACACAGCCACCCGATGTGTTCTTCATTATCTCCTCATGCACTCTATAACATTTTGTGTAAAACTCCAAACCTTCACGAACCGCACCATCAAATACCAATCGACCTCTTTCAAGAACTATTAGGCGATCACAAAAACGGGCCAATTCTTCCAGGGAATGTGAAACAAATACAAATGATGAATCAGTACGCAGTTCATTGAGCTTTCGCAGGCACTTTTGCCGAAATATGAAATCACCCACAGAAAGAACTTCATCTATAATTAACAAGTCAGGATCCGTATGAACTGCTACAGAAAATGCAAGTCTCATACGCATACCCGAGCTGTAAGTACCCACGGGAGAATCGATGAACTCACCGATCTCCGCGAACTCTACGATCCTATCAAAATAATCATGCATCTCCCTCTTTGACCTACCCATGAGAGCTCCCTTCAGGAAGACGTTTTCATGCCCCGTCAGAGATGCCTCAAAGCCCGCCATCAGGTTGATCATGGCAGCGATCTTGCCCCGGCCCCTGATCAAGCCCCGGTCTGGCAGGGTCTGGCGGGCGATGATACTGAGCAAGGTGCTCTTGCCGGCGCCATTCAACCCTATCAGGCCCAGCGCCTCACCCCGCCCGAGAGCAAAGGAGACATCCTGAAGGGCCCAGAATTCATCCGCTGCCAATTGTTCACTATCATCAGGCCTACCCATGACAGCTCTTGTGAACTGGCGGATGAGTTGCCTTCGCTTGGCAGGAATATTCTTCGAATAGCGTTTGCAGACACCTGTGACCTCGAGGATCCGCGCCCTGGAGTCAGCCATCACAGTGCACCCGCCACACGCCGCTCAAGCACGTTATAGAGATGCAGGGCCACCAGGAGCATGGCCAGGGAGACGGCACTGGCCGCATAAAAATGCCCAGGCATGGACAAGTTACCCAATACTAGTACGCTCCGAATATTGTCGATGAAGATGGCAAGCGGATTGAGACTGTACAACCAACCCCCGATGCCGGTCAGTGACAGGGGAAATACGGCGAAACTGATAAAGATGAGATAACGAAGAACAATAGCCACCACATTCTTCAGATCTGGTATCACGATCCCTGCCAGTCCCAACATGATCCCGAGAGCAATACTGAAGGCACTTGCAGGGATCAGTAAGAAGGGAATCATCCCCAGCCCAGTTGCCGAGATATCGAAAAAGACAAGCAGCAGGGGTACCACGACAAATACGCGCACCAGCATCTCGAATGCCAGTTGCCCATAGGAGGCCATAAACACACAGATCATGGGAAAACCCGAGCCCTTCAGCACTGGCGCATGCTTCGCCACGGCTTCCGCCGGCGCCACGATGAGTCCCTGCAGATAGAGCCACAGGGTGACTCCCACCGCCATATAACTCAGGGGCGGGATGGCCTCATGGGTGGGAAAAACACGTAGAAGTGTGAGGATAAAAAACGCAATCAACGGGACGAGGGGCATCAGAATACCCCAGAAAAACCCTAGAAAGGTCTGCCTGAATGCTGCCATAAATCCGGACTTAAACAGCATCCAACTCTGCCAGAGATGGCTGCTCAGCTCCTTCCATACGACATGACAGGAGTGAATGGGATTGTTGCCGAGTTTGTAGTCAGCCCCATACTCCGTCCAGTCTGTTTGCCTATTCATGCGTCTGCCACCTGTGATCCCAATTCGGCAGCACATGCATTTCGACCTTGAAGAATTGAGCGAAACTTCGTGATGACCTGGTCTTGCTGAAATCGCTCACGGGCGAGGTGCAGCCCTCTTTCCGCATAGCTATTTCTTAACTCACGGTCATTCACAAAATTTTTGATCGCCTGGCCTAGGGCAACAGGATTCCTTTCCTGTACCACCATTCCGACATCATGGTGTTGAACAAATTCAAGCGTGGCATTTCCAACCGGACCATACCCCAGGATCGCAGCTCCGGATGCCATGCATTCCGGTAACTTATTGGCGAATGAATGCCGCGTATAAGCTTGGCTGACAGTATCGAAGTTGTATGCAATGAGCAGGATATCGGCACCATGGAGTGTGCTCCAGTAGTCCTCCTTCCTCTCTTTGGAGTCAAGTATCCTCACGCACTCGGACTCCCTGATCACCTTGCGAGCATCTGATATCCACAAGTCCGAGGTATATATCTCAAACACAATACGGGGATCAGATATCGTATTGACAGAATTTGCCACATCTACAATCGACTGGAGATTCATATCGGCTGCCATCGCCCCGAGGTAACGGATCGTGATTCTCTCTCTCGAGAGTTTCACCCTCTTCGCAATAAGGTCACTGGGAACACCATTTGCTATTGGCGTAAAACTCCACCCGTATCTTTCTTTCAAGTCATCCGACATATCTGACACTATGCTCAATCGTTCATCTGCAGCATTCAGCAGTCGGCGAAATCTCACCTCAGCATCTGCGACTTCATGCTGCCCACACTCTCTCATCCTTGATATCCAATCATCTGCCACGTGCATCACCAACCGAACTGGCCATTCTGATAGCAGTCGACCAACGAACAGATCAAACAACCTGTCACCTACGGATCTAAAATAGATCACGTCCGGCCCAAAGCGCCGTATGCGTCGCAGCATCTGATCAATGGATTGGCCACTAACACGCACTGCCCTGTCGATATCTTCACCTTGAAGCAAGGCAAGACATTTCCCAGTACGGTGGACCTGCATAAGTTTTTCTCTCGGATAATCGAGAAACAGCAGTTGTTTGAGCTGCCCAGTAGCGGAGGCACTGCCGATGAGGGTCGGATCGATAACGAGTACACGAGGCTTCTGGATATCACCTGGTAGTTTTTCATGTTCCTGCCCTTCACACTTGCCACCATCCACATCCCCCAGGGCTGATGGAAATTCCCGTTCGGACAATGCCGGTATGTGCGAAGGAGCAGCAGAGTAAACTTTCCTACCGTTAGCCTCGGCTCGGTTACAGTACTGGAAAACAAGATCACAGTGCGTCTTGTAATAGTCATTATAGTTAATTGCGAAAAAAGACTTGTGAACCTGCTGAATACCACTCAACTCCTTCTTGTACTGTACAGATGGATCATGCTTCCAAAAGTAGTCGGATTCGGAAAGCGGCCTGCCATCGCACCCGATCAAGTAAGCCTCTTCTGCAAAGGTAGTCGCAATAGGCAACATCAGAAAGGTCAAGATGTTCGCAGTCGCGCGAACCTCAAATTTCTCGTTAAGATCTACATTGAATTCATCGCGCACACTAAACGGAAGAGCAATCACCCTGTTAGCCAAATCTGGCATGTCGGCAGTAAATATCCCGATGTACTTGGAAGGGATAATGATGGAAAATTCGTACCGGTAAGCTGCCTGCCGGAGTGCAGCCCGGAACTTGGCGGCATATTCGGATGGGCCAAAATGGAAGATCGGATCAGCAAAAACCAGAATTTGCGGCCTCACCCTTTCCATGAGTTCGGAGTTACTTATTGTACTGTTGCATACGATGTTCAGTGTATTGACGCAGTCGAGACGACGCCATTCCGAGAATGAGGGACCGGTAGCGATGATGTTACTTTTCCTGAAGTGACCGAGCTGCCCTCTCAACTCCCTGAAGCGCTGCCGTGATACTTCCAGCAACCTCTCCTTGTCCCTAGTCAGGTAGTCAGCTGCTTCAGTATAATTGGCCCCCTCTCGTGGTTCGTTTTCCGGGTCGACACACCATGCTTTATTTGTAGTGGCAAATAGCCGGGATAAATTTCCAGTTGTTTTCCGGGAATCGAATGCATCCTTGCGCCAATAAAGGGTCACAGAACGCCTGGCAGCCCGGTGCATGACAACACTTTTTTCTTCCACGACGAACTTTGTCTTGGCGAGAAATGCCGGCAACAATTTATAGATTTGCTGATCGAAGCCAGGGGGCACCAGCATGTTCCGTCCATAGGCTGCTAAATCATCACTGGACACATGAAAAACAAACTCGCTAATATTTTGCCGGCCCAGGTACCAGCAGGCCCTCGCCAAGGTATCAACCAGGTCCTTTTCGTTGGTGATGATCGGATAGAAAGAAACCGGCTTACCAGGTGAGCATTCGATACATCTTTTTTGTCTCAAGTACAAAAAATATCGAACAACTGACGAATAAAACAGGCGATCCCCAACCCTCTGCAACAAAGCCAATGCCCCATAATCGACCAAGACACACCATGCGGCCTTAATCTTCTGCATTATCGTCATTGCGCTTTACCTTGCTTCATTTTCTCTCTCTGTATCGACATCTCTGATGCGTCCAACACGTCCATTTGTCCACCAGGGGCACTGCTGACAATCAAGTGAGATTGCAGGTTTTCAGCAGTGCTTTATAGAGCGGTTCCTTGACTGCGAGAATGTTCCCCCATGCGTTAGGGTCCTCGAGTTCGCATGGATAAGGCGTGAAGCGCCTCCAGTCATGGGTAATACCGTAACGCTTGATGGGATACCATTCGGATACGACCAGGCGATAACCCTTCTGTTCGAGATATCCGGCAAGATCATGAAATGAATACCCGAGGGAAACCGTCTTTCTATCCTCGAACTCGCAGAGCACAGCTTGGGGTTCAAAGCGTTCCCAGGGAACCCCTTGCAATACAAACAGATCAAATCCTTCTGTGTCGACCTTGAGGAAATCTATCGCCCTGAAATCATGCTCGTCCGAAAAAATTTCGAGGGTCGTCACGTCGACGGTTTCGCTCTCCATATGAGTCGGAAGAAAAGCCGACAATCCACTGACGCCTGTAGACTCCTCACTCCGATATAAGGGAATACCGGTACTGGGTTTATCCGCCAGGCCCCGGGCGTCCACATGTACATTCGGCATATTCCCGAAGCCCTGTTCCACAAGTCTTTCGCGATTCTTAGAATCCGGCTCGAAGGCATATACCTGCCAGCCCGCGTGTGCGAACCGCCCCAGCGTCCCGCCATAATGGGCGCCCACATCGACCATCACACCATGTCGGCTGGCGGCATCAAGAATTTCAAAGATGATGTTGGCCTCATTGATGTTATTCGACTTGCTTAAACCACCTGGGATAGACACAGTGGGGCGAGAGAGACCCAATTTCCTCACAATTGCCCGCATCAATGCCTCAGCACCGTCCTGACGCAAGATAGCGCCGGCAGTCCTCACTATACGTAGAACAGGAAAAGACATAATTACACTCACCCAACTTTACTCTGTACTCAGCCGGGCCAAGGCCCCGCCGTCGACAACGAATTCAGCACCAGTGACGAACGCACTAACGGCGGGATCCAGGAGAAACTGCACCATGTCGGCAATCTCTCCTGGCTGACCAATCCGTCCCAACACAGTCCTTGAGGCCAGTTCGTCGAGCCGTCCCCCAACAACGCCTTCCTGCAAGTGCCCTCTCGTCAGCCCGGAACGCAGCATTTCCGAATCAATCGCACCCGGAAGCACTGTATTTACCCTTATACCGTCCCGTGCCCATTCTACCGCCAGCGCTCTCATCAGGGCCGAAAGTGCCCCCTTGCTTGCAGCATATGCCGCAATGTTGGTGGACGTTGCCACGGCATGTATTGAGCCGACACCGACTACCGCCCCTTTTGAGAAGGCAAGCCGAGAACGCAGAAGACGCCCTGCAAGAAAAACCGATTTGACATTGACTGCCATGAGACGGTCCCACTCCGATTCCTCAACCTCCTGCAGAGGAGCACAAATCTGTAACGCTGCCGCATGTACCAAGCCGTCCAGCCCATCGTCCCTTTCTGTGAGCCTGGCCTCGACCCGGCTCCAGGTATCCGCCTCGGCAACATCACCAACCACCTCCACAGTCAACGCGGAGACGTCAGCGGCAGGCCGCACATCGACACCGATAACCTGCCATCCCGCATCGTTAAGCCTTTCGGCTATCGCTCCGCCAATTGCACCCGACGTACCAGTGACGACAGCGACCTTTGAACCATCCATCAACGAGACTCCAGTACGTCCAACATATTGTTCAGCGCTCGCTCATGCACCCGATCCCAAGCTGCCGGAGAACTGTTCGCATTGTGTGAAGCCATAAACACATTGGGCATCGACCGCAATGGACTATCTATTGCCAGAGGCTCATCTTCAAAAACATCCAGCGCTGCGCCTCGAAGATGCCCCTCTCGTAGCGCAGCAACAAGCGCCGCTTCCTTGATGAGTGGGCCACGTGCTGCATTGATCAATACTGCTCCCACTTTCATCAAACCTATTGTCGACTCATTCATGATTCGGTCACTGGTTGGATTGAGGGCACAGTTGATACGGACGTAATCAGCCTGCTTCAGAAGTTCCTCGGTCGATATCATCTGTACATTGTACTGGCGAATAAAATCTGCATCTGGCTGAACGATATCGGATGCCAAGACGGTCATACCGAAAGCCTGTGCACGGCGAGCCACAGCCTTGCCACAATTGCCCAGACCTATAATACCCAGTGTCGACTCATTAAGCGCATGTCCTGGTAATTTTTCCCAGGCCCCATCTCTCATCAGTTCAGTCTGCTCGATAATCCGCCTTGCAAAACAGAGCATCCATCCCAACACTGTGTCGCCGACAGGTTCAGAAAATGCGTTCGGAATATTACGGATTTCAACACCATGAGCTGCTGCCGCATGCTGGTCTATCGAGTCGATACCGGTACCCCACTTGGATAACACCCTGAGATTCCTTCCTTTCTCAATCACCTTAGCGGTAAAGCGATCATCACCACAGACTACGCCATCAATATCCCCGATAATCCCAAGAAGGTCTTCCTCCTCGAGTCTCTCTTCCACTTCAACTACAACAAGCTCGCAATCTCGAGCTTCCAACATCGGGCGAAACCGATCAATAAATGGAATCAGGTAGGGTGCAGAAATCAACACCTTGAAACGTGCCATGATTTATCCTCGATGTTTAGGTTTACTAGTTAGCTCAATTTTCATTGAATCGCACAGGGCTTCAGCGAGCAAAAAATCTGATTCTTCATCGATATCAATAGCCTCTAACGGATTCATTTCAAACATCTCTGGGCAAGTGCCAATCCGGTTGTTGTTGAGACCCAGACCAGCTGCCGTAAATAGGTAAAGACATGAGTTTTCTTCAAAAAAGGGAGATAAATCCTGTGTCTGCAAAAGCACCTTTGGATCGTGGTTCAAAGGCTTTCCATCCTCACCCCAGATACGTACATGCCTTCGAGTTACCGAGAACAGAGAATCATGACTTTCGCTTCTAAGAGATTTGCGAAACTTGTCTACTGCGCAAGCGATGGTCTCTGACTTCAACATAGGGTTGGTAGAATGGGTCTGGAGAAAAAGATCACCACCAATCTGACTGACGTCGTGCATCAGGATCTCATTCATAGGAACAGATGCCGCTGTAAGGTGGGCTGGCCTATTAATGACCTCGACCCGACCCCCATAAGTGAGCCTCACGTCTTCGGAAATGACAGAACTGTCAGTGTCAATCACGATACGATCAATGCAGTCGCTCGCAATGAGAGCATCTACGATATGCCGATAGAGCGGTCTTCCATCCAGTAAACGGTAGTTCTTTCCTGGTACTCGTTGGCTCTTGTGACGCATCGGGACTAGTGCACAGAGCGGACTATCAGCATTCATGCTGTATGCTCCTCTTCCAGCAAAATCACTCGTGCCGGGGCTGCTTCCGATTCACCAATTTTCAAAGGCAGGCAAATGAGTTCATAGCAGCCAGACGTTATACCCCTTAGATCAAGTCCTTCCAGTACTACCACATCTGCCTCGAGCAAAATCTTATGCGTCAGATTATCCTTCTCCCCAAAGGCTTCGATTGACAAATAATCTATACCGATCAAGGATATATTGTGTTCCTGAATCCACTTAGCACCATCGGGTGTTAGCGCGGCATAATCTTTGGAGAATTTTTCTTCTTCCAGGAGGACGGCATTGCGGGTCTTGAGTAACAGGCGTTGGCAGTCAGGGGGGATCTCAACTTGATCGAGCTCTCTAGGTCCTATTACCCGTGCGGCATGCAGATCCACAACCTGAACCTTACCTATAAAGCGGCTAAGTGAAATTTCAGACATTACAGCACCACCTCTCACGAAGTGAGCCGGCGCATCTACGTGTGTACCTGTATGAACACACATCAAAAGATTGGATACCGTAGCCTGATCACCAGCATTCAAGGATTTCACCTGGACGACCTCCGGCTTGCTATCACCCGGCCAAACTGGTGCCTTGGAGATAGTAAGTGAGATATCGTAAAACTTCCTGCCCTCAAGTGTCCCGACAGCCAATATATTAGGCTGAGCCCCCAAATAGGAGATAGGCGCTGACTTTCTTGAAAAACTTGACTTTACACCTTTGGAAGAACGCCTACCCCCTGGATAATAAAAGGTTTCCCGTAAATCCTGACTAATCAGATCCCGTTGCCGATAGCCATGATATGTACCGAGGTATTGCAATAATCTATACAACACAATACTAGAAAGCTCTTGACGCAAAGTGCCTTCATGTCGAGCGACACGCATATCCCCAAAAATCCCTGCCCAGGACAAACGAACGAAGTCTAACAATGTAAAACGTTCTTGAGGCAGGATTCGACGCATTGCGATCGCTTCACGGCGGTAACGATTGTAAATCTGTTCCCAGGTTTCTTCGTGAATATGGGCAACTTCAGCTTCAGCAACATAAGCAACACGGTATCCGTTTCGCATTGTCTTATGTGTCCAATCCAAATCTTCAAGACCTGTAAGTGTTTCGTCGAACGGCTGCTTTTCCCACACATCTCGTCTGAACGCAGAATTAGCATTATTCGCAAACGGATGGCGTTGTGCGAAATCCGATTCTTCTCCAAACCATTGACAGTAAATTTGCCGCTCAGAGAATTTGCTAAAACCGTTACCTCGTTGCTTGCCATAAGCCATAGCCACATTTGGATCTGTTAATGGGTCAACAAGTCGCTCTAACCAATCAGAATAAATTGGATAGCAATGTGCCGAGATAGCAACAATGATGTCTCCTGTTGCAGTTGAGCAACCGAGGTTTAGCGAACGGCCAAAAGAGAAATCGTCTTTCGGTAGCGTCACACATTTAGTAGGATATCGTGAAGCAATCGCAAGGGTGGCATCCAGCGAACCCGAATCGACAATAACAACCTCTACATCGTGCAACGTTTGGCGGAGAATTCCCTCGAGCAGACGCCCTATGTGCTTCTCCTCATTGTAGCAACGCACCACCACCGATACTCGTGGAGTTGAAGGGGTAGATGAAGGACTACTATATGAATTAACCACGGCTTTAGAATTTTCACCCAACATGTGCACGTACTCTTTCGGACATCGCCAGAATTGAGGATCAGTCAGTTCCTCTTCGCATTCATCAACTCTGTCTGCTACCGGATATTTACTTCCATTAGGTAAGTTAGTATCAACATGTGATTGCGGCCTTGATCCGGTCACACATCCACCCTATTTACATGATTCTAAGCAATACTGAGGACGATAGACTCAATTCTCACCTCGAAGCACTTCAGCGCACGAGAAAACAGTTCTTAGACTCCCTCGCCCGCACAGGGGGAAGTTCATGCATCGGCACAAAAAGTGCTATAGCCTCTACTCAATTCTGTGCCTCGCGCAGTGCTAATTCATTACAGCTGATTCCTGCTTTCTCGTGGAGTACTAGCGAATCCATCCAATTATAGATACAGCCAAAACACCTTGAGCTTCAGATTGAAGAGATGACCGTGAGGCTCAATGATTTGCTCCCAGCCTGAATCCCGTGAGCTCATTCCTTGAAGTCCTCTGAACGGCTCCAAAGCAGGAGCCTAGGCCTATTTGTAAACTCGGACTCGGTGTTTAGATACTCCTCTTGGCTCAATACGAGGACCTGAATCTTCCGATCAATATATTGTTCTGTTTTTGCAACTAGATCATTCAGATTGACCGGATCGACATCCCCAACCAGCACCAAGTCTATCAAGCCACTGTCTTTTCCCATCGCATAGTCATTGAGCATAAAGGCTGCATCCAGGTTTCCCAGCCTTTCAACAATGCTTTCTAAAATCCTGTCCATTCCAAGGGACTTGCGAACCATGGAATGAAGCTCTGGAAACAGCGGATGCTGAGTGTTAGCCCGGTAGTTTACCTGACGCCCATCCTGTTCACTTTGTAATAGACCAGCGTCCTTCAGTAGGCCCAGCTCTTTATTGACATGCCCTGGTGAGGCATCAAAATCACTCACCAACTCCCGGAGATAGGTTCTGTTCTCGGGATTGAGAAACAGGCGCATCAGGATGCGTACGCGCATCTTGGAAGTGATCAAAGCATCGAAGAACTGAACCATGCAGATACAATAGTACTTTTTTTTAGAACATCAAGTGATAAATTTCGAACAACGTCACAGAGCGGACAAGAGATCCTGTTTCGAGGCACCACATACAGTCGCTAAGCTGCGCAGCCATGCCTATTTCCTCAGATACCCCCCTCAGTGGCATAGCAATTAGCCTCCTGGCGCTCATCACCCGCTGTGCATTGATCTATCTTCCGGGATGAGGGACTCCTTCCAGTACGACGACTCAGTTCATCTCAGAGATAACAGCCAACTACACATCGAACTCGACAGCAGCAGGATAATGCGGCAATGGGCTGCTCAGATTCTTCTTTCCACACTCACTGGGCCCGCCTTAATCATGATCTTGATGCTCATTCATTCTTGAATGTGAAATACCATAATGCAGCGCTGTAATCTGCTCCGATACCAAGCCAATAAGAAACACCAGCATCGCAGTTATGAACATAACACCCGCCATACTGGAGAAACCACCTGTATGCCAATAAAAGTATAGGTAACGGCCCAAGCCCAGCAGGTAAAACATCAGGCTTGCGGGAAAGAACAATCGCATCGGAGAAAATAGAGTCGTCACCTTCATGATAACTACCATGAAACGTATACCATCCCGCACAAAACTGATTTTACTCTTGCCTTTTCTTGGTAACGCCTTGATAGGGACAAATGTGACAGGGTATCCCGACCTGTAATAGGCCATAGTCGATGTTGTTGGATATGAAAATCCATTGGGCAGAAGATGGATAAACTGACGAAAAGTATCACGCCTAACTGCCCGAAAACCGGACGTCAGATCAGGGATAGTGCGGCCGATCATAAGCGAGGCAAATCTATTGAGTAGATGGTTTCCAAGACTGCGTCCAATATTTGCGTGAGTATCTCCAGCCCGTGAACCCACCACAAGCTCATACCCCTCATCGATCTTCTCGAGCAGTTGCGCGATATCGCGGTCATCATGTTGACCATCCGCATCCATAAAGACAAGGGTTTTGCCCTTTGCGTGCCTTGCGCCTGTTTTGATAGCGGCACCGTTACCCATGTTGTAGAGATGGCGAACCACTCGAGCGCCTGCGTTTTCAGCTTCGTCAGCAGTAGTATCATTGGAGTTATCGTCGACCACAAGGATCTCTGCATCTGGAAATCTCTTCCGGATACGACCAACAACTTCCCCCACAATCCCTGCTTCATGGTATGCCGGTAGCACTACACTCAATTCACACATCAAAATAATCTCAGTAATTACAGCTAGCTAACAACCAGTGTCACCATAATAGATGCTTTTACTCTGCTCGCAAGCATGTTATACGCTCAACCTTCAACAAAAACAGCCTGGTAAATTGAAAACCCAATTCACAAAAAATTGCACTGGGCACTAAATTTACCTTCTGCTCCAATACGATGGCTCCATTTTGCTATAATCTACTTTAAAACTGGCATAGAATGACAGTACAAATCGGGCACTTACCGGTAAAACTGTGTG
>JBEVXT010000481.1:0-4423 GCA_040505955.1 Sedimenticola sp. | reverse complement strand
CAATGATTATATTACCTATTTTCATAAACGGGCTGGTCCAAATGACATTTTTTTTTTGTGTGTGACTAGATTGATCATGAAATCAACATGGATCAGTCCATGAAGTTACTTGGAGTGGAAACATGTATACACATTATGCAATTCAAACAATAATTGTGTGCATAAATAGTTACATGCATGTATAGATATTGTATTTCAGAATAGCATACATTTATTGTGAAATATATTACATGTAATAAATGACAGAAACTTATTATCGTGACTAGTGTTTATAAACAGCAATGACATATTATTAATGAGGTAATCATAGCAAGTTACATATTTTGAGTGCACGGTATAGTCTAAATAATCGCACTATGTATTAACCCTTATCCCGCTGCAGACGACAATCAGCATACGACCAGTGCCGAATATTGTTCTTATAGCTCTATCAAATCATACCTTGAAATTTTCTGGTAAAAATAAGAAATACAATTCGGCACTGGTCGTATGCTGATTGTCGTCTGCAGCGGGATAAGGGTTAAAGATAAATTGTTTTCCTGTTAGTGCAGTCAGCAAAGAGCCCATTTCTCATCACTCCTGGAATTTACCCTACTGATTTCAGAATAACATTTCTCTTGAATGGCGCTCAACTAGTGGAACTCACGGGGTACCCGTATACAAGCTTAGTGAGGGATTTATATAAAATATATAGTGAGGGATTTGTGGCGCATAGTATACGGGTAACCCGTGAGTTCCACTAGTTGAGCGCAGTTCTGAGTTGGCAGCGGACAAAGTTTTGTAACTAGTCTTGACCGAATGTGACAGCTTACAAGTCTGTACCATCGGTTTTGTATTCAAGTAACCTTCTTGTTCTCATGGCCCTGGTTTCCATCTGCGGTTCCATGACTATGAACGAATCACACGTAAGGGTTGCATCAGGAGAAGCAGTGCTGATAGGGGAAGCTGTGCTGGTAGGGGGAATTGTTCGAGCTGGAGAATCTGTGGTACTCAGATCTTGTAGAGACAGAAATCTGACTGGCAATGATGTGTTCATGGTAAGCAAAGATAATGTTGAAGATCGCTGTTGTTGTATCCGTTGTAATCGCCGCCTGATGCGGTATATAACTGTTAGTAGCACAGACACTACACTCAGCAATGCCATCACAGCTGAGCCCACACCGATTACTGAAAGAAATCAGTACATTAATTTAATTATTAGCCAAGTCAACATGTTAACTGCTATAGCATGAGATTTTCAGCAAATTTTGTTTTATTTTGATTCGGATCAACTACACTTTTTAATTTGAATCCATTATAATCTGGATACGCCATTTTCACTGTTGGAAGGTCTCAAAACCATGCTTGAGTATGACTTACAGATTTGTATTGCGTTATTATCAGGCCTATTTTAACCCATTACATGCGGAATACACCTTTAGGCGTATGAAACATCCCCAACATTTTTTTTCTATTTTTCTTATTTCTCATCGTAATGGCCAATTTTAACACATTCAGGGGCGTAGCTACTATTAGGCAAAGTAGGCCCGGGCCTACACATACTTTTGAAAAATGAAAACAATTAAATTGACCAGTTTCTGCGATTTCTTACCCTATGGCATCTCCGTAATTTTCCGTCATTGGTTTAGAAAATCGGCTCTATTTCCCGTAAATGATGTCGAAATTTGATAAAAATTGCAGAGCACTTTTTATCAAATTTCAATGAAATACATTAAGGAAAATATTGTACATTTTCTAAGTGAATACTGGCAAAATATGGCAATGCTATTTTAATATTACATGTAGCTGTACCTACACATCAATTTTGCTCTAGCTACGCCCCTGAATGTGTTAAAATAGGTCTGATAATAATAATTAATATATGGCCAATTAAAATTTTAGGTGGCCCCATTTTAAAATATGATGGGCCATTGTGGCCCCTCTCCATTGAATCCTAGAATGAACCCTGCTCTTATTTCTTCATGAAGGTATGTGTTACGAACAGTTTTATTAAATTCCAATTGAAAAAGCTCATGACACATATTTTCAGTTAAAATATAAATACATACACACTTGTAACATTATACATAAAATTCTGTTCGTTTTGTTGATTCAAATATGATGTCATTTGCATCATCATCATCATCATCAATTAGAGAGGTGGTACATGTATGCAGGGATAAACCAGAAGCGTCTTGTGCACGGGATTGTAAAAGGGATTGTGAAAGGGATTGATGAATGGATGCACGTTTCCATTTCTTACATTGCCATAACAATATGATATTAGAAACCAAGCTCACAAACAATGATACAGAAATACAAATAAGACCTATGACTTCTTGCTTACAGGCATCCTTTAGCTGATTCAACGTTGATGTAGGTTCAGTTGTAGTCCTTTCGTCTTGTTGTGTAACAGGTGTAGAGGAATGAAAGTTTGTAGATCGTGTATGTATCTCAGACTCTATGGTGATACTGTCTTTTATAGTAGTTGATTCCATGGGTGTCATAGGGGACTCAGAATAGTCATATACGATCACTGTCGTGGAAACGTCGTCTTTCAGATGAGTTGTAGATTCCAAGGATATGTCCTCATTGAATGTAGTAGAGTACTCAGAATGGTCGTTTTCGATCACTGTCGTGGAAACCTCGTCTTTCATACGTGTTGTAGATTCCAAGGATCTGTCCTCTTTATATGTAGCAGGGGTCTCCGAATGGTCACTTTCGGTCACTGGGGTTGAAACAATGTTTTTTTCACATGTCACCCGAGGGTCATCTGCAACGTACACATCAATCGGTGTGTCAATGTTACGAATCCTGTTGCATACCAATGATGATGAACCATATCTGACCACTATGGTGTTTACAGCTGGCAGATTGCCGACATCAATGACACAATGCTCCAGAGTCTGGAATTCAATCCGTAAAATGTGAGCATTATGATGTTGGTATGTCAAAAATCCTTGCAGGCCCCGTTTACAAGTTATAAAGGAAATAGTCGTTTCCTCACATGCATGGTTTAGAAAGTAACTCGTAGTCGTAGGGGTATTCGTCGTAGGTATGTATCGCGCGTAGCAGCAGCATATCACTACCAGCAAAACTGCAGTCGTCTTTTTAATCATCATATCGGTAAACATGACAAGCATTTTCAGAAGTGTTGTTGTTGTTGTGTCTCGTGACTTTCTAGGCGGAAATACAAGAAAGTTGATGAGGCTATCAGCACGGTCACCGTGTTTAGACCGATAGAGAGGACAGACATGTGAATCTATCGTGAATTATCAATATTATTGAAAAAATACTCCGTTTTGTAGTGACAATAACTTTATTTAGTCTCTAATGGGTAAACGTAAAAATATATTTGTATTTATAGATATATGCGTTGAAATCAATAAAACAGGGTGGGTAGGTTCTTAGCGAAGGTAGAATTGTCACTTTCCGCCGCTATCGATCCGTTCGTTCCATTTTCTGTGCCACCTGCCACCTGCTCGTTTCGTCCTTTCACCAGTTAGCGCTGGTGCGATTCGCCACACAGAAAACATTAGCGGGAAAAAAAACAAAAAATGGATCAGATCACTCGTACAATGAAATTAGATAATTGGTGGATGCAATGTCAATTTAATAACATCACTTTTTGCCGCCAAAAGCAAATTTGCAGCCGGTCAGTAATTATGAGTTGATATCGTGGATAGTTCAACATCGTCGGTGTATGCGACCAGTGTAAACCCTGATGTGCAAATGCAGTCATATGGTATGTTCAGAGTTAATACTGTTTACTGATCAATAAATTAAATGTAATTAAATGTTCTAAATCATCGGGTGACAACTTGACAGTGCTAGTTGATCGTATTATGCATGATGAAGCTGAACAGAACATGGCGTAACGCACATTTATCGGGAACGCGACAGTTATATATAAGATCACGACGATACATCGCGTCATTATGTTCTTGCAGATTATAAGTTACGCACATTTTATATTCAGAACGTGTTTCTCTTCTGCAAATCATGGATATGATGTACGACGAATCTGGATTATTGAACAAAGTTCGCGCAAAGATGTCATCGAAGCAGAATGCATGTCTCACCAAATTAGGCAAGGACACCTTTTATTTACACATAAATGACACCTCAAAATGTTGGCAGACAGGTCGTTTTGATCGTACGCAAGAAAAATCCATCTCTTTGAGATGGGATACGCATAGGGATATGATCACGGAAATGGAACTATATGTTGAGCAAATGAAAGCTGAAGAGGTACGTTGTGTTTTTGATTTTTTTTATAATTATTGAATTAACTTATTCAACTGCACATTGCGTACTGTAATACATTTAGCATAATCGGTATCTGCGACCAGTGTAAACCCTGATGTGCAAATGCAGTCATATGTTATGTTCAGAGTATGCTCTTTTTCTATTTTAGAAATCGTATAAAGGAAGCGTGTTTTTT
>JBEVXT010000480.1:33820-35590 GCA_040505955.1 Sedimenticola sp. | reverse complement strand
CGTTGGTGAAGCCGATGCGGATACCCTGATTGGCCGAAACACTGCCGTCTATAGGGTCGGTATAGGAAAAGTTGTCGGCATAGTCGACAGAGTAGTCACCGAATGACTCTCCAGTCAGGCTTGCCAGTCGGGATTCCAGGTTTTTCATCAGCGTCTCGGCTGTGACCTTATCAACCCCCTCGTAGTCATGGCGGGTGTAGAAGTTGCGCCCGAAGCGACGCCAGTGGTCGGTGACGATATCGGCAACCGACTCTCTCTTTACCGCCAGCAGATTGAGCCAGAAGAGTACCGCCCAGAGACCATCTTTTTCTCTCACATGGTCGGAACCGGAGCCAAAGCTCTCTTCACCGCAGAGGGCGATTTTTCCTGCATCCAGTAGATTACCAAAGAATTTCCAGCCGGTGGGTGTTTCATAACAGGCCAGCCCCAGTGCGTCGGCCACCCGATCCGGGGCCTGACTGGTGGGCATGGAGCGGGCGACCCCAGGGATACCCGCTTTGTAGCCGGGTATTAGATGGGCATTGGCCGTCATCACCGCCAGGCTGTCACTGGGGGTGACAAAGAAGTGGCTGCCGAGGATCATATTGCGGTCGCCGTCGCCATCGGATGCGGCGGCAAAGTCCACCGGGTTTTCTCCATGAGTCATTTCGACGATCTCATGGGCGTGAACCAGGTTGGGGTCGGGGTGGCCTCCGCCAAAGTCCTCCAGCGGCTCGGCATTGATTACGGTTCCGGTTTCTGCCTTGAGCGTCTCTTCTAAAATCCGTTTGGCGTAGGGGCCGGTGATGGCGTGCATGGCATCAAAACGCATGCGGAAGTTGCCGGAAGTGAAGAGTGCCTGGATGGCTGGAAAGTCGAAGAGGGTGGACATCAGCTCGGCGTAGTCATCTACGGGGTCGATGACCTCTACCGTCATATCACCAATCTGTTGACTGCCTATGAGATCAATGTCGATGTCTGGTGACTCTATAATAAGGTACTGGCTGATCTCCAGGGTGCGTTGAAAAATATCCTCTGTGACCTTTTCCGGGGCCGGTCCACCATTGGCAGCATTGAACTTGATGCCAAAATCCTCATTGGGACCACCGGGATTGTGGCTGGCAGAGAGGATGATTCCCCCCTGAGTGCTGTATTTGCGAATAACACAGGAGGCGGCGGGGGTGGAGAGTAGCCCGCCTTGACCGACAATCACCCTGGAGATGCCATGAGCAGCAGCCATCCGTAGGATGATCTGGATCGCCTGACGGTTGTAATAGCGACCATCGCCGCCCAGGGCAAGAGTGCCACCTGCAAGATCACTCTGGCTGTCAAAGATTGCCTGAACAAAATTCTCCAGATAGTGGGGTTGTTGGAAGGTTTTGACCTTTTTTCGCAGGCCGGAGGTACCCGGGCGTTGGTCGTCGAATGGCAGACTTTGGATCGTCGCTATGCTCATGTTTGTCTATTAACCTTGAATATTCCGTAATAAACCCCATTATCGATGGATTGTGATTCCCGTGGGATTCGTGGGGATCTGGTGCAAGTAATAGATCTCATTATATATATAGCTAGCTTAGGAGGCGACGAAATCATGACGGTTGATACTCACAAGGAGACTCTGGAATTTCAGGCGGAAGTAAGCCAGGTGCTGAATCTGGTAATCCGCTCTCTCTACAGCAACAAGGAGATCTTTTTGCGAGAGCTGGTCTCCAATGCTTCGGATGCAGCTGAGAAGCTACGCTTTGAGGCACTTACCGATGATGCCCTGCTGGAGGAGGATCCCAATATTCG
>JBEVXT010000480.1:0-33720 GCA_040505955.1 Sedimenticola sp. | reverse complement strand
AGCTGGTCTCCAATGCTTCGGATGCAGCTGAGAAGCTACGCTTTGAGGCACTTACCGATGATGCCCTGCTGGAGGAGGATCCCAATATTCGAATTAGGGTCTCGCTTGATAAGGACTTGAAAACGGTCACTATTTCCGACAACGGTATTGGTATGAGCCGCCAGGAGGTCACCGAGACCATCGGCACTATCGCCAGTTCTGGGACACGAAAGTTCCTTGATGCGCTCAACAGCGATGAGACTCAGGACAGTCAGCTGATTGGTCAGTTCGGTGTCGGTTTCTACTCCGCCTTTATCGTTGCCGATAAGGTCACCCTGGTCACTCGTCGTGCCGGTCTTGGTAGCGAACACGGTGTCAGCTGGGAGTCGGGAGGCGAGGGCGCCTATACCATCGAGACGGTGGAGAAAGCCGAGCGTGGCACCGACATCACCCTGCACCTGCGCGAAGATGAGGATGAGTTCATCGATGGTTACCGTCTGCGCACCATTATCAGCAAATTTTCCGACCATATATCGATACCGATCGAGATGCTGGAAGAGCAGCAGGGTGAGCCGGAAGAGGGTGAGGAGAAAAAGGAGCCCGAGTGGGAGCAGGTTAACAAGGGCACTGCGTTGTGGATGCGCAATAAGTCTGAGATCAAGGAGGAGGAGTACAATGAGTTCTACAAGCTCATCGGTCACGATTTTGAAGACCCACTGGCTCATGTCCATACCCGGGTCGAAGGCACCAATGAGTACAGCTCACTGCTCTACATTCCCGGCCGGGCACCCTTTGACATGTGGGAGAGGGATCAGAAACATGGAGTGAAGCTCTATGTGCGTCGCGTCTTTATTATGGATGAGGCGGATAAGCTGGTGCCTCACTACCTGCGCTTCGTCAAAGGTGTGGTCGATTCCGATGACCTGCCGCTGAATGTCTCCCGCGAAATTCTCCAGCATGACAGGAAGATTGACACTATCCGTACCGCCAGTGTCAAACGCGTGCTCACCCTGCTGGAAAAGATGGCCAAGAACGATAGTGAGAAGTACCAGACGTTCTGGAAAGAGTTTGGCAAAGTGCTGAAAGAGGGACCAGCGGAAGATTTTGCCAACAAGGAGAGGATCACCGGTCTGTTGCGTTTTGCCACTACCAAGTCAGAGGGTAAGGAAGAGACCGTATCACTGGACGACTATATCGGGCGTATGAGTGAAAAGCAGGAGAAGATCTACTTCATTACCGCTGATAGTTATGCGGCGGCAAAAAACAGCCCCCATCTCGAAGTGTTCAAGAAGAAGGATGTAGAGGTTTTGCTGCTGACGGATCGTGTGGATGAGTGGTTGGTATCCCACCTGACGGATTATAAAGAGAAGCACATGCAGTCAGTTGCCAAGGGGCAGTTGGATCTGGGTGAGTTGGAAGATAAAGAGGACAAGGAGGCCCAGGAGAAGGTTGCCGAGGAGCATAAGGGGCTGGTTGATCGTGTCAGCGCTGCGCTTGATGGGCAGGTCAAAGAGGTGAAAATCAGCCATCGCCTGACCGAATCTCCGGCCTGTCTCGTTGTTGGTGATTACGACATGAGTGCCAATCTACAGCGAGTTCTTAAGCAGATGGGGCAGGATGCACCAGATTCTCAGCCGATTCTAGAGCTCAATCCAACCCACCCTCTGGTTGAGAAGATGGATCAGGAACAGGATGAGGATATGTTTACGGATCTGGCTAAAATCCTGTTGGATCAGGCCAAATTGGCTGAGGGTGGCCAGCTGGAGGATCCCGCATCCTTTGTTCACCGCCTGAATAAGTTGATGCTGAGCATGTCGGCATAGGATGCCGGCGTATAAATCCTGTGTATTTATCTATTTACATAGCTGAATGGCGGTTGATCAATGGCTATGGCAGACTCAGGCTACACAAAACCAAAGGAGCCTCTGATTGATTCTGGGTGGAAGATACAAGTTCACGAATTGATCAGCGGATCCCTCCACTAGAGAAGAGGATAAAAGCGATGCGAGTAATTCTGCTTGGCGGCCCCGGCGCCGGAAAAGGTACACAGGCCAACTACATCAAGGATAAGTACAACATACCTCAGATCTCCACCGGCGATATGCTGCGTGCACACGTCAAGTCCGGCTCTGAGCTGGGCGTGGCGGCAAAAAAGATTATGGATGAGGGTGGTCTGGTTTCTGACGACATTATTATGGGTATGGTCAAGGCGCGTATCACCGAAGCTGACTGTGCAAACGGTTATCTGTTTGACGGTTTTCCTCGCACCATTCCTCAGGCTGAAGCTTTGAAAGAGGCCGGGGTGGCTATCGATGCGGTTGTTGAGATTGATGTTCCTGATGGAGAGATCATCAAGCGCATGTCGGGTCGCCGTGTACATCTCACCTCCGGTCGTACCTACCATGTGGTATTCAATCCACCCAAGGTAGAAGGTAAGGATGATGAGACAGGTGAAGATCTGATTCAGCGTGATGACGATCAGGAAGATACCGTTAAGGCGCGTCTGGACATCTACCACGAGCAGACGGAGCCGCTGGTGGCGTTCTACTCAAAGCAGGCTGAAGCCGGCGACTGCAACTACGTCAAAATCAATGGCGTAGGTGGGGTGGATGATATTCGTGAGCAGATATTTAATGGTCTTGGATAACAGGTGAAGGTTTAATCAGTTCCATCAAAAGCCGGGCAAAGCCCGGCTTTTTCTCTTTAGGGTATCGCATGATTTTTATCGCCAAAACGAACTTTATTTATTAGTGACTTTTGATATACTCGAACGATTCCAATGCACTTAATTAGAGGCTCTCCGTGGCTGTTATCGAACTGACAAATGACGACTTTGAAAAGACTGTAACCGAGAATGATTTCGTCATTGTCGATTTCTGGGCACCCTGGTGCGGTCCCTGCCGCTCGTTTGCACCGACATATGAGGGTGTCTCAGAAGATCACCCGGATGTGATATTTGCCAAAGTAAATACTGAAGAGGAGCAGGAGATTGCCTCTCATTTTCAGATCCGTTCCATTCCCACTCTGATGATCTTCCGCGAGAAAGTGATTATTTTCAGCCAGGCCGGCGCTTTGCCGGAAAGCGGCTTCCGTGATCTGGTGCAGAAAGCGGGTGAATTGGATATGGCTGAGGTGCATACCCAGATAGCGGAGGAGAGCAAGGCCTCTTCATAATATTTGTATTGCCGCCGGTTACAGAGACCGGCGGTGGAAGGCACTCCCTCTGCTGCATGAGGTGGTCTGATTGCCCCCCCTTCTCCTAAGCCGTACTCTATGGCTGGCTCTCCCTATCTGTTCAAAATTCATAAATTCTTACCTGATTACCCCTGAAATTCAGCCGGAAATGAACGCAAATAAACGCGAATATGATACTTAATGTCCCCTTCGCGGATAATTTCCCGGGTACTGAACGAAATAATCATCGAGAGGTTGTTCAGATGCTTCGCAGTATGGGGATTTTCTAAAATATTCGTGTTCATACGCGTTTATCTGCGGCCAATAGTGACTGATCATCTTATATCATTGGCTGAACCTCAGAGGTAATCAGGATTTCTTATTATTGAATCTCTAAACTTGAGATATTAGTGCTGTTCAAAAAGTAACCATTCAGGCATCTGCTCACCACCGATACACAGGAGGGTCGATTGCTATTCGAATGATGCGGTTCGTACCTCACCACATCAATCACCTGACATAGTTATGTTCAAAATAGAGATCATCGATTAGTTATTTTGGCTGAATAATTACCGCTAAGCAGGTTTTGATTTATATTAACTAAATGAGTATTGAAATTATTTTGGAGTAAATAAAAAAAATTTCCTATAATAGATGACGGTTGACAAAACAATTATCGTTTTGTACGTGAGAGCATGACGGGTGTGTTTGTGATTTCCGGTAGGTTTGTAATGGAGTACCGGGTAATTTATCCAAGTACTGCATGAATGGATAACAGAAATCACTTGTCGTATAGGTAAAGAGATCTTTGAGTTAAGGTGTGAGTGATGAGACTATGCGCTGGTTGACTTCAGCAGTGTGAAGATTCCATCGTTGGTTTTCGTGCATAATTTAATACACCTGGAGATGCTTTAGAGATTTCTAAATTGTAATTCACAATGGAAAATGACTATGGCGATAAAGAAAAAGGTAACAAAACGCGTCGCAAAAAAGAGTGCGGCTGTCAGTAGTTCTGTAACACCAAAAAAGCGTGGGAGGCCTGCAGCAAAAGTCACCGCAAAGCGGCGTGGGCGCCCTGCAACCGTTAACAAGGCAGCCCCCAAGGCGGAGGCTGCACCTGCTGCATCTGCTGCATCTGCTGCACCTAAAGTGGCTGAGACAGTTAAAAAAGGCCGCCGTGGACGCCCTGCAGCCGTTAACAAGGCAGCCCCCAAGGCGAAGGCTGCATCTGCTGCACCTAAAGTGGCTGAGACAGTTAAAAAAGGCCGCCGTGGGCGCCCTGCAGCCGTTAACAAGACAGCCCCCAAGGCGAAGGCTGCACCTGCTGCACCTAAAGTGGCTGAAACAGTTAAAAAAGGCCGCCGTGGACGTCCGGTAAGTGTTGAGTCGCTACAGAGGAAGCTGGCTGTTACACAGATTGCACTCAATGAGGAGAAATCAAAAAGACGTAAGCAGGTTGCCGAGACTCATAAAAAAGTCATTGCCCTGACCAGTGAAAAACGAACACTCAAGGCGGCTCTTTTAGAGGCCAGGAAAATTCTGGATGGTATTGAAAGCGCCAAGAAAAGTGCTGAGAAAGCCGCCAGTGAGGCTGAGAAGTTGGAAGCTGCGCGTAAAGTAGCCGTTGCCAAGTTTTTGGCTAAATGGGAAAAAGGCTATAAGGCAAAAGTCAAAAAGAGTCCAACGAAAAGACGTGGCCGTTCCCGCAGTGCTGGCTGATTCTCTCTGGAAGAGAAGGGATGGTAGGGTGTGAAAGCACCCTATTATCCCTGGAATCTCAAAACACTCCTCACCGGGCATCCAACCATCGGTTCCCTGATGGATCTATGTGATGAGAACTATCACACTCTATTGCGCCTGGCGCCTGCTATGCGAGAGATGGGTGGTCAGTATATTTCAGAGGCCGCCAGTTCTGTCGGCCTCTATCTTGAGATTCTTGAACAGACCCCCTATACCACACTGATTCATCTCACCCACTATTTTCCCGATGAGAGAGAGCGGAAGGCGGATCCGGATGTGACACTGCGTCTCTATCATGACTTGCGTCAGGCGGAAGTGCTTAATCTCACCCAGGGCGTTCTGCCCCTCGATCGCCGGTTTGAATTCCCGGCCCTCGACTGGAAGTGGAAAAATAATCTGTTTATGTCGAAGTGGCTCTCCTTCTGTGTCACCCATGAGCACTGCTTCATCCCCCTTGGGAGCGGCAATCTGCTCCATCAATCCACTCTGGAGCGCGCATAAATCCCCCCCCAGGGGTCGCTGAAGGGTTTTTTATACAAGATGCTGTACATGATACGTAATTACTCACTCCATCATGCTGACAAAGATTAACAGCGGTTTGGGTGTTGCGGGTGGAGTGCCCGACCGCAATCAACACTCATGGTGGGGAACCTATCCAGGCGAGACTCCGCTCCTGAAAGTTTGTAATGTCAAAATAGCAAAGCGAGCTGAAGAGCTACATTTAACGCTAATATATTAATTTACCTGAATTTTCTTTAGGAAATACAATCTTTAGTGCAGATAAATCAATCTGTTAGTAAATATTTATACATAAATTTTATGAGGTTTATTGCGGTTTTTAGCTTGACATTTATCAAGTCATAGCGTGTCATATACCACACTCAGAATAGAGATTTCCGGGTATTCTGAGTGGGGGGAATTCATCTATGTGAATTTCATATATATTTGAGTAGTTTGCCAAATAAAAAAGGGGGGGTCCATGGACGCCACAGCTGAACAGAAGTACAACTTTGACGTTGTACGCTGGTTCACCGTCATGGCAGCTGTCTACCTAGCAGTAGGCGCTTTAGTCGGGGTGTATATTGCCTCGGAGCTGGCATGGCCGTTTTTGAATTTTGATATTCCATATCTTTCTTTCGGGCGTCTTCGTCCACTTCATACTAACGCAGTCATTTTCGCCTTTGGCGGATGTGTCCTTATGGCGACCGCCTTCTACAGCGTACAGCGTACCTGTGGTGTTCGTCTCTGGAGCGATAAAATGGCATGGTTCACCTTCTGGGGTTGGAACCTGATTATTGTCTCTGCGGTTATCACCCTGCCTCTCGGCTTGACGGGTGGTAAGGAGTATGCGGAGCTCGAGTGGCCTATCGATATCGCGATTGCGGTGGTTTGGCTCTCCTATCTAATCAATTTCATCATGACGCTTGCCACGCGGAAAAGTTCGCACATTTATGTGTCCAACTGGTTCTTCCTCGGCATGATGGTGATGATCACCTATCTGCATGTGGTTAACAGTCTTGCCATCCCTGTTGGTATGTTCAAATCCTACTCAATCTTCTCTGGCGTGCAGGATGCCATGATCCAGTGGTGGTGGGGACATAACGCCGTTGGTTTCTATTTGACGGCAGGTTTCCTGGGCATTATGTACTACTTCGTACCGAAGCAGGCAGGTCGTCCGGTCTACTCCTACCGCCTCTCCGTAATCCACTTCTGGGCTTTGATGTTTGGTTATGTGTGGCTGGGTGCTCATCACCTGCAGTACACCGCTCTGCCTGACTGGACCGGCTCTTTGGGTGCCGCTGTCTCTATCGCCATGATCATTCCTTCGTGGGGTGGTGCGGTGAACGGGATGATGACTCTCTCCGGTGCATGGGATAAGTTGCGTACTGACTATGTACTCCGCTTCCTGATCATGTCTCTGGCGTTCTATGCCATGTCGACCTTTGAAGGTCCGATCATGTCTATCAAGACTGTCAACGCACTCTCTCACTACACTGACTGGACCGTTGGTCATGTACACTCTGGTGCACTGGGCTGGGTTGCCATGGTGGGTATTGGTGCGATTTACCATATGATGACCAAGGTTTTCCATATTGAGATGTGGTCTACCAAGCTGATCAACGCTCACTTCTGGACTGCCACCATCGGTACGGTTGTCTACGTTGTTGCTATGTGGGTATCCGGTATCATGCAGGGTCTGATGTGGCGTGCCTATGACGACTACGGCACTCTGGCATTCACCTTTGCAGAGTCAGTGGAAGCGATGCATCCGTACTACGCCATGCGCGCTGTTGGTGGGATGATCTTCCTGGCTGGTGCTGTGTTGATGGTCTTCAACATTATCATGACCGTCCTCAAAGCTAACTCTCAGGGCACCGTGCAGACGGCACGTACTGCCGCTGCCACTGCTTAATCAAGGAGTTATCAACATGGCACTTCAAGAAAGCCTAGAAAAAAATGTTTGGGGATTTACCATCGTTACCGCCATTGTGCTCTCAGTCGGTGGCTTGGTCGAAATCGTCCCCCTGTTCTATCTCGACGATACAATGGAGCATAACAAAGCACCTGAGCTCGTCTGGCAGAGGGATGGTAAGAGCATGAGTGACTGGAAAACGGGCGACGGAATTCGTCCCTATACCGCACTTGAGCTTGCCGGTCGGGATGTTTATACCCGTGAAGGTTGTTACACCTGTCACTCACAGATGGTTCGCCCCTTCCGTGATGAGAAAGAGCGTTACGGCCACTATTCACTGGCCTCTGAGTCTATGTACGACCACCCCTTTCAATGGGGTTCCAAACGTACCGGGCCGGATCTTGCTCGCCTTGGTGGGAAATATTCCGATGACTGGCACCGTAAACATCTGCGTGCACCACGCTCGCTTGTTCCTGAGTCGGTTATGCCTAACTACCCCTGGTTGGAAGATAACCTGGTAGACGGTGCGACCATCCAAGCGCATATGCGTGGCCTCGCTATGATAAACGTTCCCTATACGGAAGCGGATATTGAGGAGGCAGCAGGGCTGGTAGAGGGTAAGACTGAGGAGGACGCAATGGTCGCCTTCCTACAGGTTCTCGGCACCATGGTCAAACTAGACGAAAGCAAGGCCTACCGTGAGTAGTCTAACTGACTATTTCCGTACCGATTGGGCGGCGATGACCACGAATGATTGGGTGGGTACCATCCTCACAGTGGTTATCTTCCTCCTTATGGTTGGGCTGTACGCTTATGTCCTGCGTCCAAAGAACCGGGATAGGTTTGAATCAAAAAGATTTATCCCGTTGGACGATGAACAGATAAATAGTGGAGATAACAATGTCGGATAAAAATCCGTTTCCGGGCGAAAATAATACCGGACATATCTGGGACGATAATATTCGGGAGTTGGATAACCCGCCCCCGAATTGGTGGATGCTGGCTTTCTGGGCATCCATAGCCTGGGTTGTCATATATGCCGTTCTCTATCCCATGTTCCCTGGTATCAGTGGTAACACGAAAGGCATCATGGGGTGGTCCCAGATCAAAGAGTATAATGAGGGGCTGAATGAAGTCATGAGTGCACGTGCTGATTATGAGGCGCGCATCAAGGATAAGTCTGCTGCTCAGATTCTCGCTGATCCTGACCTGAAAGGTTACACTCTGGCTGCTGCCAAGGTGCTGTTTGGCGATAACTGTGCTTCATGTCATGGCTCTAAAGGGCAGGGTGTCCCAAGCTTCCCAATACTGGTCGATGATGACTGGCTGTTTGGCGGCAGTGTTGAAGCTGTAGAGCAGACCATCACTGGCGGTCGCAAGGGCATTATGACGGCCAATAGCAAGACTATGTCTGCGGTGGAGATCGATCAGCTGGCGCAGGATATTCTGAATGGCAAGGCGGTTTCCAATCCGCTCTTTATGGCCAAGGGCTGTTTCGCATGTCATGGACCGGACGCTAAAGGTGTTCAGGCGATGGGCTCAGCCAACCTGACCGATAAAATCTGGCGTTTTGCTGAAGAGGATCAGCTGGCAAGCATCAACTACACCATAACCCATGGTGTAAATGATACTTCTGACAGTATGACCCGTCAGGCTGAGATGCCGGTGTTCGGTAACCGTCTCTCTAAGGATGAGATTAAGAAGCTGACTGTCTATGTTAAAGACCTGACTGGTGGTCAGTAACAGCGGTTGACTAGCTGCAGCTATATAGAGCTGCCGGAAGACTCTCTCTTCCGGTAGCTCCTAATTAAAGAGGATCTGATTATGCACTTAGACGCAGTATTTTGGGGATCCATCGCCTCAGTTGCGATAGCCTTGACTATTTTTATTTTCTTGATGTTCAAGATCAAGTCTCTCATGGATAGGGACAGTCACAAGTAATTCACACATTTCAGCCATGCAGAAAAAGGGGGATATTGCTTCCCCCTTTTTCTGTTGTCGGCACTATAATTTTCTTATTAGATTTTATTGATAATTCTCATTCTCCATACCATTGGAGATTCAGTAGACTCTCGCTCTGTACTTGGGTAACAGCTGTAATTTGGTTGAATGAAGGCTATCCCGGATAGAGATTGTCCTACCATGAGGAGATTTTCCGTTGAGTGATAATCAGAACACGAATCGTGATGCCTTACTTGATGAGCTCTATGCAGATGCGGCTCATGCCAAAGTAAATGTCGGCGATGAGACTATTCACGCCAAACGAATTCCAGGTAAGTGGCGAAGCCTGAAATGGGTCGCCAACATGTTCTGGGCTCTATTCTTTTTAGGCCCCTATCTTCGCTTGGGTGATCGCCAGGCGGTACTTTTTGATATTCCCAATCGCCAGTTTCATATTGGCGGTATCACCATCCTGCCGCAGGATTTCTGGATGCTCTCCCTGCTGCTGCTTTTTTTCGCCATCCTGTTGGCGGTTGCTACTGCGCTGGCGGGGCGCGTCTGGTGTGGTTTTTTCTGTTTTCAGACGGTCTGGACCGATGTTTTTACCTGGATAGAAGAGGGTCTTGAAGGGACACCGGCGAAACGGCGTAAAATGGAGAAGGCTCCCTGGGGCCTCTCCAAGATAAGTATCAAGGGAACTAAGCACCTCCTATGGCTGTTGATTTCAGTTTGGACGGGTATCGCTTTTGTCTCCTGGTTTGTCGATGCCTATCAGTTATTGAATGATTTCTTCACTTTTAATTTAGGAAGCAGTGCCACCATAACCATTGCTCTGTTTACTGTTGGCACTTACTTTCTGGCCGGTTTTCTGCGTGAACAGACCTGTCTTTGGCTCTGCCCCTATGCACGTATTCAGGCTGTGATGGTCGATAACTCTACCGCTGTCCCCACCTATGACTTTCATCGTGGCGAACCGCGAGGTCGGGTTAAGAAAGGGGGTGCTGTAGGGGCCGGCAATCTGGGTGACTGTGTGGATTGTGACCTGTGTGTCGCTGTTTGTCCTACCGGTGTCGATATTCGTCATGGACAACAGGAAGGGTGCATCATGTGTGCTCTCTGTATCGATGCTTGTGATATGGTAATGACCAAGCTTGAGCGCCCCACCGGGCTTATCCTCTATGAGTCCCTTGATGTGCTCAATGGCAAGGAGGATCGGCCACTGGTGAAGCGTCCGAGAGTCTGGGTCTACACACTTGTACTACTGCTCTCACTCTTGGGTATTGCTTATGGTCTGTCGACGCTGGATGCAATTGAAATTAAGGTGATTCGAGACCGGCTGCCGCTCTTTGTAATGCAGAGTGATGGCTCAATTCAGAACAGGTACACAATAAAAGTTCTGAATAAGATGACAACCGATATGGATGTTATTATTACTGCGAAAGGGTTCGACGGGCTTGTTATGGTCGGGGCGGACAAGGCGGTAACTTCCCGTCATGGGAGAGTAACACCACATACCGTCTATATACGGGTACCACCAGAAAACCTGAGTGCTGAATCAGTGCCCATTACCTTTAGGGCTGAAGGTAAAGATGCTGAAGGTACGCTGTTTGTTAGTGAGCGTGGTAGTGTATTTATCGGCCCCAAGAAATAGAGTCGCAGGGTGATTTATGGGGAGGCGGGCCTGTGGGCTCGCCTTTTCTGTGTTTATGATGAATTTATCTCTGCCTCGGTTTGGCAGTGAGAATTACACATATGATTTGTAAAGTGAGCCTGTTATGAGTGAAAAACAATCTCCTTGGCGTAGTCCCTGGATTATTGGCTGGATGTCGATGCTGGTGATCTTTGTGGCGGCAAATATTGTCATGATCTATCTTGCGATTAATGACAGTCCGGGTCTGGTGGTCGATGACTATTATGAACGCGGGCAAGACTATGAGGAGAATATGCTCAAACGGCAGGCGCGTGATCCGGGTTGGAAGATGAAGGTGATCGCCCCGGAATTTGTCGATATCGGTAAACCTGCGCTGTTTTCCTATAGGGTGTCCGATAAAGAGGGAAATCCGGTGACTCCAGACTCAGTGATCTTCTATGTCTACCGGCCGGCAGATAAGAACCTCGATTTTTCTGTACCGATGAAGATGGTTGATGTGGGACTGTATCAGGCTGAAGTTACTTTTCCACTTCTTGGTGTATGGGACATATTGGTTAGCAATAAACTCGGAGAGGATGAATACAACCAACCTTATCGGATCAGTGCCGGTGTTAAGTAGTGTTGCATCAGAGAGATAAAAAATGGGACGCAGAGAACCGCCAAGGGGCACAGAGGGCACAGAGAAAATCTTTTTGTGATGGGGGCTCTCTGCTTAGTCAGCTCATGCTTACAGCACCTTAATCCAGTTGTGGTTGTTGGGTAACCCATTGAGCGTTGAAAACGAACAGCTCTGCTTCCACTGTAATCTTCCGGTTTCTCCTGCGGATGAGATTCTTTCAGACATTGAGGGTGAAGAGCGGATTTTTTGCTGTCTCGGCTGCAAATCGGTCTGTGCAGCAATCTTCGCTGCAGGCTTGGAGGGGTTCTACCAACGTACCCTTGATGGCACACAACTGGCACCTCCACCCGAACTCCCCGGTGAACTGGCTCTTTATGATCTTGATGAAGTCCAGGAAGAGTTTGTCAGCATCCTGGGTGAAGTGCGTGATATCGATCTGTTGGTGGAGGGGATTCACTGTGCCGCCTGTGTCTGGCTGATTGAGAATACACTCCGGGGGATACCTGGAATCATCCAGGGAAGGGTCAACCTCACCGGTCGCCGTCTCCATGTAAAGTGGGATAGTGATCAGCTAAAGCTCTCCACCATCATCCAGCGTCTGGGGCAGATTGGCTACGCCGCAGTTCCTTTCGATCCTGAAGCGGCGGAGGGGCGGCTCCATAAGGAGAACCGGCGCCTGCTCTATCGTATGGGGTTTGCCGGGTTCACCATGATGAACCTGCTGTGGATCTCAATCGCTCTCTACTCCGGTGCCGACAGGGGTGAGTTTCGCACTCTTTTCCAGTGGGTCGGTTTTGCTTTAGCGACGCCAACACTGGTTTACTCCGGCTACCCTTTCTTTAAAGGCGCCTGGTCAGGGCTGAAGAGTCTCCACTTTGGTATGGATCTGCCGATTGCCATCGGCTCGGGGATCACCTACCTCTATTCAGTCTACGTCATGCTGGTGGGCTCAACGGTGGGTGAGGTTTACTACGATACTGTCGTCAATTTTATCTTCGTTATCCTGGTGGGGCGCTATCTTGAGGCGATATCCAAGCGCCAGGCGGTGGCCTCTTCCCAGCGTCTTCTTGATCTGCAGCCACGGGTGGCAACCCTGTTTGACGATGGTGAAGAGAAGATAGTCCCGATCCGTTCGATCAAACCCGAGCAGTTGGTACTTGTGAAACCCGGAGGGCGGATACCGGTTGATGGCGTGGTACTGGAAGGGGAGAGTGCCGTTAATGAGGCAATGCTCTCCGGTGAGGCAGAGCCGGTTGTTAAACTGGCTGGAGACCGGGTCTCAGCAGGCACCATCAATGGTCACGGCGTGCTGCAGATTCGTGTTCAGAGTGTTCTGAAGGATACCGCCCTTGGACACATCATCCGTCTGGTGGAAGAGGCACAGGCCAGCAAGGCGCCGATTCAGTGTCTAGCTGACCGCATTGTTCCCTGGTTTGTCGCCGCTACAATCGGCTTGGCAACCATCACCTTTCTCTGGTGGCTTGATAACGATTTTGAGAAAGCCCTGATGGCGGCTACCGCCGTATTAATTATTACCTGCCCCTGTGCCTTCGGGCTGGCGACACCGATGTCTATTGCTGTGGCCTCGGGGCTGAGTGCCAGATACGGCATTCTGGTTAAGAATGGCGAAGTCCTGGAGACCTTGTCATCGATAACCCACTTCGTTTTTGACAAGACAGGTACCCTGACCGAAGGCAGGATGACAGTCACCTCAATCACCACTGCTCAGCATCAATGGCTGCATGGTAATCAGATAACGGAAGAGATAAGTCCTCTACTGAAAGATCTGATCGCCCTGGAACGTTTTTCTGAACACCCGGTGGCGACGGCTATCATCTCCTGCGGTGAGATGCTTGGTTTGGATTGCCGCCATCTTGAGGTGGTGAATTTTCACAACCGTCCTGGGTTTGGTGTCTCCGCCGAGGTGGCTGGACGTAAGCTGGTGGCTGGCAATAGCGCTTGGCTGGATGAGCTGGGAGTGAAACGTCAGCCACAACTGGAGCAGGAGGCTGGTCGTCTCGATGATCACGGCGTCGGCTCTCTACGTTGTGCGATAGATGGCTGTGAACTGGCCATAATTGGGGTCGAGGATCGGATTAGGGAAGAGGCTGCAGATCTGATTGCAAAGTTGAAGGAGGAGGGTATGCAGTTGACCCTGCTGAGTGGAGACCGGCGCCACACCGCCGAAGTGATCGCCCGAAGGTTGGGTGGTATGGATGTGATAGCCGAAGTTCTGCCGGAAGAGAAGGATCAGGTTATCGGCAAGTTGCAGGCGGGAGGCCACAAGGTGGCGATGGTAGGTGATGGCGTCAACGACGCCCCTGCGCTGGTGAGGGCCGATGTGGGCATTGCGCTCGGTTCGGGTACCGATGTCTCCATTGCAAGTGCAGATATTGTGCTGATGAGTAGTGAGCTTGAGAAGGTACACCTAGCCTCGGCACTCTCTCGTCGTACCCTGCGGACAATCAGGCAGAACATCGGCATCTCGATCACGTATAATCTGATCATGGTTCCGCTCGCCATGGCGGCTTTCGTCACCCCGTTGGTGGCGGCAGTCTCAATGCCGGTCAGTTCACTGTTGGTGATTGCTAATGCCGCGCGAATACGTACTCTGTTCCGTGGAATCCGATAATGATTTCATTTTCATACAGCACATTTGAGGCCTCGGTATGGATGTAATTTACGGTTTGATTCCAGGAATGCTTCTGCTCGGCCTGCTGGGGGTGATTGCCTTCTTCTGGGCGGCGCGCAGCGGCCAGTTTGACGATATGGAAGGTGAGGCGAGTCGTATTTTGATGGATGACGATCTCCGGCCTTCAAAGCCACAGAAAGATACGCCAGCTGAGAGCACTATGAAGGAGGAGTAGACCGCACCACCGATGCACAGGAGAGTTAATTGATATTCGAATGATGCGGTTCGTACCTCACCACATCCTACAATCCTTTCTCTGCCTATGCTTGTATGTAGGATGTGGTGAGCTTGCGAACCGCATCAATCACTTGAATAGTTACTACTGATCTTCTTCTATCATTGGCTGAACCTCAGGGGTAATCAGGTCGTTTTTTTACCCGCCTCGGCATACCTCGACCATCGCTTGGGCTGCGTTTGAGAGTGTACGGTCCTTGTGGGTTACGGCACCAAGCCGACGGCTGAGTCTCAGCTCCTTGATGTTGAGTACCTGCAGATCGTCACCCTTGATCATGCTCTCCGGCAGTAAACTCCACCCCAGCCCGATCGATACCATCATTCGGAGTGTTTCCAGGTAGTTGGTCGCCATGCCTATTTGCAGTGGCAGCCTGAACGGTTTCAGTGCCTCTTCCAGAATCTCCCGAGTATAGGTTCCCTTCGCTACCAGTACTGCCGGATGATGAATAAGATCTGCCAGTCCAGGTGCGTCAATTGCCGCAAGCGGGTGATATGGGGCAACCACAAAGCAGAGGGGATCGGGCCAGATGCTGGTGGTTGAGAGGTTTGTGCCGGGGTGTGTCGGCAGAGTAACAATCGCCAGCTCCAGTTCACCATGCTCCACTGCATTGCAGGCAGATTCCGAGTCCATGAAACGAATATCCAGGCTTACCCGGGGATATTTTTGACTGAATGCCTTGAGTGCCGAAGGTAAGCGATGCAAGCCGACATGGTGGCTGGTACCCATGGTGAGAGTACCGCTTATATCACCGGTCAGATTGGAGATGCTGCGCCTGATATCAGCCATCTCAAGCAACATATGCTGTGCCCTCGGCAGCAGTTGACGACCGGCTTCGGTAAGGCTGATTTTGTGTCCTATTCTGTCAAAGAGTGGAGTTTCAAGCTCTTTCTCCAGTGTTGCCACTCGTTTGCTTACCGCCGGTTGGGTTAAATGAAGCTGTTCAGCAGCAACAGAAAAAGAGTCATTTTCGGCTACGCAGACAAAAGCCTGTAGTGCCCTGGTGTTCATGGTTTGATTCCATTGGTTGTCAGGTATCAGGTATAGGAAGTCTTCGATTGTTCAGAAAACTGACAACTGACCACTTCTTTTATATTCCTATATGGAATTATAAACGTAAAAAACATGAATTTGTTTTCATCATTAAATTAGGATTATTCTTCATCTTTCAACCGCAGGTAACTGAATCATTAGCACAAAATACAAGCCCTGGCTCTGGCTGTATGTGTTTGTAAATAACGCTGTGGATGAGATATGATAACGTCATAATGATGACGTAGATGAGGCGGCTGCTAATGCGGACTATTGTTGATTTACCTGATACTCAGGTTGAGGCGCTCAAGCGTCTGAGTGATGAAGCGCACCTGTCACGGGCAGAGTTAATGCGGCGTGCTGTAGCCGAATATCTAAGCCGCCACCAGCCTGTAAAGAACGGAGATGTATCATTTGGTCTCTGGAAGAAGCGCAAGCGAGACGGAGTGGAGTATCAGCAAGAGTTGCGTGCTGAGTGGGACAGATGAAAGCACTACTGGATACCAATATTCTGATCGATTACCTCAATGGCATAGAGGCTGCCCGTGTAGAGATCGACCGTTATGAGCAACCCATCATCAGCCCCATCACCTGGATGGAGGTAATGGTCGGTGCCACTGAGGACGAACAGCAGGCCGTTCGATCTTTTCTGGCACGCTTTCCCCTGGTGAGTATTGATGCCGGGGTTGCAGAAACTGCTGTTACCATTCGCTGTAAGCACAGGATGCGTCTACCGGATGCCATTATCTGGGCCAGTGCAAAACGGGAAAATGCATTGCTTGTCAGTCGCAATACAAAAGATTTTCCAGCGGATTCACCTGGTGTGCGTGTTCCCTATCGAATATAAAGGGTTTTGGGGTCATATAGGGTTCACCCCGCTGCTTTTGTTGCTCCTCTCTAAATCACAAGCAACAGGCGCTGGATTTACCTAAAAGCCAGCTCTGTTCCTGCAACTCAGTGAGGACACAATGCCATTAACTTAAGCTTAATGCCGTGGTCATCCCTGCATAGGTTGGAACCTAGTGGTCGAACTTCCCGCTTTCCTGTCATACCCGCGCAGGCGGGTATCCAGTGCTACGGAGCGCTGCCCCCCTGGATTCCCGCCTACGCGGGAATGACGTGTCTGATATTTACGGGGAATTATTCACTTAAGTTAATGGCATTGAGTGAGGACATCATCCTTGAAGATCCGTTCTTTACTCTTTTCCCTAAGCAGCGGTCGCTATTGCCATATCATGTTGTTCAAACTCGATATAATTTTTCGCCAGCTCCGCCATCGCAAAGTAGAAAGGTATCTCGGCCTGAACCATCACTGCATCGCAAAATTGTGGCAACCAGCAGAGCAGATGCTTCTCAAGGAACATGCGCTGTACCGCCTGACAATATCGGGCACTTTTCTGATCTTCCTTAAGCCATTTTTCCGCCTCCCACTCTGCCAGCTTGCCCATAAACTCAAGCTCAACGCTGATATGGTCAGGCAGACCGGTATATGCTGCTTCATAATCGAGGCCTGTGGTCTCGATAAACTTTTTCACTTCTACGGTTTTCTTACCCCATAACCCACCTGAGTCTCCATCGATCTCGGTGAAGATAGACTCATGAGCGGATATGTGGCGATCGGGGCCAATGAAAAGGCGGGTAAACTCAACCGCCAGTGCCTCCGCCATCGTGGATTCAGGCTCGATATAAAAAGAGTCTCCCAGATCCACCTCCATCTCTGAGAAGGCTGCCGACAATCGGGGCCCTCTCAGCTCTTTGATGAAGGCTTCGCTGGGCTCCTCCCGAAAAACGGTGGTCAATAGCCCGTAGATCTCACTGCGTGACTTGGCGCTATCGGCCATCTCTTTCCAGTCAGTTCCCATTCCAGCTCTCCTGTTTTACCTAACTTTGAGTCCGGAAACCCCGTCCCTGGGTATTTCCGGTACCTGCTGCTACCTTCGGTTTTTACGCCTTGGCCACCTTCACCACGGTGTCCATCCACCTCTGGGCTCCACTGATCGGATCCGAAGAGTTGGGGATGATCGCATTGGGATGCGCACCATGCTTTTTCCACCAGATGTTTTTCACATCCTTATCAGCCGCACCACCACCAGGGGTTGGTGAGCTGTTTCCCGAACCGTAGACACCGGAGTGTTTGCGGCCCAGATGGTGAGAAATAGCAATACAGTCAGGAATAATTCCCTCAGTCACATAGGCGGTGGTGGTGATCTCACCCAGGCCGTTGTAGACGCGGATCTTATCGCCATTCTTGATGCCCCGTGCCTCAGCGGTTTTTGTGTTGATCCAACCGGGATTGTCATGTTTGATCTCGGTCAGCCACTTACAGTGTGCGGTTCTTGAATGGGTATGTACCGCAATCTTGTAGGTGGTGAGGTTCAACTCATCATCCGCCATCGCCTGATGCTCAGGGATCGGCGTATAGGTAGGAAATGCCGGCAGCCCCTTTTTGGCGAAGTTATCGGAGTAGAAGTCGAGATAGCCCGCCTTGGTGAACTTGGTGTTGGGTGGATAGGCCTTGTAGGCCGTACCGCCAATGTCTTGGGCGACATACGCCTTTTTTGCACCTTTGGTACCCAAATAACCATCGCTCTTGGCATCGGCCTCACTTGCCACACCGGCCTTTTTCCAGTTCCAGTAGACACCGGTCTTCTCATCACGGACCACTCCGTCACCAGAGGTATCCACCGTCTCCGCATAGAAGCCGTAGTTGGGTTTGGCATCGGGATCGTGCCACACACCCTCCTTCATCATATAGTCGAAGCCACCGGCCTCTTTCACGCCCGGTGTCATCTCGCAGGATTGGCGGACAAAGTCCTTCTTATTGGAGTAGGCGAGCTCAAAGCCAATTCTCTTTGCCAGCTCCGGCCAGACATCACCCTGACAGCGCGCCTCACCCAAGGGTTTTACCAACGGTTGACGGATATAGAACTCGGGAATCTGGTTTGCTGAGACCATATCTTCCCAGTCCCAACGCTCCAGATAGGTGGTATCCGGCAGGATCAGGTCGGCAAACTGAGAGGACTCATCATAGACAATCGTCGATGTAATCAGGAAGGGCATGATGCTCTCATCCTTCAGAATCGACTGCAGCTCCTTGTTGTTACCATTGACAAAGCCCGGATTGTAACAGCTCCACCAGTAGACCTTGGGACGTCCGCCGTGGCCGTCCTTGATCATCGGCAGCACCTGATGGCTCACGTGGTGAGTCGGGAAGGCCGCCTCACCGGGGAAACCATCTTTCACATGCAGCGCCTTGTGTACCTTCGCTTTTGGTGTGGAAGGCGCCTTCCAACCGGCACCCACGCCCATGACACGGCCGCCCTTTGTGTCAAGGTTGTTGGTGATGGCCGAAAGCAGCATGGCCGCCCGCTCCTGATCCGCACCGTGATAGTGCATAACGGTGCCGCGATAGGTGACCAGACAGGCCGACTTCGCCTTGGCGAAACCACGGGCAATCTTGCGGATGGTATCGGCCGGTACACCACTGTGCTTCTCAGCAAACTCCGGTGTGTATTTGGCGACATTGGCCTTCACTGCGGCGATCTTCTCGCTCACCGACGCATGGTAGTCTGCGGTTACGCGCATAAACTTGAAGTGGTCCTCTCTATGCAACCCTTCGTTCATGATGACGTTACACATGGCCAGCATCACCAGACCGTCCTGCCCCACATTGATGGGCACCCACTGGTCGGCCTTGGCGGCGGTGTTGGTCAGGCGCACGTCGAATACATAGAGGGGTACGCCACGATCTACCTTGGCGCGAATCAGACGCTGTGCGGTGGGGATGTGATTGGTGTGAGTCTCCAGGTTGTTACTGCCGAAGATGACCACGAAATCGGTATTATCGTAGTCCCAGTTATCGTACATACCGCCCCACAGACTCTCCTGGCCGGTCCATTTGGCCGCCTCACAAACTGAGGTGTGGTTGCCTATAGTTCCTGTGCCATAAGCGCCCATGAAGTCGTACATGGTGGCAGCCTGAGACGCTTTATGCCGCCCATACTGGTACATGAACAGTTCAGGGGTGCCGGCGTCACGCAGTGGCTTCAACTTGGAAGCCACAAGATCCAGGGCATCATCCCAGGAGATACGCTTCCATTTGTGCTCACCGCGCTTACCCACACGTTTCATCGGATGCAGGATACGATCAGGGAAGTAGACCTGGTTGATACCTGCCTGTCCCTTGGAACAGAGCTTTCCGAGAGTACGAATGGAGTTGGGATGACCCTCCAGTTTCACCAGACGCCCATCCTCCACATAGCCCATCATGGAGTCACGCGTGACACACTGCCAACAAGCGGTGGGGATTGCCTTCCGCTCCTTACCCGTTTTGGGGGAGAAGTCGCGACCACCCGCCTGCAGTTTGATTGATCCGGCGAATGCACTCTGGCTTGCACCCAGGCCAGCGGCCAGAGCACAGCCGCCACCCGCGGACAATTTCATAAAATTACGACGATTTAGCTTTTTCATATTAATTCCTCTCTTTCACAAGCTGTCGGGGTTCATGGAATCTGATCCACATAGTGATCCAGTTTGCCCTTCTTCCGCTTGGTATAGAGGGTCTTCAGCATGTTGTCCGGGTCGATATAGAACACATGCGGTTTGGTGCCTTCCTCTGCAAGCAGGACGTTGTTGTCCGTAGCCAAGTCGTGCTCTTTGACCAACTTGGAGACATCACTGTCTGGATCGTTAAGATCGCCAAAGATACGCGCACGGCCCTGGCAGGTGTTGACACATGAGGGCTCAACACCGTTATCGACACGATGTGTGCACATATCACACTTATCGACAGCCTGCTTTGTCGTATCACCTCCGGATTTAACAAAAGGATCGAATGAACGAACGCCATAGGGACAGGCGTCAATACATTTACCACAACCGATGCACTGCTCCTTATCGATCAGGATCATGCCATCCGGCCGCTTGTATGTACCACCGCTACGGAAGCGTATGGTCTTTCCGTCATACCCTTTGAACTTGGCACGCTTGCCGGGGAATTGCGGACAGATTTTCACACAAGGAGGTACACCATCTTTTTCATTGCCCTCACAGTGGTTACACATCAATGGTAAAAAGGCTTTCTTGGTGTCAGGAAAGGTTCCGGTGGTCTCCTCTTGAATCACCGCCCTAAAACGGCCAAGAGAGACATCATTTTCAGCTTTGCACGCCACGGTGCAGGCTCTGCAACCTATACAGCGACGAAGATCCATCACCATCGCCCAGCGAGGCGCTTTCTTTTGGGCCGCCTCAAGGCTGACTCCAGGGGTTACCAGTGCCGCAGCGCCAACCGCTGCTGTTCCCACACCGCTTAGAAAATTGCGGCGGCTAATTTCGGGTGTTTTCTTGTCACTCATATTGCATTCTCCTGATCATTTCTTCATCCTCCACAACTGTTATTAGTGCTATAGATCCAAGAAATCGTTGACTCAACCGCTCTTTAGATCTGTCAGGGCAATAAAATGGAAAATTAACTTCCACTCCGTCTATCTCCAATAACCTGTCAGTGATTGGAAATACCTACACATCCCTGTGCGGCAGGAAGCACTGAACTATTCAGTGCACCTGAAACTTATCAGTTAGTTGTCTTTGTACTTTCAAGTAGCTCGATGCTCTCCTCAAAACTGCCAAAGGCACCATCGAGAATGGTGATTGCATATTTCTTGTTATGTACGCCATTACCAACGCGGACAATGTTTAGCATTTCGGAACCCTTGGCGATCAATACCTCAACTTCACTTATCTGCTCTTTGCTCAGGCTCGTCTTTACTTCAGCCAAAAGTTCAAACACCTCGGTTTCCAACTCCTCTGCAGCGGCCACCTCACCCAGCAGCAGCTCCTTCCAGTCGCCGAGCATTTTTCTGTGCTGTTCTGTATGACATGCAGCACAGGTATCACCAGAGGCGGTTCTCACATCATGACCTCGGCTTATAGTCTTCTTCAGATGACAGCCCATACAGTTGGTATTGACCTCATACATCAGGTGCGGTTGACCTGAAATATCGTCACTCACCGGGGTTCCGGCGAGCAGTATCTTCTGATACTTGTGCTGATCAACATGGCAGAGCTGGCAATCATTTCGTACAAAGTCGAGATGGTCGGTTCTGTTTTTGTGCTCCACCACGGTGTGACAATCGAAGCAGTCGGCGGTATTGGGAACGTGTTTGTCATGCATCAAGTCACGATCACCTGCCGCAGCCAGGAGTGTTTGGCTGGTGTTGTGGCACCTGAGACAGCCATTGGAAACCACATTGCCGGTTTCAATCTCTCCATGGCCTTTGACCACCTCAAAATGGCAACTCTCACAGGCAACACCCTGTTCCTGAATCGTCTGATGGGTGATTGGTTTGTTGGCGATATCCTCGTTTCCTGCGCCCGCCATACCCATCTGTTGCAACTGGCTCTGCAGTGACTTGGTAGGAATGGTGTGGCAAATATCGCAGCGTGAGGCACCATCATTGAAGCTGATGGAAGGCCTGCCCTCAAAGCTGATCTTCTTGGTCTTTCCGTCACCATTGGCCATCTGCGCTCTATCCAGGGTGGGCTTATCCAGTTTCAGATGACAGAGGAAACAGATATCTGCGGGCACCTCGAAGTGTTTATCCTCGGTTGTTTTGAAGTGGCAGGTATCACAGGTGATTTTGTGACCATCAAGTGCCTTATCAGTAAAGTGAGCAGCGTGTTTGAAGCGCACCTTTTCAGTGTACTGTATCTCCTTCTCTGCCAGAGTTTCACGGTTGTGACAACCTGCTGAGAGGCAGGCGCCGTCCTTGATTACCGGACGAATGGGAAGTGGCGCCTTCTTGTCGTAGAGATAGGCGAAGAGGTGACGCAACGCCTCAAACTTCACTTTCAGTGTCTTCTTCTCTCCTGGAAGAAAATGACAATCGATACACTCTGCTTGCATCCCGCTTTCATTGTTGCTCGCATGGTGGGTATTACTCTTCCAGGCATCATACTGCTCGGTCATGGTGTGACAGCTTCCCCCACAAAACCCGGAGGTTGAGGTGTAAGCCTCCATTCCGAAATAGGCGACTATAGAAAATAGGATGAGCCCAATGAAAGCCGATAAAAGACACCGCCGTCTAAATTGGCGTTTTGCTTCACCGTCACAATTACTGATGCTCTCACTATTCATCGTCTTACCTTCCCGTTAACTACAAGCCTGAATGTTTTATTTGGTTCAGGAGAGAAGCAAGGGGCATGCCAATCTTTTAACTATTTGAAATAGAACAGATAAGATTTGTCATAGCATTAATAGAGTGCAGATATGTCACCGACTGGTAACATTTCAATAAAATGGGTAACCAGACGCATTTTAACTGTTATTTCATTGAGTTAGGTGATGAGCGTCGGAACATAGGTTACCAGGAGGTAACAAAAGGCAGATCGAAAAAGGCCGCTTGCGATCGGCTAGGGGTCGGAGTCAAACCGTGAGACGAAGGTGGGTTAATTCGCTGTGGTTGGACGGTTTGACTCCGACCCCGTGAGAGAGTGCAGTGACACGGAACTGCGCAACAGCAGCCGGGGGTCGTAAGCCTCATCGCCCAGGCCAACTCAGAGCAGGAGAAGGGTGCCAAGCTGGAGACGTTGCGCATTCATATCGATGAGCTGTTGATCCTTATCCGTTTCGCCAAAGAGGTAAAGGCATTAAAAGTTTTAACGCCTACGACCGCAGCTACCGCCCCGGCCCTTCTGTCTGCTTTGTTACCCACCGCCCCACAAGACGCCCGCATTTCCTCGCACCTCCTCCCTGACAACTGCAAACTGATAACTACCATCTATTCCTATATGGAATCATAAACATAAAAAACATGAATTTGTTTTATTATTTAATCAGGATTATTCTTCAGCTTCCATAAACAGGTAACTGAATCATGAGCGCAAAAACACTCTACGATAAAATTTGGGAAAGCCACTTGGTTAGAGCCGATGAGGATGGTACCGCACTCCTCTATATAGATAGGCAGTTGGTTCATGAGGTGACTTCTCCTCAGGCGTTTGAAGGGCTGAGAATGAGCAACCGCCAGCCCTGGCGCCCGGATGCCACTATCGCCACGCCTGATCACAATGTGCCTACACTGGGGCGTGCCCAGGGCATTGATGATCCCATTGCGCGACTACAGGTGGAGACGCTGGGTCAGAACTGCCGCGACTTCGGGATTACCGAGTTTGGCATGAATGATGTGCGCCAAGGCGTAGTCCATGTCATGGGGGCGGAGCAGGGGCTGATCCTGCCGGGTATGACCGTGGTGTGTGGTGATTCCCATACAGCCACCCATGGTGCCTTTGGTGCTCTCGCCTTTGGCATTGGAACTTCCGAGGTTGAGCATGTGCTGGCAACCCAGTGTCTAATTCAGAAAAAATCAAAATCGATGCTGATCAAGGTCGATGGACAGCTCGGTAGCGGTGTTACCGCCAAGGATATTGTCCTTGCTGCGATTGGAATACTCGGTACCGCAGGTGGTACCGGTTATGTCATTGAGTTTGCCGGTGAAGCGATTCGTGGATTGACCATGGAGGGGCGTCTGACGCTCTGTAATATGGCTATTGAAGCGGGAGCCCGTGCAGGGCTGGTGGCGGCGGATGACACCACCATCGACTACCTCAAGGGACGGCCATATGCCCCAGAGGGAGATGTCTGGAGCCAGGCGGAGAGTGCTTGGCGTCAACTGCACAGTGATGAGGGTGCGGTATTTGATGCTGTGATAGCGCTGGATGCCGCTATCATCAATCCTCAGGTCACCTGGGGAACTTCCCCGGAAATGGTGGTGCCGGTGAGTGGCGTAGTACCCAACCCGGACGATGAAACAGATGCAGTAAAAGCGGATGGCATGCGCCGGGCTCTCCAGTACATGGGGCTGGAAGCGGGTACGCCAATCAATAAAATTCAACCTGACAGAGTCTTTATCGGCTCCTGTACCAATGGGCGAATCGAAGACCTGCGGGCTGCAGCTGAGATCGCCAGAGGGCGTAAGCGGGCAGACAATATCATCCAGGTGATGGTTGTTCCGGGTACCGGGTTGGTGAAACAGCAGGCCGAGGCTGAGGGATTGGATAAGATCTTCATTGAGGCAGGTTTTGAGTGGCGTGAGCCTGGCTGTTCAATGTGTCTGGCAATGAACGCGGATCGCCTTAATCCCGGTGAGCGCTGTGCTTCCACTTCCAACCGCAATTTTGAGGGGCGTCAGGGGCAGGGCGGGCGTACTCATCTGGTAAGTCCAGCTATGGCGGCAGCAGCAGCGGTAACCGGTTATTTTATCGACGTCAGAGAGTTATAGGGCGTAACCATTCAGCTCACCCCTAAAATCCGCCATTTCTGCGTTACAAAATGATCATTTACAGTTGTAAACTCACATTTTGCGCCTTGAACTGACGAATTTTAGGGGCAATCTGAACAGTTACGACGTAGTGCTGAATAGTTACTATAAGGTTTAGTTATGGATAAATTTAAAACGATTAACAGCGTCGCCACTCCCTTGGATCGTGCCAATGTGGATACTGATGCCATTATTCCGAAGCAGTTTCTGAAATCGATCAAGCGCACCGGATTTGGTCCCTACCTGTTTGATGAGTGGCGCTATCTGGATCATGGGGAACCCGGGATGGATTGCAGCGGGCGTCCACTGAATCAGGAGTTTATACTCAATGATTCACGCTACCAGGGATCCCAGGTGCTGCTGGCACGGGAGAATTTCGGCTGTGGATCTTCACGTGAACATGCTCCATGGGCGCTTGAGGACTATGGTTTCAGGGCGATTATCGCTCCCAGCTATGCCGATATATTTTTTAATAACTGCTTCAAGAATGGAATTTTACCTATTCGCCTGGATAACGATCAGGTGGATGAGCTATTCAGTAAAGCCATCGGGGATCAACCGCTGCAGATAACAGTGGATCTCGAAGCTCAGGTGCTGCGGTTGCCGGATGGCGGGATTATTCCATTTGAAGTGGATGCGTTTCGTAAGCACTGCCTGCTGGAAGGGCTGGATGATGTCGGTCTGACGCTGCGCCACAGCGATGAGATCAAGGTGTTTGAAGCACGTCATCGGCAGCAGGCCCCCTGGGTGTTTACAGAGTAAATATAGTGGACAGATAACTGCCTTCGCGGCAACCTGGCAAAAATAAACGTAACTATTCAGCTATAGTTCGGGGTCGGAGTCGATTGCGGCAAGGAACTGTGAATTTCCCTACCATCTTCAACGCAATCGACTCCGACCCCTGGTGAAAAGACCCTCTTAGCGGGGGGTACTGAATAGTTCAAATAAACATACACAGTGAAATAATATAGGTATCGAGATGAGTAAGAATATTCTGATTCTACCGGGTGATGGTATAGGCCAGGAGATCGTGACCGAGGCGGTAAAAGTGCTGGCTTGCCTGCGTGACGATTCTGGTCTTGATATTGAGATGGATGAGGCGCTGGTGGGTGGTACCGCCTACGATGCCACCGGCACGCCTCTACCCGATGCTACCCTGGATCTGGCAAAAGAGGCTGATGCCATACTGCTTGGAGCTGTTGGCGGCACCCAGTGGGAGTCGTTGGATATCTCGGTACGCCCTGAGAAGGGACTGCTCGGTTTGAGGAAAGAGTTGGGTCTGTTCGCAAACCTGCGTCCGGCGATTCTCTACCCCCAATTGGCGGAAGCATCAACACTGCGCGAAGAGGTGGTTTCAGGTCTCGATTTAATGATTGTTCGCGAACTGACAGGCGGTATCTATTTTGGTGAGCCCCGTGGTGTTCGTACCCTTGAAAGTGGTGAACGACAGGGTTACAACACGCTGGTTTATCGTGAGTCCGAAGTGGATCGTATCGTTCGGGTGGCGATGGATATCGCCATGAAGCGCGGTAAACGGGTCTGCTCGGTGGATAAGGCCAATGTCCTTGAGTGCACCGAGATGTGGCGGGAGACTGCCATTGGAGTGGGTAATGATTACCCCGAGGTGGAGCTCTCCCATATGTATGTCGACAATGCCGCCATGCAGTTGGTGCGTGCTCCCAAACAGTTTGATGTGATGGTTACCACCAATATGTTCGGTGATATTCTCTCAGATTGCGCTGCCATGCTTACCGGCTCCATCGGTATGCTGCCCTCTGCATCACTGGATGAGAACGGCCGCGGCATGTATGAACCGATTCATGGCTCTGCTCCTGATATCGCAGGTCAGAATGTGGCCAATCCGTTGGCTACCATTCTCTCCGTCTCCATGATGCTGCGTTACTCACTTGATGAAGGGGCAATGGCAGATAAAGTGGAACAGGCGGTGATGAACGTGTTGGATGCTGGCATGCGTACCCCTGACATCTACTCCGAAGGGTGCAAACAGGTGGGTACGGAAGAGATGGGCGATGCCGTGGTTGCTGTGCTGAAAGCAGGATAGTCTCGGCTGCTAGCCGGCAAGGATGTCGGCACCTCAATGGCTATTCATCTTATAGTTGAGATGAAGCCTTTATCATATTGATTGCATTCATATTATCAAGGTAATAATATCATGAAACGGGTAGGTTTTGTCGGTTGGCGCGGCATGGTGGGTTCAGTCCTGATGGAGCGCATGTGCGCGGAAAAAGATTTTGACTATATTGACGAACCGGTTTTCTTTACTACGTCCCAGACGGGTCAACAGGGACCGGATATTGGAAAACCCATTCCGCTGTTAAAAGATGCCACCGACATCAATGAGCTGAAGCAGATGGATGCCATCGTCTCTTGCCAGGGGGGGGGCTATACCAATCAGGTCTTTGGGCAACTGCGGGCGACCGGTTGGCAAGGCTATTGGATTGACGCTGCTTCTGCACTGAGGATGAAGGGCGATTGCGTTATTGTGCTTGATCCCGTGAATCTGAACGTAATCACGGACGCTCTGCGAGCGGGTGTGAAGAACTATATCGGTGGTAACTGTACTGTGAGCCTGATGTTAATGGGCTTGGGCGGTCTGTTTCGTGCCGGTCTGGTGGAGTGGGCCACTGCGATGACTTACCAGGCCGCTTCCGGTGCCGGTGCTAAAAATATGCGTGAGCTGCTTAGTCAGATGGGTAGCGCCCATGAGTCGGTAAAGCCGTTATTGGCTGATCCCTCATCGGCTATTCTTGAAATTGACCGTTTGGTGGCTGAGCGTATGCGTAGCGACCAGTTCCCAACCGACAATTTCGGTGTCCCCCTGGCGGGCAGTTTGATTCCCTGGATCGATACCCGGCTTGAGAATGGTCAGAGCAGGGAAGAGTGGAAGGGCGGGGTTGAGAGTAACAAGATTCTTGGTCGTATCGACAATCCGATCCCGATTGACGGGCTCTGTGTCAGAGTCGGAGCAATGAGATCGCACAGTCAGGCACTGACGATCAAGCTGACCAGGGATCTACCCCTGGATGAGATCGAAGATATTATCTCCTCCGCCAATGAGTGGGTAAGAGTCATTCCCAACGAACGTGAGGAGACGGTTCAGTCACTGACGCCAACAGCAGCCACAGGAACACTTGAGGTGCCGGTCGGAAGGCTACGCAAACTGGCAATGGGTGATGACTACCTGTCAGCCTTTACAGTTGGCGACCAGCTGTTGTGGGGCGCGGCAGAACCACTGAGGCGGATGTTGCGTATCCTGCTGGAGGAGTGATTTTTTGACAAACCGCAGTTTCTTGTTCATTGGAATTGCGTACAGAGCAGAACGAGAAGCGGGGTCACAGCTCAAAAGCTGAGGCCACGCTTTTTTATTGCAGGTGGTGGTGGGAGGGGTTTTGACCCCGATTTCCCTTCGGGAGACGAGATGATCGCGCCGGGCATTGGGATTGCCGCAACTCCAGAGTGTTTTGCCATGCACAGGAGTATTGAAGAATCACATAAATATTTGTTGTCCGGGGTCGGAGTCGATTGCACTGAGATTGTTGGTAAGTACACCTTTTTTCATGCAATCGACTCCGACCCCATGCTCAAGAGGTGTACGAAATTATTGAGAAGTTACGCAATATTCAATAAGTTGCTGGATATTTTTGAGATATTGAATTATGTTTTGTTGTACTTCCCTATACACTTTACAGCAGTATCTGTGCTGCTGACGGTTCTGAGAAGGAGTTACGGCAACCGCCTATAGGGTGCAGCCATGCGCGGGAATATTGAAAAGTCACGGGCAATGTTCATAAAAGTGCGATACGTAACACAATTCAGGTGGTTGAAGTTTTAAAAAAGATCATTTATCAAGTATAGTTATGCGGCAATTATTAAGTTCATTCTACTCTGGAGTGAAGATGGTTCCTTTGTCATTAGGATGACGGCCTCACCAGAGCAGGGACGTTAAATCCACCAAGTCGATAATCTGAGGGGAAGACATGGTTCGCAAATTATCCCTTGCCATAGCATTTGTACTAGGGATTGCACCGTTCGGTGCATACGCATTGGGTCTCGGTGATATTCACCTGAAATCAGCCCTAAACCAGCACTTCAGTGGTGATATCAACCTGCTGTCGGTGAATGCAGATGAAATACAAGACATCAAGGTGGGGCTCGCCCCCCGGGATGACTATCAGCGTGCAGGTATTGACCGTCCGTATCTTCTCACAAAACTGAGGTTCAAGCCGACCGCTCTGGAAGATGGCTCTTTTGCTATCAGAATCACCAGCCTGGAGCCTATTCGTGAACCCTTTCTCAACTTTCTGATTGAGGTCAACTGGCCAAAGGGAAAACTGGTTCGTGAATATACGGTACTGCTTGATCCCCCCGCTACTCTGGATCGCAGACCCACCCCGGTAAAAACCGTATCAGCCGGGACTTCACAACCTGAACCTTCAGCTGTTACACCCAAATCAGCTGTTACACCCAAAGATGTTGCTTGGGCCGGGGTAGGATCCTCCGAGACTGACTCTGCGCCAGTTGGAGGTAATACAGCACCGGGTGAGTATGGGCCGGTAAAGAAGAACGATACGCTCTGGGGCGTGGCGAAACAGACCCGTCATCAAGGCGCTTCGATGGAACAGATGATGATCTCCCTGTTCCAGGCGAATCCCCAGGCATTTATCAGAGACAACATCAATAACCTTAAGACCGGTAAGGTACTGAGAGTGCCGTCACGGGATGAGGTTCTCGGACTGTCCAGGGGCGAAGCCAGCACAGTCTATCGTGAGCACCTTAATGAGTGGCAAGCCGGTCGTAAGCCGGTTGATACAGCAGAGACCCTTTCAGTGGCGGCGGAAGCACCACAGGAGACAGTCGCTGAGGTGGTTGCTCAGGAACCCCAAGAGCCTCAGGCTGAGCTAAAAATAGTATCGGCACGACCCGAAGGAAGCGGTGAGGCAGGCTCTGGTGACAGTGATGAGAAAGAACAGGTTCTTGATCAGCTAAAGCAGGATCTGTTGGCATCTCAGGAGGAGCGGGAGAGCGCTCTCCAGGAAGGCGAAGAGTTGCGTAGTCGTGTCGATGATCTGGAATTACAACTCGATGATCTCCAGCGGCTGCTGACTCTCAAGAATGAGCAATTTGCTCAAATGCAGGCCGCTGTTGCCGCCCAGGTAGATGCAGAGAGAGAGGCTGAAGCAGAACTAGGGGCTGAAGAAGAAACAGGAACCGAAGTAGAGACAGGGGCCGAAACAGAGACAGAGACTGAAGACGAAGTCGCCAGCAGTAGTGAAAAGGTGGCTGAAACCACAGATGAGCTTGCTCCGGCACCTATGGATGAGGAAAAAACGGAAGCTGAGCAACCGGTGGTTGTCGCCGAACCGGTGAAGCCGGTACCTGCGGTGGCTCCTGCCACAGTGGAAAAACCTCAACAAACCCAGGTGGCGCCGAAAACTCTGGAGAAGAGTATTTTCGAAAGATTGGGCGCCGACCCCACCCTTTTGGGGGTGATAGTGGCTGTTGTCGTCGTACTGTTGGCGCTGTTGTGGGCTGTTGTCAGTCGGCGTAAATCCAGTGCAGCGGATTTCCAGGAGAGCATTCTGATCAGCACTCTCGATGATGCTGACTCCGAACAGTTGCCCGGTGAAAAGTCGGAACTCGCCACTCAGCAGTCCGAAGAGACATCGTTCCTCAGTGATTTCTCACCCAGTGATATAGATGCGCTACAGGATGAGACGGGTGAAGTTGATCCACTGGCGGAGGCTGATGTCTATATCGCCTACGGCCGTTATCAACAGGCGGAAGACCTTATCAGGCAGGCCATAGAGAGATCACCTGAGAGGGCTGAACTGAAGCTCAAGCTGTTTGAAATTCTCTTTGCTACCAAGGACGAGGCGGGTTTTGTTGAATTGGCTGAGTCCGCCTCCCTTGACGGATTGGATCAGAAAGAGCGTGTGTCCTGGGGCAAGATAGTAGCCATGGGCAGTCAACTTGCGGGTGGCCATAGGCTCTTTGCAGCTGTCGAGGAAAGCTCATCCGAAGATGAGGTGGTGAGCGGACTGGATTCTGCGAAAGATGAAGACTCCCTTGATGATGGCGCAGATCCGGGTGAGCCGTCTACGGATTTCGTGAATGAAGTTCTAGACCTTGAGGGGTTGGATGACCTGGGCGATCTTGATCAGCTCTCACTCGATGATGACAGTGCAGAAGCAGATGAGATTGATGACGACAGTCTTGATCTTGATTTTGGGGAACTCGATAGGATTGGGGATTATGAAGCTGCCGATGACCTGAAACTTGATTTTGGCGCTCCAATCGATAGTGAACTGGAAGAGATCGGTACGGGGAGTGCTGGGAGAGAGACGGTAGATGGCGACAGCCTCAACCTGGATATCGACCTCAGTCGTTTGGAGATGGCCGAAGATGAGGTGAGCGATGATATAAGCTTTGACCTGAGCGACATCGATGGGGAGATGGATGTTGCTGCTGATGTTGCTGATGAAAATGTCCTCGAGATTGAGGATCCCCTGGAGGCAGTTGATGTTGCTGATCTGGGATTTGATCAGGATCCAACGCTTGCCGATTTTGACGATGAAGTGAGATTCGAGTTGCCGGAGGAGGATCTGCAGGATGCAGATGATGATGAGTTCACTTTCGATGAAGATATCACACTCCCTGGGTTGGATACGGGTGAGGACGCCGAAGCCCTGGATCAGGTGGTTGAAGAGAGTGACTCTCTGTTTCTCAATAAAGATGGTGTCACAGATGAGACCAACACCAAGATCGATCTTGCCCGTGCCTACATAGATATGGGCGATGAGGAGGGGGCGCGGAGCATTCTTGAAGAGATTCTAAGTGAAGGTAATGAAGTGCAGCAGCAGGAAGCGAAGGAGCTACAAGAGAAACTAGGTTGATTTGAACTTAACCGGTGATGACGAGGCGTACCTGGATACCAGGTGCGCCTCGTTTCTTTTAGATTCCTTGTACTTTAGGAGCTTTAACTGATGCGCTTGGCGATGGGGGTGGAATATGACGGCTCACCATTCCATGGATGGCAACGGCAGAAGGATGGGGTGGCTACTGTTCAGGATCGTGTCGAGAGAGCGATCTCGAGGGTGGCGGATCACCCGGTCTCAGTTCTCTGTGCTGGCCGGACCGATACCGGTGTGCATGGTCTGGGGCAGGTCATACACTTCGATACCCCATCAACTCGCTCCTACAGGAGCTGGCTTCTGGGTACCAATGTCAACCTTCCACATGAGATCAACCTCACTTGGGTAAAAGAGGTGGCTGACACATTTCATGCACGCTTCTCTGCGGTTAACCGGCGTTACCGTTATATCATTCTCAACCGTGACCTGCGCTCAGCCATCTGGAACAAACGAGCCGTTTGGATTCATCACCCACTGGATGCAGAGAGGATGCATGAAGCAGCCCAGGCGCTTGTCGGTACTCACGATTTCTCCTCTTACCGTGCCTTGGGCTGTCAGGCAAAAAGTCCGGTTAAGAACATCATTCACCTGAAGGTCACCCGTCGGGAGGATCAGGTGATCATCGATATCAAGGCGAATGCATTTCTCCACCATATGGTACGAAATATTGCCGGTGTTCTAATCTCAGTAGGCAAAGGTGATAAACCAATTTCCTGGTCTGAGCAGGTGCTTGACTATCGCGACCGGACGTTGGGAGGAGTCACTGCTCCTCCCGATGGGCTCTATCTTATGGAGGTGGGTTACCCACCGGAGTTTGAGCTCCCACAGAAAACGGCGTCTAACTATCCATGATGCACGATATGGGTAGAAGACGATGAGCAAATTTCGGTTGCGAATTAACATTTGAAACTGGCACCGCACAATAATCCTAAAATAGATTGTAGGAGCGAACTTGTTCGCGAAGAGTCTCCTACGAAGCTAATCGCGAACAAGTTCACTCCTACGGGGCAGTGTTTATTGAACTGCGGTGGCAGTTGCCAGGTATTTGCGAGAATACCCACAGGAAAACATGACGCTATTGGAATATCGTGTAGGAGCGAACTTGTTCGCAAAGAGTTTCCCACGAAGCTAATCGCGAACAAGTTCACTCCTACGGGGCAGTGTTTATTGAACTGCGGTGGCAGTTGCAAGGTATTTGCGAGAATACCCACAGGAAAACATGACGCTATTGGAATATCGCGTAGGAGCGAACTTGTTCGCGAAGAGTTTCCTACGAAGCTGATCGCGAACAAGTTCGCTCCTACAGGGCGGTATTTATTGAACTACGGTGGCAGCTGTAAGGTATTTGCTGGAAACCCACAGGAAAACATGGCGCTATTGGAATATCGCGTAGGAGCGAACTTGTTCGCGAAGAGTCTCCTACGAAGCTAATCGCGAACAAGTTCGCTCCTACGGGGCGGTATTTATTGAACTGCGGTGGCAGTTGCAAGGTATTTGCGAGAATACCCACAGGAAAACATGACGCTATTGGAATATTGTGTAGGAGCGAACTTGTTCGCGAAGAGTCTCCTACGAAGCTAATCGCGAACAAGTTCACTCCTACGGGGCAGTGTTTGTTGAACTGCGGTGGCAACTGCAAGGTATTTGCTAAAAACCCGCAGGAAAACATGACGCTATTGGAGTATCGCGTAGGAGCGAACTTGTTCGCGAAGAGCCTCCTACGAAGCCAATCGCGAACAAGTTCACTCCTACGGGGCAGTGTTTATTGAACTGCGGTGGTAGTTGCCAGGTATTTGCTGGAAACCCACAGAAAAACATGACGCTATTGGAATATCGCGTAGGAGCGAACTTGTTCGCGAAGAGCCTCCTACGAAGCCAATCGCGAACAAGTTCACTCCTACGGGGCAGTGTTTATTGAACTGCGGTGGCAGTTGCCAGGTATTTGGTAGAAGCCCACAGGCAAACATAACGCTATTGGAATATCGCGTAGGAGCGAAC
>JBEVXT010000479.1:0-2856 GCA_040505955.1 Sedimenticola sp. | reverse complement strand
ACAGAGGAGTGACTCAATTGCGACCCTGGGCGTACTCGGTGGTAAGTCTGCCCAACACCGCCATCGCCCTCTCTATCTTCTCATGGGGCGTATTGGCATAACTCAAGCGCATATTGTTCCGATATTTATCCGAGGCGGTAAACAGGTTGCCAAAGGCGATAGAAACACCCTCCTCCATTGCCAGGTCGGATAGCTGCTCTGCATCGACCGTTTCCGGCAACTCCAGCCACAGCAGGTATCCGCCTGCAGGGCAGCTCACCCGTGTTCCCGCCGGGAAGTAGCGCTCAATCCACTCCAGCATAAGATCCCTGCCTCGTCTGTAGTTGCTGCGCATTTTTCGCAGGTGCCGGTCATACCCTCCGGAGGCGATAAATTCGGCGATAGCCAGCTGTGGCAGTGTGGAAGTACTCATGCTGGAGACATACTTCATGTGCATCACATCCTGCTGGTAACGCCCGGGGGCGACCCAGCCGACCCGCAATCCGGGCGCCAGTGATTTTGAGAAGGATGAGCAGAGAATCACCCGCCCTTCACTGTCAAAGGATTTAATCGTCCGCGGGCGTGGCGTCTCGTAGGAGAGATCGCCATAAATATCATCCTCAATCAGCGGAATATCGTAGCGCTTCAACAGCACCAACAGCTCCCGTTTTCGCTCATCCGGCATGGAGTAACCGAGAGGGTTGTTGAATGTGGGCGTCAGCAGGCACGCCTTTACCTGCCACTGATCAAGCGCCAGTTCCAACGCCTCAAGACTGATGCCGGTATGTGGATCGGTCGGTATCTCCAGCGCCTTGAGACCCTGGGCCTCTATCGCCTGCAGGGTGCCGTAAAAACAGGGGGAGTCCACCACCACCGTATCCCCGTGCCGGGTCAGGGCATGGAGGCTGCTGGAGATCCCTTCGATGCAGCCATTGGTGATAATGATTTCATCGGTTGACAGCCCACAGCCTGCATCAACGGCGATTTTTGCAATCTGCCGACGCAGCTCGATACAGCCGAACAGGTAGTCATAGTGAAGCGCCCGTACACTATCTGAACGCGCTAGGTTGGAGACCTTGCGCTGCAGTGGCTTGAGGCTGGGGGCGGTCAGATCGGGGGTGGCTCTGCCCAAGTAGACCACACCGGGCAGCTCGTTTTTTCTGTAGAGAGCATGACGTATCTGCGCCCACTTGCTGACAATCTTTGGCTTGGTCGCATAGTGCGGCATCGATGGCGGTACAGGGACGACCCTTTTTTTATCACAAACATAGAATCCCGATTTGGCCCGCGCCGTCACCTCACCGGAGAACTCCAGCAACCGAAACGCCTCCTGCACCGTTGAAATGCTGACACGATGCTGCCTGCTCAAGTACCTGATCGAGGGGAGCTTCTCTCCTGACTGAAAGATCTTTTTATCGATCTGCTCCTGCAGCATCTCTGCCAGCTGCTCATATTTCTTCATAAGATCAAGTACACTCCTTAACGATTTTTTGCAGTACAGAGTGTGAGATAACCAATCTGTACTGGTTTCTTTATTTACTTCTATATCTGTAACAGATTCAGTGTAGCCGGTATCTTACTCTCCAGGCAAACAGAGATGTAGAGGTATTTAAAATGGACATGGTCATGAGAAGGAACAGAGAGGTTGAATTCGACAGATTTTCATCTGCCGTGGTTGAACTGCTAAAAGGCTGGTATGTACGCCAGCATCAGCGAAGGCGTCTGGGTCAACTGGATGAGCGCATGCTCAGAGATATCGGCATCAGCCATGAAGAGGCCCTGACCGAGGCAAAAAAACCCTTTTGGAAGCGCTAGGGGTGTGGCAGTCTGTCTCTGGTGGTATCTTTTCGATTTCAGCAGGAAATAAGGAGAGTACAGATGACAAAAGCAGCATTTATCGGCCTTGGTGTAATGGGCTTCCCCATGGCGGGTCACCTGGCGACGGCTGGCTGTGACACCACTGTTTTCAACCGCACCGCAACAAAGGCTGAGCTGTGGGCTCAGCGTCACGGCAACAACCATGCTCCAACCCCCCGTGAAGCCTGCAGCGGCAAAGAGTTCGCCTTCATCTGCGTCGGTAACGACGATGACCTGCGCAGCGTAGTCTACGGTGACGACGGCGCACTGGCCGGTTTGGCCGAGGGGAGCATACTGGTGGATCACACCACCGCCAGCGCCGAAGCGGCGCGGGAGATTGCCACCGAGGCGGCAAAGCGGGGCATCGCCTTTATCGACGCCCCGGTCTCCGGTGGTGAAGCCGGTGCGGTGAACGGTATTCTCACTATTATGTGTGGTGGTGAAGAGACAGCATTCCAGCGCGCAGAGCCGGTGATGCAAGCCTACGGTCAGCGGCTGATGCTGATGGGAGCGACAGGCGCGGGACAGCTGACCAAGATGGTCAACCAGATCTGTATCGGCGGCTTACTGCAGGCGCTGGCGGAAGCGGTCAACTTCGCCCGTTGTGCCGGTCTCGATAGCGACAAGGTGTTCGATGTCCTCTCCAAGGGGGCCTCCCAGAGCTGGCAGATGGAGAACCGGACAAAGACTATGAGTGAAGGGCAATTTGATTTCGGATTCGCCGTTGACTGGATGCGCAAAGACTTCGCCATCTGCCTCGCCGAGGCGGAGAAGAACGGCGCCCCCCTACCGATCACCGCCCTGGTCGATCAGTTCTACCGGCAAATACAGATGAAAGGCGGCAGCCGCTTCGATACATCGAGCCTAATTCTCAATCTGCAGGAGTGAAGAGCGGGAGTTACTTTAGTGGTGGGTGTCCAGGTTATGGCTTGATGCACTGGGTGTCCTCTTCTAACCGGAATTCAAGCTCAGTGGCTTCGTTGAACTCTCTGGAAGGGTTAGCTGCCCCTGAGCTTAAAC
>JBEVXT010000478.1:0-1977 GCA_040505955.1 Sedimenticola sp. | reverse complement strand
GCAATCAAAAAATCAGGCGGTCTACTCCAGAGAGGCGTTTCACGGGGTACGCGCCCTGGTGGTGGACGATAACAACATCGCACGCAAGGTGCTGTGCGAGATGCTTGCCTCCGCCTCATTTCAGACAGAGTCAGTCACTTCCGGCCAAGAGGCTATCGATGAGTTGAACCGCGCAGTGGGTGAGGGGCGCCCCTATGGATTGGTGATAATGGATTGGAAGATGCCGGGGATGGATGGCGTAGAGGCGACCCGGAGGATCAAACAGGAGCAGCACCTCTCCCAAACCCCCACCATCATTATGGTCACTGCCCACGGCCACGAGGAGGTGATGCGCCAGGCGGAGCAAGTGGGCATGGACGGATTTCTGCTCAAACCGGTCAGTCCTTCCCAACTGTTCGATAGCATCATTGAGATCCTGCACGAAGAGAAGTCCGCCTTCAGGCCCGTCACCCTTGCACATCACTCTCACGATCAACTCCAGGGCAAGGTGCTACTGGTGGAGGACAACAGCATCAACCAGCAGGTTGCACAAGAGATACTTAATAGCTTTGGCGTGACGGTTCAGGTGGCGGAAAATGGTTGGGAGGCACTCGATGCCCTGAGTGACAAACCCTTCGACCTGGTACTGATGGATATCCAGATGCCGGGTATGGATGGCTATGAGGCAACCCGCCGGATTCGCCGGAACCCGGAGTGGGCAGGGTTACCGTTGGTCGCCATGACCGCCCACGCCATGGCCGGTGATCGAGAGAAATGCCTGAAGGTCGGCATGGATGATTACATCTCAAAACCGATCGATCCCAATGCCCTGTTCCAGGCATTGATCCGTCACCTGGGCGGTGATGCACCACTACCTGCAGAGAAGCCGCCTGGGGATGATCTTCCCGATGGGTTGCCCGGCATCGATATCGATCAGGGGCTGCAGCGTATCGGCGGAAACAGGAAGCTTTTTCAAAAGCTGCTGCGCGATTTTCTTGGTAACCATGGTGATTCAGTAAGAGAGCTTGAAGATGCGTTGGCAGCGGAACGGAACGATGAGGCGCGGCGCATGGCCCACACCATCAAGGGGGTGGCCGGTACGCTTGGTGCCGAGAGGCTGTATCTTAAAGCCGCCGACCTGGAGAGAGCGATAGCAACGGCGGAGGAGATACCACGGAAGATGGATGAGTTTGTTGCCGCCTTCAGTGAGTTTAAAGATGGATTGGTTCAGTGGCTTGGCGATCCCGCCATTGGAACCTTTGAATAGTGTAACTATTCAGCACGGTAATCCGGAACTCAGGCGTAGGAGCGAACTTGTTCGCGAAGAGCATGTTTCGTAGTCCATCGCGAACAAGTTCGCTCCTCAGATGGGCGTTGGTGTACGCAGCAATATGATGGCTATCAGCATTAGCAGAAGGCTGGCCCATAGCAAGGTGTAAAATGTCGTCGATTGCTTGGCCTGTGTTTTTTCATACCAGGTGCGAGGCTTGACACCCCGGATCAGGAGCACCAGCATGGCCGACAGCAACACGCAGATCACGTTCACTGCCAGCATCAGCGCGGCACCGCTGGCGAGCACAGACTGACCACTGCCGAGCAGCAGGCCGACAGTTGCAGTCGGCGGCAGCAGCGCCACTGCCACCATTACGCCGACCAAGGTTGTGGAGAGCCCTGTTGTCAGTGAAATTACAGCTGCCGCGCCGGATGCAAGCGCCAACACCACATCGTCCAGCCCCACGGACGTGCGCGATACGATCTCCTGGCTTTCGAGACCGACCGGCCAGATTATACCGATGGTCAGTGCCAGCCCAAAGGCGAGCGCTACACCGGAGATATTGGTCTTCAGTGCACGCAACATGAATTTACCGTCCCCAAGTGATGCTGCAAAAGCCAAGGCAATATTCGGCCCCAGCAAAGGAGCGATTACCATAGCACCAATGATTGCTGCAACATTGTCTGCGATCAGACCAATGGTCGCGACTATGGTGGATAGAAACG
>JBEVXT010000477.1:0-2099 GCA_040505955.1 Sedimenticola sp. | reverse complement strand
GGCACCGGCGGGAAACCAGCCGGATAACAGAGAATACAAACTTGATCCTAAATTAACAGAGGAACCCATCTACTCGACGATACAAATTAAAAATAACTGAAAATAACTGGGGTCAGATACAAATTAAATGCTATAATCAGGTAGTCATCAATACAGAGATGAGAGTTGCTACCAATGGCCCGTCTTCCCAGAATATCGCCGGTCGGAATACCGGTTCATCTAATCCAGCGCGGTAACAATCGGCAAACCTGCTTTGCCAAGCCAGAAGACTACACCGCCTATTTGAACTGGTTGAAGGAATATTCGATCCAGTTCTCAGTAGATATTCATGCCTGGGTATTGATGACAAATCATGTCCACCTACTAAGTACGCCTCAGAAAGAAGGTGCAATTAGCCGGATGATGCAATCGGTGGGGCGGCGATATGTCCAGTATTTCAACCATCAATACCAGCGAAGCGGCACTCTATGGGAAGGACGCTACCGATCTTGTCTGGTCCAGACCGAATGTTACCTGCTGGAGGCTTATCGCTATATCGAGCTGAATCCGGTCAGAGCAAAAATGGTGGATGATCCTGGTGAATATGGCTGGTCAAGCTACCCGATCAATGCGTTGGGGAAGGTCTCGGAACTCTGTACGCCACATCCAGAATATATGAAGTTAGGGAAAAGAAAAGACACACGAATGAGAAGATATCGTGCCTTATTCAGTGCACATGTAGAAGATGATCTGCTGACTGAAATTAGGGAGGGTGTGAACAAGGGAATGGCCTTGGGTAATGATCGATTCAAGGATGATGTTGAAAAATTGACTGGCAGAAGATTAAAGCCTAATAAAGTAGGTAGGCCGGTAGGCTGGCGTAAGAACAAAGAAGAAATTTGATTTGACGTGTATCTGACCCTAGTTATTCTAGTTATTTTGGAGTTAAGCGGAAATGTGCAATGGGAGACTTGACCCCGTCCCTGCCGTTCCTGGTTATGGCAGGCGTTAGTCAAAATAGGAATTGAGAGATTTTGCTAAACAAGGAAACTCACGGAGGATCTTTTTATCTTCTGTAACAAGTGGGACATTAAGGTGTTGCGCCAATGCAACAAACTCACAATCATATGAAGAGCAGTTGCTAGAATCCACAAGGCGCATAATGTGAGCAGAAGAAACTTCAAATTCATTGTCTGTTAGCAATTCTTCGGCTTGTTTAAGAATAACTAAAACATCATCAAATGCTAAATGATTATTTCGCAAATATTGACTAAGAACACTTCTGAATTCACTACGCCATAAAATTGGAGCATTCCAGTGATGATCAGCTGACAATAATTGTTCTGCTTGTTGGGATCTCTCACCAGAAATATATGAATAAGAGATAATGTTAGTATCAACAACAATCATGGTCGGCCTGCATTTTTTGCGGCATTTAAGTCATCATCAGTCAAAGGGTGGTGAGTGGTTTTTGCTCTCATAGCTCTAGCTATTGCAATGTGTTCAGAAATATCTATTTTGTGAGTACCAAGCGTTTGTTCAACACAGTAGAGTATTTCGCTATTCATGCTCCTATGGTGAGCTTGAGCAGATTCCTTAAGGCAAGAGTAGAGACTCTCAGGTATATTTTTTATGGTAAGGGCAGGCATTGTGGATATTTCCAATAGAAACCAATATGGTTTCATTATGGTGTGGGCGTGTGGGGAAATCAAGTGTAAATCGCCTAACGAAAAGTTACACTCCGGCCCACCTAGCCTTTGCTGTAAATCATCAGGATACCCATCAAGAAATCAGCAACCGTACTCAATTGAGCGCGTGGGATAATATGGCGTTCTTGGCTTTGCCAAGCAGTACAGAGGTAAAAGCGAAGTGAATCTTGAGGTGAAAGACAGAATTAGTGAAAAGCAGAAAGACCAGGACACCCATCACTAGAAAGACCAGGACACCCATCACTTGCCCCACAAAAAAAGATGATAGCTACCCTGGTCTTCCTTGACCCAGCAAAGATGATGGGTGTCCTTTTGCTTTCTCCTTTTGCTTTCTTTGGGTCGGGGGTACTAACCCTGGCCACCTTGTATATGTGGTGGCTTTTACTGCCCTCTTCTGGTGAAATGTCTGTA
>JBEVXT010000476.1:0-2627 GCA_040505955.1 Sedimenticola sp. | reverse complement strand
ACGGTGCATCCCTGCACCACTACTCCCGCCTACGCGGGAATGACAAGCCTGAAGTTTACGGGGAATTTTCCACCTAAGTTAATGGCATTGGGTGCGGGGTCGGAGTCGATTGCGGCAAGAAACTGTAACTTTCCTTACCACCTTCAACGCAATGCTTCCGCTCCCAGCTCACGCTTCTTACCCACATCCATGTGGGCAATCAACTCCGACCCCTGCCGTAGGCGTAGGAGCGAACTTGTTCGCGAAGAGCACGATTCGTAGTCCATCGCGAACAAGTTCGCTCCTACAACACCTCTGTTCCACCATAACTGTGGTTTTCAGGATTTTGGTACAGAGTCGGTTTAAGGATAAAAAGGCACGAAATCCGAGTTTATTTCTTATCCGGGCATGAGGATAGGGCGATTCCCTTGCATATTTACCATTAAGTGGTAAATCTGCAAGCATGATAAAGCGAAACATCTATGATTCTCTACTCAAAAAACTGTCCCAACAGGCAGCTGTGATCCTGCTTGGCCCCCACCAAGTTGGTAAAACCACCCTGGTATTTTAGATAGCCGAAGAACGACCGGCACTCTATCTCGATCTTGAGTCACCCTCAGACCGTGCCAAACTTGCCGAACCGGAACTCTATTTGCGATCCCATGAAGACAGGCTCGTCATCCTGGATGAAATTCATCGGGTACCCGAGTTATTTCAGACATTGCGAGGACTCATTGATGAGGGACGCAGAAAGGGGAAAAAAACGGGGCGATTTCTGCTACTTGGTTCCGCATCCATGGATCTCATGCAGCAGTCCGGGGAATCGCTGGCCGGACGAATTTCTTATGCGCACCTGAATCCTTTGGGACTACTGGAACTCAAAGAGGATCAGGTACTGGATCCACTCTGGGTACGCGGCGGGTTTCCTGACAGTATTCTGGCTCACGATGAGGCCACCAGCTTTGCATGGCGGAGGGACTTTATCCGAACCTATCTTGAACGGGATATCCCACAATTTGGATCACGTATTCCAGCGGAGACCTTGCGCCGCCTCTGGATCATGCTGGCACATTCCCAGGGGGGAATGCTCAATGCTTCGAACCTGGCAGCCGGACTCGGTGTCAAAGGGCAGACTGTCACGAGATATATCGATTTAATGGTCGATCTTTTGCTGATCCGTCGGCTCATGCCGCTTCATGCCAATACCGGGAAGCGCTTGGTGAAATCCCCCAAAGTATACGTCAGAGACAGCGGCATTATGCATACACTGCTTGGCCTGCATGATCAGGAAGATTTATTGGGCCATCCGGTTGTCGGTAGCAGTTGGGAGGGATTTGTGATCGAGACACTGCTAAATCTTATTCCTGAACATCTAACGACCGGATTTTACAGAACGGCTGCTGGTGCGGAACTCGATCTGGTCATAGATTTCAGCAACAAAGAACGCTGGGCGATTGAGATCAAACGAGGACTCTCTCCAACACTAAGTAAAGGGTTTCATCATGCACATGCCGATTTGAATCCCACCAGGAGTTTTATCGTTTACTCAGGCACCGAACGCTATGCCCTCGCTAAACAGGTTGAAGTCATCGGACTGAGAGCATTGGCAGAAGAACTGACACAGCAATGACAGCGCTTAACCAAAACAAGTAGCCTGGGTTGAGTGGAGCGAAACCCGGGGCAAGTGCAACAATCTTCCCCGATTTCGCAAGCTCAACCCAGGCTACAGGTGGCTTTGTTTTTTAGTCCAAAAACCAGGACACCCATCAATTGGCTCTCATTCAGACTTGGGGGCACGTGAGCGAATTCCATCTCATCGGGTAAATCGAGTCTACAAGCTTGCTTGCTGGATTTTTATGCTTGAGTAAAGCTGGACTGTTGCCCTGATACTACTTTCTATAAACATCATCATGATCACCTATGTCCAACAGCGTAAGCACATGCTCGCTTATTTTTAACGTCAGGGTAATCCGGTAACTGTATGTAATACTGATAGCATGTATCCCCTTCAGTTTTCCTCCAAGCCCATGTAACTTGAGTGATGGCTGGAATGGATCCTGCTCCAAAGCAAGCAGTGCAATGGCTGTTTTCTGTTTCAGTTCAGGATGTCGCTTCGCAAACCTTTTGGCAGCCTTGATGAAAGAAGGTGTCCACTCGAGCGTATACATCAGTCGCTAGAATAGATTTCACGAATTAATTCTTCGGCTGTTCCCTGACGTGTATGGCCTGCAGAGGCTTCATCAAGAGATGCCTTGATGCGCAGCTCCCATGCTTCATTCATTTCGTCCATCAGGTTCTGATATCCATCCTCTGTCATCACCACGTATTGCGGACGATTATTCTTAATGACATGAACTGGTCCGGATTCAATCTGACCATCTACGACCGAAATCCCACGCCGTTTAATTTCAAGAGCAGATATTGTATTCACAGGGCTCACCTCTAGCACTATATTTGATACTCATTATAGTACCTTTCTAGAGAAGCACAAGCTGGATAAACGTCGATTCAACGACGCGTCTAATTCGGGCACTATCCCGAATCAATGATAGCGCTTAACCAAAACAAGTAGCCTGGGTTGAGTGGAGCGAAACCCGGGGCAAGTGCAACAATCTTCCCGGGTTTCGCAAGCTCAACCCAGGCTACAG
>JBEVXT010000475.1:0-3064 GCA_040505955.1 Sedimenticola sp. | reverse complement strand
CGGTTCCGCGATTTTGTGGCGTAAACCGTAACCACCGTTTGTAAATAGACTGTACATATCTGTATATAATATTTCACATGTATGTTATGCGATACTAGCGTTTAATAGTTAACTGTTAGCCGATAATTTCAAAACATAACAATGATCATTAACAATCGGATAGCATTTTAGCTAGTCGTTAGTTATAATATATGATTTGAGAATGATATTACACAATCTCATTTATAAATGTCACTTTGATTTGCATTAATCATTTTATTGGATTTTGTTGTTTGAAACTTAAATAGTATTAAATGACATTCTTATATTGCAATGTCTCTGTGAATTTAAATACTTGTTGTAAATTGTTGTACATGTTAATATGCATAGTTTAGAACTAACTGCACTGCTTGGTTCAATTAGTAAGGTTTCATTTTTTATAGGGGGGAAGAATGTAAGATGTTGGTATTCTGCAAACTGGAATAATGATCGGTCCACGCTGTTGCCTCCCTTTGTTTGGTTATGATTGCTCCCCAGTGTTGACCAATGAAAACGCCCGAAAAGACAGTAAAGGTCAATCTGGTGAAAGCGCGGAATGAGCCAGGGTGTTTTTCTGAGACTGAGAGTTTGTGGCTTCTAGAACGAGAATTCAGCGGCGCCGCTTGGACAGTGTACACAAAGGGCTTGAGGTAGGTTACATTTGGTGGCAGCGATCTCCCAGGGTGGCAACAGAGTGACCTATCGTTGTACAGTTGCGCGGTGTGGTGAAACTTTCGCTGACTGCAAAGTTTACCGACATCTTCAAAGAAAAAATAACAACAACAACAAAAATATTTATTTGACCTCGTGACAATTTGTATTTTTGCGGGGCCGTTTTTGCGTGTGTAATTTTATGTTCCATTACGTCCTCTGTGCAGACTCAAGGGCAAACAATTTTAATTGTTATAAACAGCCAAATTTTCATGTTGATTATGTTATAAAACGAGGGTCAACAATTAGAACGTTAGAACATGAAACATTAAGATTCTTGACACAAAACACTAAACCACAGGAAAAATTGAGTGTGAAAGTATGTGTGGGCATCAATGATCTGCTAAATAAAACACGTCATAAATTTGGATCTGAACTAGAATTGGCAAATATCTCATTGGACGCCATTTTTGATTGTTTTAGGCATTTTAAACAGTCTGTAAAATTACAAAGACCAAACACATTATTTGCATTTATTACTATTCCCCATTTTTCATTTTTGGGTTATCGTGATTTTTCGATTGCTAATAAAAAACTTTCTCGGTCAAAATTTACAGAAGATGAATTAAAAAAATTTCAAATCACATTAAACGAAAAGATAAATGAAATTAATGACTTCCTGATTAATGAAAATGTGACTGATAACAGTGAGTTAGGACGACCACTCAGCGTTTTGTGGCACAAAGAGATACGGCATCAGCACACTCATAGGTCCGGTCGGTGTAGAAAAAAACGTACACTAGTGTACTCGTACCATTTTTCGCGATTGTATGACGGACTACATGCTAAGTCACATATCAAACGAAAATGGTTTCGTTCGTTTTGCTTTGTGTTTGAGAAAGAGACAATAAATGCGCAATCGCTCGCGGATGAACATTTGAGTGACTCATCCGGATTTTCCGATACTATTTCGGTGTCGGACACCGAATCAGAAAGCGAACCACTTTATCAATGTTGGAAGAGACAAAAAGTTGAATAATTAATTGATACACATATCATTGAATTCTGTCATTTTGTTGCTGTGTGTTTTTCCAATTGGTAAGTGAATCGCTCGCTGTCCTGAATTTGGACATTCATACGCATACAGAATGGCAGAATCGAAGCTACTTAGCTTAGCCGCTCCGCCACCTAGGTTTGAGGGCAATCAAGGAGACGATTTCGAGACGTGGCTCGATCGATTCGAATCATGGGGAAAAATTCATGCCCGTGATCCAAAGGATAAATTAGCATATTTTCCAACATTGCTCGGTAATGCAGCGTTTGCAATATACCGCGAGCTTGATCCCAAGATCAAGGAGAAGGACTACGATAAGGTTATTGAGGCATTTAATAATGCCTATTCCTCAACAGCGTTAGTTGAGGCATTCAGATCGGAAATCGCAGTGCGCAATCGGCGCGAAAGTGAAAACCTGGCAGTCTATGTTGGGGAGCTGAAACGGTTGGCTCGACGTGCCTATCCAAAGTATAAATCATGCCAGGAAGCATTAGATGACGTAGTACTCACTCGTTTCCTTGCGGGGACAGGTGAACTTGGCAGAAAGGTGCGTCATAAATATCCAAAAAATGTCGATGACGCATTAGAAATGGCCTCGAGGCTGGAATGCAGAATCGAAATAGAAAAAAAGGAAAAAATCTCGGTTGCTGTTAATGAGACCAGCGATACTACTGATAGTAACCATGGTAACACTGAACTAGACGAAATGCGTAAACAGATAGAGGAGTTAAAAACATGCGTCGCGAGTTTATCCGCCGTAAAAGTAGAAAAGAAATACGGTTCTTGTTACACATGTGGTTTGCCTGGTCATTTTGCCCGCGACTGTCCACGAGGACGTGGTCGGGCAAATTGGCGTGGGAGACAACGGAGTCGAGGTGGTTACGGTCGTAGTCGGGGTAGGGGCTTCCAAAATTATGGTGATCAGGGATATGAATACCCCAGATATGAATACCCCAGAGACATGGGCTCTGATTACCCCAGGAGCCAGGGTCATGAATGTCCCAGAGATCAGGGCCCTGGTTACCCCAGGAGCCAAGGCCCTTTAAACTACTAAAGGCTGATGCCGCACCCCATGTGTCAGCCTTGAGTTCATCAGGGGTTTCAGGTGCTTCAAATATTTGTGACATTCTAGTTGATGGTTGTGATGCTAAAGCTCTCATTGACACCGGCTCAGGTGTTTGTCTAATTAGTGATCGGTTTCGCTTGTCAAGCCCTATTTTACGGAGGAAGAAGTTAGATTCAAACATATCTATTGATGCATCATCCGTCAACAACGAGCCAGTTAAACTGAAGGGGTTGTTGGAATTGGATGTGAGGATTGGCACATTGGAAATTAGTTTT
>JBEVXT010000474.1:32956-44467 GCA_040505955.1 Sedimenticola sp. | reverse complement strand
CCAGATGAAGAATTGAATAGAGAGATAGAGATGTCACGTTATTTTCGTCGTAGAAGATACTGCCGCTTTACCGCCGAAGGCATTACCGAGGTCGATTACAAGGATCTCAACCTGTTGAAGGCGTTTGTCAGCGAGACCGGAAAAATTGTCCCCAGCCGTATTACCGGCACCAAGGCCAAGTATCAGCGCAAGCTGACCACCGCCGTCAAGCGGGCACGTTTCCTGGCGCTGTTGCCGTACACCGATGGCCACAGCTGATATGCCAAACCGTCGCATCTGTCTGTTTGCGTCGGAAACCGCTTGAATTTGCCGGTTGAAGGAAGATGTACTGGATAGCCTCTCTGGCGATGCAGAACAGGGTACATGCTGTGATGATGGTGGCTGCACTGGCTATCCTCTCCATCATGTTTCCCCCGGCGAGCGTTCTCAGCACGGCGTTGGTTGCTCTGGCTGCCTTGCGCAATGGGGCGTTTGCCGGTGCTTCTCTCCTGCTGATGTCGGGTGTGGCGGGCGGTGCTCTCAGCCTGCTGCTTTTTGGCAGCGTACTGCCGGTCACCGGTTTTATTCTGCTGATGTGGCTGCCAGCGCTGTTGCTGGCGTTGTTGTTGCGGAGAACGCGTTCCCTGGCTCTGGTGTTGCAGGCTGCGCTGGTTATCAGTCTGTTGATGCTGGCGAGTCAGTACCTTCAGGGGCCTGATCCCGTCACAGGATGGCGTGATCTTTTAGCGCCGATTGTGCAGGCGATGGTGGATGCCCAGCTTGTAGTGGCCACCCAGCAGGAGCTGTTGCTCGCCAGGATGGCGGAGTGGATGCCGGGGATTGTGATTGCAGGCTTTTTTCTGCAGCTGATGGCGACACTTTTGCTAGCGCGCTGGTGGCAGGCAAAGCTCTACAATCCAGGTGGATTTGGTGCTGAATTTCATCAGTTGAGATTGCCGCGCTATCTGCTGATTGCCACGCTGCTTTACTTCGGCCTGGTGATGATGATCGGGAGTGGTACGCCGCTGTTTCGCTATATCACCATGCTGCTGCTTAGTGGCTGGTTTTTCGCCGGGCTGGCCTTGGTGCATGGGACAGTTTACCGGATGAAGGTGGGCAGAGGATGGCTGGTTGCAGTTTATGTTCTGCTGCTGATGGCGATGCCTCATGTGGTTGCGTTGCTGGCGCTGGCTGGTATGGCGGATGGATGGTTTGATTTTAGGGCTCGAATGCGTACTGCAGTTGAGCCAAACGAATAGAATTTTAAGTTTAAACACCTGTACAGGGGTAATAACGATGGAAGTTATTCTGTTAGAGAAAGTAGAAAATCTGGGTGGTCTGGGCGAAAAAGTGACCGTTAAAGCTGGTTATGGCCGCAACTGCCTGATCCCCCAATCCAAGGCGGTTGCCGCCACCAAGAGTAATGTTGAAGCATTTGAGGCCCGCCGTGCGGAACTCGAGAAGCAAGCCACCGAAGTATTGGCCGCCGACGAGGCGCGCAAGACCCAGATTGAGGCGATCACCGTCACCGTCGCCCGCAAGGCCGGTGATGAGGGCCGTCTGTTTGGTTCAGTCGGTGCTGCTGACATCGCTGCGGCTGCAATTGCCGGTGGTGTCAAAGTGTTAAAGAAAGAGGTGCGTCTTCCGGAGGGTCCTTTCCACACCCTTGGCGAGTTCGAGGTGCTGATACATCTGCACACCGATGTGGATGCTACTCTCAAGCTTGTAATCGAAACGGCTGAAGACTAGTACCTATTCGCCGGGTCGTGTGGTTGTAACCACAGGCCCGGCTGTAGGCACGCTTTCCTGGCGCACGATGGGCGCTTGATCGCGCTTCGGGAAAGTGCTCCTACGTTGGGTATCTCACCAGCCCGTCCTCTCTCATCTTGATTTACCCACATTGCAGATTGCCCCCGGGGTAGCCATCCCTTATCCTGTCAGACTCGTAAACTGCTGATCAGAGACCAATGCAAGAGTCACCTTTCCCCACCGATATTCCACCGCCTATGGGCGCTACCGATTCCCTGCGAATTCCGCCCCATTCGATTCAGGCAGAGCAGTCGGTGCTGGGCGGCCTGATGCTGGACAATAGCACCTGGGATCAGATTGCAGACCGGGTGGTTGAGATCGACTTCTACCGCCGTGAGCATCAGCTGGTTTTCCGTACCATCGAGCTTCTGGCGGAGCGCTCCCAACCCTTCGATGTTGTGACCCTCTCCGAGGCCCTCGAACGCCATGGGGTGCTGGATGAGGCTGGGGGCATGATCTACCTCGGTACCCTGGCAAAAGATACCCCCAGCGCCGCCAATATCCGTGCTTACGCCGATATCGTCCGTGAATACTCGGTGATGCGTCAGTTGATACGCGTCGGTACAGAAGTGGCGGACAGCGGTTTTGCACCTGAGGGGAGGGAGAGCGCCGAACTGCTGGATGAGGCAGAGCGCAAGGTGTTCGAAATTGCTGAAAAGGGGGCAAAAAATCGCGGCGGCTTCGAGTCAATCAAATCTCTGCTGACCAAGGCGGTGGACAGGATCGAGACCCTGTTTGAGCAGGATGAACCCATTACCGGTCTGAGCACCGGTTTTACCGATCTTGATGATAAAACGTCCGGTCTTCAGCCTTCTGATCTGATTATCGTTGCCGGCCGTCCGTCTATGGGTAAGACCACTCTGGCGATGAATATTGCCGAGACTGTCGCCATCAACAGCGGTCTGCCGGTGGCGGTCTTTAGTATGGAGATGCCCGGAGAGCAGTTGGCGATGCGCATGATGTCGTCCCTTGGGCGGATCAATCAGTCCCGCGTGCGTAACGGTAAGCTGGAGGATGATGAGTGGCCCAGGCTCACCTCAGCGGTCAGTCTGCTGGCGGAGGCGAAGCTCTATATTGATGATACCCCGGCTATGAGCCCTCTGGAGATACGCGCCCGTTCAAGACGGTTGATGCGCGAACATGGCGAACTGGGTCTGATAATGATCGACTATCTGCAGCTGATGCAGATTCCGGGGATGTCGGATAACCGTACCAATGAAATATCCACCATCTCCCGCTCACTGAAAGCGCTGGCCAAGGAGCTCAAGGTGCCGGTGATCGCGCTCTCACAACTCAACCGCAGCTTGGAGCAGCGCACCAACAAACGCCCGATTATGTCGGATCTGCGAGAGTCAGGCGCTATTGAGCAGGATGCAGACCTGGTTATTTTCATCTATCGCGATGAGGTCTACAACGATGACAGCCCGGACAAGGGGCGTGCCGAGATCATTATCGCCAAACAGCGTAACGGCCCTATCGGCAAGGTTGATCTCACCTTCCTGGGTGAATTTACCAAGTTTGAGAATTACATCGACGATGTCTATCGTGATGGGGGCTACTGACCTGCGTTCCTGCTGCTGTATCTCCTGAAGGAGAGCCACCACCTGATGATAAGTCCGGTGGTCAGGATTGTGCTGAATGGTTACAAGCAGCACTGTTTTGGATCTTACTATCGGTTGTGAAGTCAATTTGACTGCGACCCTTTGATGTCTTGGAGAAATAACCCATGGGGCCGCGGGCGCTAATCGACCTCTCTGCTATGAAACACAATCTGCTGCGGGCCAAAGAGTCGATGCCCGATAGCAAGGTGTTTGCCGTGATCAAGGCGGATGCCTATGGGCATGGTCTGCTACGGGCCGCTACCGCTCTGGATGAAGCCGATGCTCTGGCGGTGGCGCGGGTGGATGAGGGTATCAGACTAAGGGAGGCCGGTTGCACCAGGGAGTTGTTGGTTCTGGAGGGTTTTTTTAACGCCGATGAGCTGCAGCAGGCCACCCGGCACCAGATGATAGTGGTGATTCATCAAGCCGAACAACTGGAGATTCTGAAACAACGGGAGGTGGAGTCACCGCTTCGTTGCTGGTTGAAGGTTGATAGTGGTATGCACCGGCTGGGGTTTCAGTCTGGTGAGCTGTTGGAGGTGTGGAACACGCTGCAGCAGCTGTCGGCAGTGGCATCGGTAGAGGGTGTTATGACCCATCTCTCCAGTGCCGATGACCGCAATGACGCAAAAACAGCGGAGCAGCTGGATCTGTTTCTCCCGCTGGTAAAAGAGATCGGCTGCGCCACTGCTATTCCTAACTCTGCAGGCATTCTCGGCTGGCCAGAGGCGCACAGCGACTGGATACGACCCGGTATTATGCTCTATGGTGCTTCGCCGTTTATCGGCGGCAGGGCCGAACAGGAGGGGCTGCGCCCGGTGATGACCCTGGAGAGCCGCCTGATCGCAATCAGTCACTATCCCGAGGGGGCGCCCATCGGCTATGGCGGTACCTACTGCTGTCCCGAGGCGATGTCTGTGGGGGTGGTGGCTGTAGGTTATGGTGACGGTTACCCCAGACACGCCCCTTCGGGCACTCCGGTTCTGCTTAACTCCCGGCGGGTGCCGCTGGTGGGTCGTGTCTCCATGGATATGATTACCGTCGATCTACGCAGTCAGCCCCATGCTGCAGTGGGCGACGTGGTGGTGCTGTGGGGCAGGGGACTGCCGGCGGAGGAGGTCGCAGAGCATGTAGGTAGCATCTCCTATGAGCTCTTTTGCGGTGTAACCAACCGTGTGCCGCGGGTTGAATTTGGTGGCTAAAGCTAAGAAAAACTATGTGTGTACCGAGTGCGGTGCGGATTATCCCTCCTGGGCCGGGCAGTGCAAGGCGTGCAGTGAATGGAACACACTGAAAGAGATAAGGATAGGGGGTGGAAAAAACAGCCCGACGGCGGTACGGCGCGGTTATGCCGGAGTCCCCGCCACCGCCACAAGACTGAGCGAAGTGGATGTTGAGAGCACCCCGCGCTTCACCTCGGGGCTGAGTGAGTTCGACCGGGTACTTGGCGGCGGTTATGTGCCGGGTTCGGTGGTGTTGCTGGGGGGATCGCCTGGGGCAGGCAAGAGCACCATATTGCTACAGAATATCTCTGAAATTGCCAACAGCCAGCAGGTACTCTACGTCTCCGGTGAGGAGAGCGTAGAGCAGATTGCAGGCAGGGCGAAACGCCTGCAGATTGCCAATAGTGGCAATATCTCGGTGCTTACCGAGACCTCCACCGATAAGGTAATTGAGTATATCGAGGAGCACTGCCCCAGCTTTGTTGTCATCGACAGTATCCAGACCATGTACCGGGAGAGCATCGACTCGGCCCCCGGGGGGGTGAGTCAGGTAAGAGAGAGTGCGGCGGCACTCACCCGGCTGGCAAAGCAGCGCCAGGTTACCTTTGTTATCGTTGGCCATGTTACCAAGGATCAGTCATTGGCAGGTCCCATGAGTCTGGCGCATATCTGTGATACCTCACTCTCGATTTCAGCCACTGAGGATGAGAAGTTCAGAATACTTCGAACCGACAAGAACCGCTTTGGCGCCACCTCTGAGATCGGCTTCTTTCGCATGCAGGAGAGCGGTCTGGCCCAGGTGAAAAATCCCAGCGCCATCTTTCTCAACCGTTCCGATAGCGAGAGTCCCGGCACCGTGATTACGGTGTTGTGGGAGGGAACGCGGCCGTTGCTGGTGGAACTGCAGGCACTGACTATTGAGTCCCCCCACGGCAATCCTCGTCGGCTCACTGTCGGTTTCGATCAGAACCGGCTGGCTCTCGGTATTGCCGTACTCGCTCGCCATGGCAATATCTTTGCCAGCGATATGGATATATTTCTCAACGTTGTCGGCGGGGTGAAAATCCAGGAGACTTCAGCCGATCTGGCGATGATGTGTGCGTTGGTCTCTTCTCTGAGGATGCAGACGATCCCAAAAAACACGGTAATCTTTGGTGAGACCGGCCTCAATGGAGAGATTCGCCCGGTGGCCAATGGCCTGCAGCGCATTGCCGATGCCAGGAAACACGGATTTGAGGTGGCGATCGTCCCCAGGGATAACGCGCCGAAAAAGGCGATAGCGGGTATTAAGCTCTACTCGGTGGCGAATGTGGCTCAGGCTATTGATGTGCTGAGTGAACTGGCGGGCTGACCAATCCCTCGCCTACTCCTGTAATCCAGCTGCCGGTGCCGCCAGGTTGTTGAGTTCGTTGGGTGTCAGCTCCGATTCCACCTCAGAAGCGGCCCCTACCTGCTGTACACTCATCTCCCCCGGCGCTGTTTGATCCTGGCTGAAGAGAGCAAACAGGAGTGTCACGCCGAAGAGAATAACCGCCAGGCCTGCAGCAGCGGGTAAGAGCCCCATGTAGTGACGTCCGGGTGGCTCCGTTGCCGACATTTCAGATGCGGCAGGATAGGCTCTCGCTTCCTGTGCTCTGATGTTTTTCAGGTTCTCCCTGATCGATGCCCGCTCATGCTCTGTTTTTATGAGTGTCTTCTTATTGGCCACTATAACCCTGCAACTTGGGCACATTCCGGGCGGCAACTCACCTTTTTCCAGCGGTCTTCGATATCCGCATGCATGGCATTTGAAGATGTTGCGGAGTTGGGGGAGGGGAGAGGTTATATCCAGCGACTCGCAGGGGTGAATCCCACAGTCAGCGCCCGCTTTGGTAAGTAGCTTTTGAAGTTGTTTTGCCTGCTGCAGGGTGACTCTACGTTTCAGAACCACCTCACTCCTGGAGTTGAAAAGGCGGTCACACTCTGAATGACTTATGCGGAGAAGCAAGCCGACCCTCTGCTTGGTCTGCTCTCCATCGGCGCTACCCTTATTAGTGCCTCTGAATACAACTGTATATCTCTGCTCTTCCATTGCTCTATACCCGTATGATCAGGTCTGCTTCCATCGCAGCATATGCGTTTAAATATAGCTGATCAGCGTGGAATGTCCAGGAGCGTGGTTAATCAGAAGTGCCCATTATGGCGAAGAAGGAGGGCGCAAAGAAGGGAGAGTAACCCGAAAAGTGTAATTTTTGTCCAAACAGAGCTCTTTTTCTGCGTTGACTCGATATCAGTAGTGGTGCCGTTACCTCCCCCTTTACTGATCTTTCGCAGGTTCTTTTTAATCTGCTTTTTCTCTTCAAGCGTCTGTTTGTAGGCCTTGTATTGGTCTGTAATTACATTGCAGTTAGGGCATTTCTTTGGAGAGTGTTTTGCTGGGTTTGTTTCTACCAGGCTCTTGGTATATCCACAACAGTTGCATTTGAAGAGGTTGGGGGGCTCTTCCGTTGTCTGGTTTAGGGCCAGCGCTTCGCAGGGAAGAATTTCGCAGAAGACGCCAACCCTGGCAAAGAGGTGCTGCACTTTGTTCGCCTCCGGCAGGCTGACTCTGCGCCTCATCACTACATCATCCGAAGCATTGAACAGCCGTTCACACTCTGCATGACTGATGCGGAGAAGCTTACTTACCTTGTGTTTAATCCGCTCTTCCTCTGCACCGCCCTTCTTGGTGCCGCGAAAAACTACTTTATATTGCTGTTCCAATGCTCTATGTCCTTATAGTTAATAGCGTTTTTCAAGCGCTATAAACAGTAAGATATACCCAATGGCTAAGGCAAGTCCAGCATATACGCTGCACCTGATGGCCATGATATAGAGGAAAATACACAAGGTGCGGGTTGATTTCTGTGAGGTGGATAGAGTTTTTAGCAGTGCTAAATCATCTGTATCAGCCCGGGAGATATTTATCTGCTACAGTTTTGGTGGTGATAGTGAGACCTGTAAATGAAAATCAGTCCTGAAATATTGATAGCACAGAGCGGTAATCTGATCTCGTTGCCGGAGGCCTGCATTCGGGTTAATGAACTGCTGGATGATGAGCAAAGTTCCGCAGACGAGATTGCCGCAGTCATCATTCAGGATGCCGCTTTATGTGGTCGCTTGCTGAAAGTGGTTAACAGCTCCTATTACGGCTTCCCCGGGCGGGTGGAGACGATTTCACGGGCAATTACCCTGGTGGGTTCAAAGGAGCTGCGAGATCTGGCGGTCATTACCGCTGCCGCCAACCTGTTTACCGGCATCCCCGGTGACCTGATCAATATGCCCAGCTTCTGGCACCACTCGGTGATCAGTGGTGCTGCCGCCCGGGCGCTGGCGCGTAAGTGCCATGTGCTCCATCCCGAGCGACTTTTTGTCATGGGGGTGCTACACGATATCGGTCGCCTGGTGATGTGCCGGCAGCTTCCTGAGCAGTCACGGGATGCACTGCTTATCAGTGGGGGGCGTGATGAGATTCTGACAATGGCCGAGGATGAGGTGTTCGGTTTCAACCACCAGGAGGTAGGCTACTTGCTGGTTAAGTCGTGGAAGCTGCCGGAGAGTCTGCAGACGGCAATACGCTACCACCATCAACCTGAGGAGGCGGAGCAGCATACCCTTGAGGTGACGCTGGTGCATATCGGTAATGCGGTAGCTGAGGTTATTCAGCACGAAGAGGATCTGCAGATCATAAGTGACCGGGTACTGCCCCAGGTATGGGAGTCAATGGGGCTGTCACCGGAGCTTATTCCTGATATCGCGGCAGCGATACAGAATGAGGTTGATGCACTGTTTTCGTTGCTGATCGGGCTGGATGGATCAGCCCATAGCCATTAAGTTAATAGACGCTGTAGCCTGGGCTGAGCGAAGCGAAACCCGAGTGGTTATTGCGCTATTCCCCCCGGGTTTCGCTTCGCTCAGCCCAGGCTACGAAGCGGCCCTGATTGAAATTAGGTGGGTTTTTTTATACGCCCTTGTAGGGCGTAATCAAAACCATGTTCTAAGAGCATGGATTTTTTTGCCTTCATTTCCGGCTAAGTTTCAGGAGTTATCAGGAAACCTTTTGATAAAGTGATTGCTTTTCAGACCCCTAACTCATGGAACAGCTCCCTTAACCCCTCTTTGTGCTCTAGCATCTCATTCCGGCTTAGGCCGTCAAGTTCATGGGGGAACACCAACCACTGGTCTGTTGAGTGGATGTAGTAGTCCGGGGTGAGGGTGGTTTTGTTGTTGTTCGGTTTGAACCAGGGAGTGGCAATGCGGATATCCCTTGGCTTGTTGCGACGGGCTTTGAACTCCAAGGTATCGAGAATGGCCTGGACACTGAGGCCGGTGTCGAAGACATCATCGACGATAAGCAGTGAATCTTCCGCGTTGATATTGCGAATAAGGTAGCTGAGGCCGTGTACCCGCACCTCTTTTTCCCGCTGGCCGATGCCGCTATAGGATGAGGTGCGAATGGCGATATGGTCGGTCTTTACATCGAAGATATCCAGAATCTCCTGTACTGCAATCCCTACCGGAGTGCCTCCCCGCCAGACACCGACAATGAAGTCGGGGCGGAAATCACTTTTGAACACTTGCAGGCCGAGGCGGAAGGAGTCCATTAACAGTTCCTGTGCCTTGATATAGTATTTTTCACTCATAATAATTTATAAAATTAGATAGGATTTGTGGGCGAATTTTACCGGATAATCTCTACCCTGTCTCCGGCCGATGCTAACGATTACCACCCCCTGAAGAGGGGAGGGGAGAGATTTTATCCGCTCAATCACTCCCTTGGGGCTCCACCCAAAACAGACAGTTGGTTCAGCGTAGCGGTGACCAAGTTTAGCTCCTCTGGCTTGGAGAGTCGGTGATCCCCCCCCTTTATCAGAGTGAGTTGAACGTCTTCGCCGGTGATCGACTGCAGTGTCTCCCGGCTGATCTCCCAGGGCACATCCCTGTCCGCCATGCCGTGAAGCATGCGCACAGGGCAGTGAATCGGGATCGGTTTTTCAAGCAGCAAGTACTGTTGTCCATCATCGAGCAGCTGTCTGGTGATGGGGTAGGGTTGCCCGTCGTACGCCGAAGGGAGGAAGGCAATATTGTCACGATACAACACGGCTGTCTGTTCCTCGGTAAGGGCCGGTTTGACCAGTCGCTCGGTAAAGTCGGTTGCACAGGCTATGGTGAGCAGGGCGTGGAGGCGCTGGGGGCGTGCCAGAGCCAGCAGTAGGGTGATCCAGCCACCCATGCTTGAACCCACTACAATCTGCCGCCCGACGGTGGCCTGATCAAGTATGGAGAGGGCGTCCTCCAGCCAACGGCTGATGGTGCCATCCCTGAATTCACCACTGGAAGCGCCGTGGCCGGAGTAGTCGAAGCGGGTATAGCTCCGGCCTGTTGTCCGGCACCAGTCGGCAAGGGCCTGGGCTTTGAGACCACTCATATCAGAGCGGAAACCACCAAGAAAAAGTACCCCTGGATGAACTCCAGGTTGCTGCAGGTAGGCGAGCCTTCGGTCATGACAGGCGAGTATCTTTACCCCATTTTTTCTACTCATTAGTCCGACCTTAATATATCCAGGAACTTAGGATACCATGGGGCCATTGCGTTGCCGCACCTCTTCCCTCAGAGAGTTTAAGAGATGGGGATGTGTGATTGTTCTATACGTAGAAGACCCCCGATAGCAACCGTTGTAAACACCATGGAGTAACCGATGACTGAACTACTTTTTAATCAAGATGCCTACATGAAGGGAGCTGAGGCCGGTGTTGTCGCTGTTAATGAAAAAGGCATCCGCCTGGACGGCACCATCTTCTATCCCCTGGGCGGTGGTCAGCCCGGAGACCGGGGGCAACTGGTTACAGCTGACGGCGTTGTTACACCCATCACCGACACCCGCAGGGATCGGGAGAGTGGCGAGGTTTACCATATTCCCGAAGAGGGGGCGATTGCGCTTAATCCCGGTGACCGGGTGACAATGAGCATCGATTGGTCGCTGCGTCACCGTCGTATGCGCATGCACACCTGTCTTCACCTTCTCTGCTCCATTGTCGATGGCGGGGTTACCGGAGGCTCGGTGAGTGAGGTCAAGGGACGGCTCGACTTTGATCTGCCGGAGCAGACCCTGGACAAAGAGCATCTGACACGGGAGTTGAACCGGTTGATTGAAGAGGATCACCCACTCTCCACACGCTGGATCAGTGATGAGGAGATGGCCGCCCACCCTGACATGGTACGCACCATGTCGGTAAAACCGCCCAGCGGTCAGGGACGGGTGCGGTTGGTGGATATCGAAGGGGTGGATCTGCAGCCTTGCGGCGGCACCCATGTGGCGTCAACCGGTGAGATAGGTGCTGTCAGGGTGGCCAAGATCGAGAAGAAAGGACGTGCCAACCGCCGCGTCAATATTGTGTTTGAGGATGGATGAGTGGCAGGGGAACTGAGCATCAGAGCCTATGAAGAGCGGGATGAAGCGGAGATCATAACCCTCTGGCAGGCGCCCGGCCTGACTGTTCCCTGGAATGAGCCCCGTCACGATATTCAGTACAATACATTGTCATAGCCCTGACCGATCCAGTTCACCCCGGTTATAATCACGCCTCCAGGGTGAGATAATAGGCGTTATGAATTTGAGTAGTGACAGGTTTACCCGCTTGCTGGCGGATGATGGGGCGCATCCACGTGAGATGGATTGCTATCCCCACGATTTTTTCCCCGGCCCGCCAACTCCCGCCGCCGTATTGGTACCTCTGTTCCGGGAGGAGGGCGAGTGGCACCTGCTGTTTATACGTCGCTCAGAACACGAGAATGACCACCATAGCGGGCAGGTCTCTTTTCCCGGTGGCAAGGCTGAACCCGGGGATCAGGATGCTGTAGCCACCGCTATGCGTGAGGCA
>JBEVXT010000474.1:0-32856 GCA_040505955.1 Sedimenticola sp. | reverse complement strand
GAATGACCACCATAGCGGGCAGGTCTCTTTTCCCGGTGGCAAGGCTGAACCCGGGGATCAGGATGCTGTAGCCACCGCTATGCGTGAGGCACGGGAAGAGATCGGTCTGGATCCGCAGAGGGTCAACCTCCTGGGGCACCTGAATGACTATCACACCATCACCAACTTTCTGGTAAAACCGGTGGTAGCGGAGATCAGGTGGCCGGCGGCACTGACGCCGGATGAGCGTGAGGTGAGCCGCATATTCAGTATTCCGCTGAGCTGGCTGGCCGATAGTGCTAATTATCAAACCAGCCTGCGGGTAATCGGGGGGGAGGAGTCCTCCATGAAGGTGATCTGTTTCGACCCCTACGATGGTGAGCTGCTGTGGGGGGTGACCGCCCGTTTAACGATTACCCTGCTACAGATTCTCGGTTTAGTAGAAGAGTGATTTCTCGCGCAAAGAGGTAAAGGCGCAATGAAAACTGTCAAATATTGTCTGGCAGTTTAAGATCCAACACAACACTTCATCAGGGGATCTTAATCCCTTCATTGGCGAGCATGGTGATCAGCCGGATCAGCGGCAGGCCGATGAGTGCATTGGGGTCATCTCCCTCAAGGCGTTCGAAGAGTGCGATTCCCAGGCCCTCGGATTTGAAGCTGCCAGCGCAGTTATAGGGCTCCTCTGCATCCAGGTAGCGTTCAATCATGCTGCGGCTCAGGACTCTGAAGTGAACATGGAAGGGTTCACATAACACCTGATGGTTGCCCTCAGTGCTGTTGAGCAGGCAGAGGCCGGTATAGAAACTCACCCGCTTTCCCGAAGCATTTTCGAGCTGGGCTATGGCATTTTCGCGGTTCCCCGGTTTACCCAAAATCTCTCCATCGATGCAGGCTACCTGATCAGAGCCAATAATGAGCGCACTGGTGTGCTCTCCGGCTACTGCCTGGGCTTTCTCTTGCGCCAGTCTGCAGACCAGCTCTTCAGGAGTCTCGCCGTTGTGGTGCGATTCATCAATATCGGGAGAGGCAGTGGTGAAGGGTATTCCCAGGCGCTCCAGTAACGCTTTGCGAAAAGGTGAGGTGGAACTGAGCACCAGCCCGGGGTTTTCTGAGGTCTGTTTCATTGCTGTCTGTTAATGGTGGCTTGTCAATAAGATGATTCTACCAAAAATGGCCCTTCACTGACTTAGCATCCTTTCAGGAACAAAAAAAGCGGGACGCGGAGAACGCAGAGGATGCAGAGAAAGTATCTATTCAGCACGGTAGTCCAGAACTTAGGTGTAGGAGCGAACTTGTTCGCGAAGAGCACGTTTCGTAGTCCATCGCGAACAAGTTCGCCCCTACAACACCTCATGTTTCACCATAACGGTGGTTTTCAGGATTTTGGTACGGAGCCGGTTTAAGGATAAAAAGGTACAAAATTTGAGTTAATATGTGCAAATGATTATTTTGTAGCTCAGAAAACGAGGATTTCAGAGGTGAGCTGAATAGTTACTATTTTTCAACAGCAGGCTCTACGTAACTTCTCAGTAATTTCGTGCAGACGAGTAACTTCTGAGAGGAGTGCTGTGGTGTGCCAGTGGGAAAAAATGATAAGATATAACTGATGCAGGTATTAATGAATATGATGATATTAAGGCCGATACGGGCAGGCGGGATGGAGGTAGAAGGGGTATGCCAACTTGACAAGAGGGGCGCTATCCAATAAAAACCCTTTTCATATAAAACTCCATGAACTCAGATGTTATTGTAGTTGTTCAGGACTTAAATCTTGTCCCCGGGCTACAATGTCTGATTTGTAACAGACCCTAACCAAGTGCGGGAGCGTTGAAAGGTGCCGATGTCCGATTTGATGATGCAAGGCGTTAATCTCATGCTGCTTGGCATGGGAAGCGTTTTTATCTTCCTCGCCGCCCTAGTTATTGCCATGTACGGGATGTCGGCTTTGGCGCGGGCTCTCTCCAGGGAAGAGATTCACGAGGGAGTCTCCACCACCACAGCTACACCCGCGGTGGGGGATGATGAATTGATAGCGGTGATCTCGGCGGCCATAAGCCGGTTCCGCTCAACCAACAAGTAAAGGTAAACTACCCCGGAATCGCCGGGGTATTGGCTTTCCACGCATTAGCGTACAACCAAATTTAAGTATTAGAGTGAGCCTCAATGAGTGATAAAAAACCACTGGGTATAACAGAACTGGTATTGCGGGATGGCCATCAGTCCCTCTTCGCGACCCGTATGCGTATCGAGGATATGCTGCCGATTGCAGCCAAGCTTGATCAGGTTGGTTACTGGTCCCTTGAGACCTGGGGTGGCGCTACATTTGATTCCTGTATCCGTTTTCTTGGGGAGGATCCCTGGGAGCGCCTGCGCAGGCTGAAGGCGGCGATGCCCAATACACCGATGCAGATGCTCTTCAGGGCGCAGAATATTCTCGGTTATCGTCACTATGCAGACGATGTTGTTGAGAAATTTGTCGAGCGGGCGGCGGTCAACGGGATGGATATATTTCGTATTTTTGATGCCATGAATGATCTGCGCAACTTTGAAACCGCCGTTAAGGCAACCCTCAAGGTCGGCAAGCACGCTCAAGGCGCGATGTCCTACACCGTCAGTCCTGTACACAATCTTCAATACTGGCTCGATATGGCCAAACGCCTTGAGGATATGGGTTGTACCTCGATTTGTATTAAGGATATGGCCGGGTTGCTTAAGCCTTATGTTGCATTTGAACTTATCAGCAAATTGAAAGAGTCGATCTCGGTGCCTATCGCCCTTCATAGTCACGCAACCACCGGGCTCAGCACCGCTACTATCACCAAGGCATCCGAGGCGGGTATCGATATGGTCGATGCCTCCATCTCCTCGATGAGCATGACTTACGGTCACTCCGCCACCGAGTCGGTGGTCTCTGTTTTCGACGGTACCGAACGGGATACCGGTCTCAATCTGGATCTTCTGGAGGAGATCTCAGCCTACTTCCGGCAGGTGCGTAAGAAGTACGCCAAGTTTGAAGGGGCGTTGAAGGGAGTGGATTCACGCATTCTGGTGGCCCAGGTTCCCGGCGGTATGTTGACCAACATGGAGGGTCAGCTGAAAGAGCAGGGGGCGGAGGATAAGTTTGATGCAGTGCTGGAGGAGATTCCGCGGGTACGCGAAGATCTTGGCCTGATACCGCTGGTGACGCCGACCTCACAGATCGTTGGTACTCAGTCGGTGCTCAATATACTGACGGGCGAGCGATATAAGAGCATCACCAAAGAGACCGCCGGTGTCCTCAAGGGGGAGTACGGCACTACACCAGCTCCGGTAAACAAAGAGCTTCAGGCCCGTGTGCTTGAAGGGGGGGAGGCGATCACTTGCCGACCCGCCGACCTGATCGATGATGAGTTGGATAAATTGACCAGCGAGTTTGATCAGCTGGCAAAGGAGAAGGGCATAGCGGTAGCGGCAGACAAGGTCGATGATGTGTTGATCTATGCGCTGTTTCCCCAGGTTGGCCTTAAATTTCTTGAGAACCGTAACAACCCTGCTGCATTTGAACCGGCGCCGGGCAGTGAACCCAAGCCTGCTGCAGCACCCGCGCCTGCACCCGCAACAACTGCAGGAGACCCCGAAGCTTATACGGTATCGGTCAACGGCAAGGCCTACAATGTCACCGTCTCCAGCGGTGGTGAGGTTCAGAGTGTCGCGCCCACTGCTGCAGCTCCCGCCCCGGCGGCTGCCTCAGCACCCAGCGGCGGGGAGCCTATGCCGGCACCCTTGTCGGGTAACATCTTCAAAATCCAGGTCACCGAAGGCCAGTCGGTCAGTTCCGGTGATGTGGTGATGGTAATGGAAGCGATGAAAATGGAGACCGATGTTCGAGCCACCCGTGACGGAGTGGTTGCATCCATTACAGTGAAAGAGGGGGATACCGTACAGGTTGGTGATGCCCTTCTTATGTTGAGCTGATTGTATGGGAGGCATAGAAGCGTTGTGGCAATCGATGGGGATTGCCAATTTGGGGTGGGGTCAATTATTGATGATGCTGGTCGGCGGCCTGCTCATTTTTCTTGCTGTAGCCAAGAACTTTGAGCCGTTGCTGCTGCTGCCGATCGGTTTTGGTGCCATTCTCAGTAATATTCCAGTGGCCGGTATCGGTGGCCCCGATGGCCTGCTGGGAATGGTCTACCACGTCGGCATCGAGACCGGGGTCTTTCCCCTGCTGATTTTTATGGGGGTGGGGGCGTTAACCGATTTCAGTGCACTGATCGCCATGCCGAAGACGCTGTTTCTCGGAGCAGCGGCCCAGTTCGGTATTTTTGCCACGCTGTTGGGAGCGCTGGCCCTCAATTTCATTCCCGGCTTTGATTTCACCTTGGCAGACGCTTCAGCCATCGCCATTATCGGCGGTGCCGACGGGCCGACGGCGATCTTCCTCGCCTCCAGGCTGGCACCTGATCTGCTTGGTGCCATTGCTGTGGCGGCTTACTCCTATATGGCTTTGGTACCGATTATTCAGCCCCCCATCATGCGGGCGCTGACGACGGAGAAAGAGCGCCAGGTGGTGATGTCCCAGCTGCGGCCGGTGAGTAAGCTTGAGAAGATCTTCTTTCCCTTCTCGGTACTGATCCTCTGTATTCTTTTTCTCCCTTCGGCGGCACCACTGATCGGTATGCTGATGTTCGGCAATATTCTTAAAGAGACCGGGGTAGTGGAACGGCTCAGTCGAGCGGCTCAGAATGAGATTATCAATATAGTCACTATTTTTCTTGGTCTGGCGGTCGGTTCAAAACTCTCTGCTGATAAGTTTCTAACCCTTGAGACACTGGGAATTCTCGCCCTTGGTGCCGTTGCTTTCTGCATTGGTACGGCGACAGGGGTGTTGATGGGTAAGTTGATGTACCGCCTCACTGGAGGAAAGGTTAATCCTCTGATCGGCGCCGCTGGCGTTTCAGCGGTACCGATGGCTGCGCGGGTGGTCAATAAGGTGGGGCTTGAGGCGAATCACCATAACTTCCTGCTGATGCACGCTATGGGGCCGAATGTGGCGGGCGTGATCGGCTCGGCTGTGGCAGCTGGGGTGTTGCTGGCGCTGGTGGGAAATTGAGGCTGATTATTTCATGAACCCCAAACGGTAAAAAATAGCGTAATTCTTTTGACGTTCTCCTCTTCCCGTAATACTATGGCGGGCTTATGTCGTCGCGCTTGTCAGATTTTGTCGATCCTTGGCGTCTCGCCAACCTTGGAAAGGAGTTATCCGGGGCTGTCGGACTGGGTGAACTGCCCCGTCTGGCGGATGCACTGGCGAGTGTGGAAGGGGTGGCTGAGTTCACTCTTAAGTTTTACCGGGATGAAAAGGGACGGGCGCGGATCAGAGGTGGTGTTGAGGCGGGGCTGACGTTGGTGTGCCAGCGTTGTCTTGAAATAATGACCCTGCCGGTGGACGCCGACCTCGATCTGGCGCTGATCGAGACGCCGGCTGAGGTTGAGCTGCTGCCTGTTGAGTGTGATCCGGTGATGGTGGAAGAGGGACGCATCCAACTGCTTGGCCTGGTCGAGGAGGAGTTGCTGTTGGCAATTCCCCAAGTACCGAAACACCCCCGGGGAGGTTGCCCGGTAGAGTTGAAGAGCGAGTCTGCCGATAGCGATTTTGATAAAAAACGGCAGGAGAGCGCTACAGATGAGGCTAACCCTTTTGCCGTTTTGGCCGGGTTGAAGCCGGACAGAAAGAGTTGATGATAAGTGCGATGTTCGTGATCTACTGAATAGTTTCGCTACTTGTTGTTTGAAATGTGAGCTGAATAGTCACTACGATTTTATTATTAATCAGGAGCTTGATCCATGGCGGTCCAGAAGAGCAGAAAAACCCCTTCCAGGCGTGGTATGCGTCGCGCACACGATGCACTTGATGGAGAGACACTCTCTGTTGATCCAACCTCCGGTGAGACTCACCTGCGCCATCATGTCACCCCGGACGGTTTCTATCGTGGCCGCAAGGTGGTCGACGGTAAAGGCGAATAATCGCTATTATCGGCGGATTCGAAGTTTTACGATTTTCGGCTGTCCCGTTCGGGGCGGCCGAAATTGTTATGCCCGAATGAACTTGATTTTGTGTTGCAGGAATTGCTGAATGAGCAACCGGATAACCATTTCGCTTGATGCAATGGGTGGTGACTACGGCCCGTCAGTGGTGGTGCCTGCGGCAATCGATTTTCTGCAGCGCGACGACAGTGTCAATCTCATTCTGGTGGGTATCGAAGAAGATATAAGGGCTCACCTTGATGGTGCGGAAGTCGGTGAGCGGCTGAGCATTCACCCAGCATCGCAAGTAGTGGCTATGGATGAGCTGCCGTCGAAGGCGTTGCGGGGTAAAAAAGACTCCTCCATGCGAGTCGCCATCGACCTGGTTAAGGCCGGTACGGCGGATGCCTGCGTCAGTGCCGGTAATACCGGGGCGCTGATGGCGACCGCCCGTTTTGTTCTGAAGATGCTGCCGGATATTGACCGGCCCGCAATTATCTCTGCGCTCCCCTCTCTTGAGGGGCATACCTGGATGCTTGATCTTGGCGCCAATGTCGATTGCAGTGCCAAGCACCTGTTTCAGTTTGCCGTTATGGGCGGTGAGCTGGTGGCGTCGGTGGATGATATCAAGAGCCCCAGGATCGGGTTGTTGAATATTGGTCAGGAGGAGATCAAGGGCAACGAGCAGGTTAAGGGTGCGGATGCTCTGCTGTCGGCCAGTACACTCAACTATATCGGTTATGTCGAGGGCGATGATGTCTACAGGGGCGGAGTCGATGTCGTTGTTTGTGATGGTTTTGTCGGTAACGTTGCTCTCAAAAGCGCAGAGGGGGTGGCTAAAATGGTCAGCCACTCGCTGAAAGCAGGATTCACGAGAAATATTGTTACTAAACTGGTTGGTCTGCTGGCGATGCCCGTGATGAGAAGTTTTCGCAGAACCATCGACCCGCGCCGCTACAATGGCGCCAGTTTTCTTGGGCTGCGTGGGATCGTGATCAAAAGCCACGGTGGGGCGGATGTTCTGGCGTTTGAAAACGCTATCGGGATCGCCAAAAAGGCGGTTTATACCAATGTCCCTGAAAGGATTGCCCACGGGGTGGAGAGACAAATGAATAATCGGGTAGAAAGTTGATCTATTCACGGATCATAGGCACGGGTGGTTATCTACCGGAGAGAGAGCTCACCAATCTCGATCTGGAGAAGATGGTTGATACTACTGATCAGTGGATCCGTGAACGTACCGGCATCGTCAAACGCCACATTGCCGCAGAGGGTGAGACGACTTGTGATCTTGCAGAGCACGCAGCGCGCCGGGCGATCGAGGCCGCTGGCAAGAACCCCCAGGACATTGACCTGATTGTTCTTGCCACCACAACCCCCGATCAGATATTTCCCAGTACCGCCTGTCTGCTCCAGAGCCGTCTGGATATTCATGGCTGTCCCGCCTTTGATATTCAGGCGGTCTGTACCGGCTTTATCTATGCCTTGAGTGTGGCGGATAACTTCATCAAGACCGGCAGTGCGCGCTGCGCGCTGGTGATTGGGGCTGAAACCTTCTCACGTATAATCAACTGGGAGGATCGTGGTACCAGCATCCTCTTTGGTGATGGTGCCGGGGCGGTAGTTATTGAAGCGAGTGATGAGCCGGGCATTCTCTCCACACATCTTCATGCCGATGGTGATTATGCAAGCCTTCTGCAGGTTCCTGAAGGTATCTCCAGCGGTTTCCGCAGGATCGGTGAGAGTGCTGGCTATGTAGAGATGCGGGGTAATGAGGTTTTCAAGATGGCGGTCAATACGCTGGGCCGCATTGTTGATGAAACCCTGGATAAGAACGGCCTGGAGAAGTCAGATATCGACTGGTTGATACCCCATCAGGCAAATATGCGGATCATCAATGCCACTGCACGCAAGCTGCGCATGCCGATGGATCAGGTGGTGGTAACGGTGGCCGATCATGGCAACACATCGGCGGCTTCAGTTCCATTGGCATTCGATGTGGCGGTCAGAGATGGCAGAATCAAGAGAGGCGAGACGTTGTTGATGGAGGCCTTTGGTGGCGGTTTTACCTGGGGCTCTGTCCTGGTGAAATACTAAGCGGGTTTTCCTGAAATCAGGGTGGATAGATTAATGCTTGAGAATGATATTGCACTTGTTACCGGTGCCAGCCGTGGTATCGGCCGCGCCATCGCCCACGCCCTCGGCAAACAGGGAGCGACGGTTATCGGCACGGCGACTACTGAGGCAGGCGCTGCAGCAATCAGCGAGCGGCTCGCTGAAGAGGGTCTCAAGGGTATTGGTATGCTGCTCAATGTCACCGCACAGGATTCAGTTGACAGTGTGTTGAAGCGTATTGGTGACGAATTCGGCGCTCCCACCATTCTTGTGAATAATGCGGGCATCACACGCGATAATTTGCTGATGCGGATGAAAGAAGGTGATTGGGGCGATATTCTGGAGACCAACCTGACCTCAATCTACCGGCTCTCGAAGGGGTGTATACGCGCCATGATGAAAGCGCGTTCCGGCCGCATCATCAATATCGCTTCCGTGGTCGGCTCGACAGGCAATCCGGGACAGACCAACTATGCTGCAGCCAAAGCCGGTATGATCGGATTTACCAAATCACTGGCTCGGGAGATCGGCCCGCGGGGGATAACTGTAAACGCTGTAGCTCCCGGGTTTATCGATACTGACATGACCCGTGAACTGCCTGAAGAGCAGCGCAAGTCGCTGTTGTCGGGTATTCCGATGGGTCGTCTCGGTGATGCTGAAGAGATCGCAGGTGCCGTTGTTTTTCTGGCATCTCCAGGCGCTGGTTACATTACTGGAGAAACCCTCCATGTCAACGGTGGCATGTTTATGGGGTAGCTGTTCGGGGTTTATTACTCTGTTGTTATTTGTTTTATATATTAACTTATTGAATTGAATGGTATTCTGTAATTTTCCTCGAAAGAAGAAAGGGAGTATAATCCGCTTTTAAATTTTAGGGATTGTGAATACAATAGCCACGGTCGGTCTGGGATCGGCTGCTTATCCATCCGGAGGAAAGAAAGAACATGAGCTCTCTCGAAGAACGTGTTAAGAAGATTGTTGTAGAACAGCTGGGCGTCTCTGAAGACGAGGTGACCCCGGAGGCCTCTTTTGTTGATGACCTGGGTGCAGACTCTCTTGACACTGTTGAACTGGTCATGCAGCTTGAAGAGGAGTTCCAAACCGAGATTCCTGACGAAGAGGCGGAGAAAATCACCACGGTTAAGCTGGCTGTCGAATACATCGAAGCCCACACCTGATTTTCCCTGTTGAATCGAGCAAGGCCGCATATGCCGTATTATCGCGGACTGCGGTTTTTTGCTTTTCCTGATCCCATAAGGGGGTAGATCGCAGATGTCTGTAAGAAGGGTTGTCGTGACTGGCCTGGGTATGGTCGCGCCGGTGGGTCACACCGTTAAAGAGTCCTGGGACAATGTGCTTGCGGGTAAGAGTGGTATTCGGCCGATCACCCACTTTGATATAGAGCCTTTCAGTGTTCATTTTGGCGGCCCAATCTACGATTTCGATATCACACAGTATGTATCGAAGAAGGACGCCAGAAAAATGGATAAATTTATCCATTATGGTGTTGCCGCAGGTTGTCAGGCGCTTGAAGACTCAGGCCTGGAAGTAACCGAGGAGAATGCCAAAAGGATAGGGGTTGCCATTGGTGCGGGTATTGGTGGCATCACCGGAATTGAGAACAGCTATCACGCCTACCTTAAAGGTGGTCCGAGAAAGATATCTCCCTTCTTCGTGCCGGCCAATATTGTCAATATGGTGGCAGGAAACCTCTCCATTAAATACGGTCTCAAGGGACCCAACTACTCCATCGTCTCCGCCTGCAGTACCGGTACCCATAATATTGGTGAAGCTGCGCGGATGATCCGCCACGGCTACATTGATGCGATGGTGGCCGGTGGTGCTGAGATGGCCACTTCTCCGGTGGGCCTGGGTGGCTTTGCCGCCGCCAGAGCGCTCTCTACCCGTAATGATGATCCTCAGGGCGCCAGCCGCCCCTGGGATCGTGATCGGGATGGGTTTGTTCTTAGTGACGGTGCCGGAGTGGTGATGCTCGAAGAGTATGAGATGGCCAAGGCACGCGGTGCTAAAATCTATGCTGAGCTGGTTGGTGTCGGTATGAACTCCGATGCCTACCATATGACATCACCTTCCGAGAATGGTGAGGGTGCACGCGACTGTATGTTGCTTGCCTTGGCGGATGCCGGTATCAATGTTGAGGAGGTTGACTACATCAACGCTCACGGTACCTCAACTCCCGCCGGTGATGTTGCCGAGACCATGGGCATCAAGGGTGCATTTGGTGATCACGCCTATACGCTCTGTGTCAGCTCCACCAAGTCGATGACCGGCCATATGCTTGGCGCTGCAGGCGGCGCCGAGGCGGTATTTACCGCGCTTGCTATCAGTGATCAGGTGGCTCCCCCCACTATCAACATGGAGAATCAGGATCCTGAGTGTGATCTCGACTATGTACCCAATACCGCCAGGGAGATGAAGATTGATGTCGCCATCTCCAACTCCTTCGGTTTTGGTGGTACCAATGGTACGGTGGTGATGCGTCGCATGAAAGAGTGATAACCGTCAATCCACCGAGAAAATGGGGCCATAGTGCCCCGTTTTTTTGTCTGGAGGTAAAAGCATAAAGCGGGACGCACGACTGCATGGATGCAGGAGGTAGAGCGATGCAGGAAGCCAAAGCCGAGAGGTCGCAGAGAAGACACAGAGAGCGCTGAGGAAATCACATAACTAGTTTTCTATCTTTCTCTGCGTGTAACTATTCAGCACAATACTGAACGCCGTACTCATTACCAGGCAGTTGCTCCAGGAATCGCATAAATTCATCCATGAAGCTTACTTTGGCATCCCTGCCAAAGATATTCCTTCCGCAACTGCCTAGTAATGAGTACTCAGTGCCGAGTGAACTATGTGTGCTGAATAGTTACCTCTGCGTCTCTTTCGCGCTCTCTGCGTCCCGCTTTTTCCTCAATCCGCTCATTTCAACCAGGCTATCCAGTTAAAATTCGGGCATAATTATTCATTATGTTACATCGTATTTTGGGCCTGTCTGTCATACTCGTAAGCTTCCTTGTCGCCTGGGCATGGATGGAGCATGACCGCTTTCTTGAGACACCCCTCTCTCTGCCATCTCAAGGTATTGACTACCAACTCGTTCCAGGTACCTCAATTTCACGTCTGGCCATGGATCTGCAGGGGCGGGGGATTATTGAGAGCGGCCTCTATCTCCGCCTGATGGCCCGCTGGGACGGCAGTGCAGGGAAGATCAAGGCAGGTGAGTACCATTTAACTTCAGGCACAACACCGAAACAGCTTCTGGCATTGCTGGTTTCGGGCAAAGTGGTGAGCCACTCGCTGACACTGGTTGAAGGGTGGGATATTCGTCAGGTATTGACGGCGGTGGCTACACATCCTGCACTGAAGCAGACCCTTGAGGGGCAATCTCATGAGGTGATTATGGAGAGGCTGGGGTATCCGGGAGAGCATCCAGAAGGGCGTTTTCTTCCCGATACCTATCACTTTCCCAGAGGAACCACTGACCTCGCTTTCCTCAAGCGCACCTACCAAGCCATGGAGCAGCGACTGGCAAGGGAGTGGGAAGAGCGGGAAGCCGGTCTGCCGTTGAAATCGCCGGAGGGTGCTTTGATTCTGGCTTCCATCGTTGAGAAAGAGACCGGTGATGCCGCAGAACGGCCGAGGATTGCCGGCGTATTTATCCGTCGCCTGCGCAAGGGAATGAAGCTGCAGACCGACCCGACCGTGATCTACGGCATGGGCAGGGACTTTGATGGTAATATCAGGCGCAAGGATCTGAAGCGCGATACCCCCTATAATACCTATCTCCACCGGGGGCTGACGCCGACACCGATTTCGATGCCGGGAAAGGAGGCAATACGTGCGGTACTTCATCCGGAAGCGGGTAAAAGTCTCTACTTTGTTGCAAAGGGTAAGGGGCTGCACCACTTCTCCAATACACTTGTAGAGCATAACCGGGCGGTGCGTAAGTACCAGCTGAAACGGTGAGAAAAAAGCAGAACGCAGAGAACACAGAAGAGGCGCAGAGCACGCAGAGAAAATCCTGGTTCCAAAGATAACCTCAGCGATCACTCACTGCTTCACTTTTGATCTCTGCGTCCAGAAATTACTATTTATGGATATAAATAAAGTAACTATTCAGCACCACAAAGAAACCGCTGGTAACTGTTTAGCTGGTGCCCGGGGTCGGAGTCGATTGCGGCATAAATTGGTGCATTTTTTCACGATCTCAGCACAATGCTTCCGCTCCCAGCTCACGCTTCTTACCCACATCCATGTGGGCAATCGACTCCGACCCCTACCGGTGAATAGTTACAAAATAAATAGCCATTTGAGTGAAAAATCATACTCATAGCGGGAGCAAAATTGATGATTGCAGAGGAGGTTAAGGGTGCCTGCAGGGGCCGTTGTTATGGCTAAACTACTGGAAGAGCTACCCTGGCATGCTGAAAACCGGCAACTCCTTCAGGGGGCAAGAGAGAGCGGCAGGCTGCCACATGCGATCCTTATTACCGGTGCGGAGGGGTTAGGCAAACACCGCTTCGGCATACGCCTGGCGGCATCGTTGCTATGTCAGACCCCATCGGAGGGTGGTGAACCCTGTGGTCGTTGTAAAGGTTGCCATCTTTTTCAGGTGGAGACCCACCCGGACTACCGGAGAATAGAACCGGAAGAGCCGGGTAAGGCGATCAAGGTGGATGCCATCCGTGAATTTACCGCCAGAGAGTCGCTGACCAGCCAGGCGGGTGGATTCAAAGTGGCAATCATTGAGCCTGCGGATGCGCTCAATATTGCAGCGGCCAACAGCCTGTTAAAAACTCTGGAAGAGCCGGTTGAGTGGACCATCATGATCTTGATCAGCAGCCATCCCAACCGGCTGCCAGCAACGATACTCAGTCGCTGTCGACGCTATCATTTCACCATTCCAGAGCAGTCTCAGGCGGTCGGCTGGCTATCACAGCAGGGTGTTGCCACCGATCCCCAACTGCTGTTGGCACTTACCTCGGGTTCACCGTTGGCCGCTCTGGAGTTATCTGATCCTGCATTACTTGCCGAGCGAAAAAAAATGCTCGATGAATTTACTGCTATCCTGAACCGGAGGGAAGACCCTGTTGCAGTGGCGGCAAGATGGGACAAACTCCCTCTTACCAGAACGTTATACTGGTTTTGCGGCTGGATCGTGGATATGATTCGACTCAGGGCGGTTGCCGGGACGGTTGATGTAATTAATCTGGATCAGCGTAAACGCTTCCATTCGCTGGCCCGGGAGCTGGATTCGAAAGGGTTGTTTTACCTGCTCGACCGCACCTATGATGCGATACGTCTATCGGGCACCCAGCTTAATACGCAGATGTTATTGGAAGGGCTGTTGATGACAGCCTGTAGAAGAGACGGTTGAGATAATAATGGCAGATCCAACAGGAGCAGGAGCAAGACAAGGCATATTGTCACTCACCATCAAGGATAAGAACGCCTTGTACGCGGCTTACATGCAGTTTGTGAAAAACGGCGGGTTGTTTATTCCCACCAACAAGAAATATAACCTGGGTGATGAGGTGTTTATGCTTCTTACCCTGATGGACGAGAGCGAACGGCTTCCCGTGGCCGGTAAGATTATCTGGATTACACCGATCGGCGCCGAGGGCAATCGGGCGGCGGGTATTGGCGTTCAGTTCAGCGACCAGGATGGTGGTATGGCCCGCAACAAGATCGAAACCTACCTGGCCGGAGCACTTAAGTCGGAGCGCCCGACCCACACTATGTAATCCGGGCGTACGCCATACGCCATACCGATCACTATCAGATTATCCTCTTATGCTTGTAGACTCCCACAGCCATCTTGATTGTATCGACCTGAAGCCGTTTGACGGCAGCTTTGATCATCTTCTCGATAGCACCAGAGAGGCTGGTGTCGGCCATATCCTCTGTGTCTCCATTGACCTGGAAAACTATCCGGCGATGAGTAGGCTGGTGGACGGGCGGCCGGGGATTTCCCTCTCGGTTGGCGTCCATCCCAACGATCGTGAGCGTCATGAGCCGGAACCACAAGAGTTGGTTGACCTCGCAGGACACCCACAGAACGTCGCCATTGGTGAGACCGGCCTCGATTTTTTTCGCAGTAAAGGGGATATCACATGGCAGAAGGAGCGTTTTCGCCGCCATATTGCCGCCGCCAGAATCTGTAACAAACCGCTGATTATCCATACCCGCGCAGCCCGTGACGAGACGCTGCAGGTCATGCGTGAGGAGGGGGCTGATCAGGTAGGGGGGGTGATGCACTGTTTTACTGAGGATTGGGAGATGGCCAGAGCGGCTCTGGATATGGGGTTCTATATCTCCTTTTCCGGGATCATTACCTTCAACAGCGCAACCGACCTCCGTGAGGTGGCGAAGCGAGTGCCGGAAGATCGCATTCTGATTGAGACCGATGCCCCCTACCTGGCACCCATGCCCCACCGCGGTAAATCCAATCTTCCGGCCTATGTCGCTCTTGTTGCCGACAAGTTGGCAGAGGTAAGGGGTGTGGCAAGTGAACGCTTGATCAATACTACGGGGGAGAATTTTTTTCGTCTGTTTCAAGGAGCTCGCAGCTGATTTCTTTCCAGTCACCTCAATGCTCTACACCCCCCTGCCAAATGGCGGCGTCTCTTCCAGCGGGTGCGGAAAAATAAACCTAACAGTTGGGTACGGGGTCGGAGTCGATTGCATAGAAAATAGGTGGAAATCACCATCCATTTTGGTGCAATCGACTCCGACCCCTGGTGAAAATATCCTCTTGGCGGGGGGTACTGAATAGTTACAAATAAACCTTCACTCAGTAGTCCCTGATCCAACTCATGTCATGTGTGATGCGATGCTGATACAATCTACAGTGATGCTGTTACGATAAATAACCACAGCAGATTGGGTGATAAGAGCTCCAAATACAAGAAGATTTAAAAGATAATCGCAGCTAGTCTCATCAAATGACGTCTATGCTTTTGAAAGAAAATATCGTGGTAACCCTTCATCTCCACCTCGTAGCGATTGATGCTGATAGTAGGGTATGCACTGCTATAAGGTGCTGTGCTCACGGTGTATTTAACTATCTGAATAAGTTACATAATTGTATAAAATGCAGTAACGGATGCCAAAATTTTTCTCATGGAAACAGACGCCGTTCAAATGGGTGTTAAGTTGCATTATTTAACTTGCTGTGATACTCAATAAATAGGGTAAAGTGAAAAAAGCGATATAAAAATAATTTGATTCAGCTGTTTTTTATCAGCAATAAATTAAGGTGAAAGGAATAATGATGAAATATATTACAGGTGCCGTCGGCACAGTACTGGGTATGTCAATGCTGTCATCTTCGGCATTGGCCGATTGTGGCAAGGTCTCGATTACGGAGATGAACTGGGCTTCGTCTGCAGTTGTGACTGAAGTATCCAAGTTTTTGATGGAGCAGGGGTATGGCTGTAAAGTCACCAAGGTTCCTTCCGCTACAGTAACGGCGGCAGCCTCACTGGCGGAGAACGGCAAACCCGATATCGTTACTGAGATGTGGTACAACGGCACACCGGTTTATGCAAAGCTGGAAAAAGAGGGGAAGGTATTAACTATCGCTGAAGTGTTGTCTGACGGTGGTGTTGAAGGCTGGTGGATACCCGATTACCTGGCTGAGTCCAACCCGGAACTAAAAACGATTGATGGTGTTCTTGCTAATCCTGCGGCGGTAGGTGGACGTTTCCATAACTGCCCTGAAGGCTGGGGTTGTCGCGTTTCCAATGACAGCTATAAGGTGGGATACGAGTTCGAAAAGCACGGCCTTGAGGTGTTTGATCATGGCTCGGGTGAGACGCTCTCTTCCTCTATCGCTGAAGCCTATGAAGCGAAAAAACCCTGGTTTGGCTACTACTGGGCACCCACTTCGGTACTGGGAAAATACCCGATGGTGATGGTTGATGTTGGCCCTTACGATGAAAAAGTGCATTTGTGTGCAGCCGATAAGGAGTGTAAGGATCATGGAAAATCCTCTTTCGCCAATAGCAGAGTGGTGACCGGTGTCACCAAGGCCTTTGCCAAGTCCCATCCTGAGGTTACCAAGATGATGGGTAATGTCAGTTTCACCAACACTATAATGGGTCAGCTGCTTGCATGGCAGGAGAAAAACTCAGCCTCAGCAGAAGAGACGGCGGTACGGTTTCTGACAGGGCATCAGGATATGTGGTCAACCTGGATCAATGCCGAGGCTAAAGGCAAGCTTCTGGCGCTGCTGAAATAACGTTCGCTCAGCCCGGTGTGATAGGCGGGGCACCCCCGTCTATCACGCTTCCCGTCAAGCCGGGGCAACCTGCTTCCCCCTCCGCACCGGCAACTGAATAACGGAAAAATAACATGGCAGCTTACGATGCAGTGTTCAACACGCTTGGTCTGCGTGATTGGTGTGATTCCGGCACCACGGAAGGGCCAATGACCATGTCCCAGCTGTTGGCTAAAAGTCAGGGCAAGGATGAGCTCGACAGGGCGTGGCATGATATCCCGTTTCCATCACTGGATACACTTCACGAGTCCTGTGGTGCCATTGATCGTACGCGGGATATGACCAATGGACTTGAGCGCTATTTCCTCGATATCAAAGAAAACCTAAAGCTGGTGCTCGACCCTCTGACCCAGCCACTGAGTTGGCTGTTGGATGGTTCACTCTACCTGTTTACCAATACTCCCTGGTGGGTGTTGATTCCCATCCTCCTTTTTCTGGTGTTACGGGCTACACGTTCTGTGCCGGTGACCATTTTTGTCGCCCTCTCATTTTTCTTTCTCGCACTTATTGATCACTACAGTTATGCAGTGGAGACGTTGTCGATTATTTTTGTCTGTACAACGTTTTGTGTATTGGTGGGGGTACCCACTGGTATCGTCATGTCAAAGAGCAATCTGTTTCAGCGTATGATGATTCCACTTTTGGATATGCTGCAGACCCTACCCTCTTTTGTCTATCTCATACCCCTCATTTTCCTCTTCAGTGTTACCGAATCAAAGCTCTATGGTATAGCCATCATTCTCTACGCCGTGGTGCCGGTGATTCGCCTGACCGATTTGGGAATACGACTGGTGGATAAGGATGTGATCGAGGCGGCTGATGCCTTTGGCATGAGCAGAAGCCAGAAACTGTTCGGGGTGGAAATTCCATTGGCACTGCCGAATATTATGGCAGGCGTCAATCAAACGATCATGATGTCACTTGCTATGGTGGTTATCGCCTCACTGGTCTCCGCCCCCGGGCTTGGCGTTCTGGTGTTGCGGGGAATCCGTAATCTGGAGCTGGGTGTGGGTCTGGTCTCCGGCATCTGTATTGTATTGCTGGCGGTGGTGCTGGATCGAGTTAGTAAGGCAGCACTGGCACGAGTCAACAAGGCGCAGCACTAGGATTCGTAATGACCTCAAAAATAAAAGTTTCTATACGCTCACTCTATAAGATATTCGGCTCTGATCCGCAGTCGATGCTCTCCAAGGTAAAGGATGGCATGGGTAAGCCGGAGTTGATGGAGCAGCATAGCCATGTGCTTGGATTGCAAGATATCAATATAGATATCAGGGATGGTGAAGTCACCGTCATCATGGGCCTTTCCGGATCCGGAAAGTCGACACTTATCCGTCACCTCAACCGCTTGATCGAACCGACTGCAGGGGAGATCCTGGTCGATGGTCAGGACGTCACTCAGCTGTCGGATATGGAGCTGCGGGAGATGCGGCAGACAAAAATGTCGATGGTATTTCAGAAATTTGCTCTCCTACCCCATCGTACGGTGATAGAAAATGCGGGGCTTGCATTAAGAGTACATGGGGAGAGTGAGGCCTTTGCAGACGCTGAAGCGCAAAAATGGCTTGACCGGGTGGGGTTGAGTGGTTTTGAGCAGCAGCACCCCCATCAACTCTCCGGTGGTATGCAGCAGCGTGTGGGGCTTGCCAGGGCACTCACCTCCAATGCTGAAATAATGCTGATGGATGAGGCATTTTCCGCCCTCGACCCACTGATTCGCACCAGCATGCAGGATCTGCTGCTTGAACTGCAACAGGATCTGCACAAAACGATAATATTTATCACTCATGACCTCGATGAATCACTCAAGCTGGCCGATCACCTGGTTATCCTCAATGACGGCGCTGTTGTGCAGCAGGGCGAGCCGCAGCAGATACTGCTCAATCCGGTGGATCCCTATATTGAGGATTTTGTCAGTGATATCAATCGCGCGCGGGTACTGCGTGTCCGCTCGGTGATGACCGGGATAGAGGACGGCCTGCCTGATGACACCGATACCGTCGATTATAACGATACTCTGGAGAGCGTGATCGCACACTCGGAAGGGGAGATGAGGAAATCATATGTCGTTGTTAAGGATGGGGAGCCGGTGGGTTCTCTGCATATGAAAAATCTGCTTAAGGCGTTGGTGCCGCGCATTGCCTCTGAATCTGTAGTGCGTGCGACCGGCACAGCTGGGTGATCATCATACCACCCTGTTAGTCTGGTACAGGGGTTGAACCTCTGGGGTGATCAGGTAGAGCTACCCCGGTAAATGTGCGAGCTGCTTATCGTGTAATCTGCTCATACTGATCAGGCTGGCGACGGCACCCAGTAGCGCGAATCCCATATCGGATTGGGTATCCCATAAATAGCCTTGAGTCCCCAGGAATGCCTCGGCATCTTCTCCTGTGGCGATCGCAACCCACCACTCAATAAGTTCATAGAAGGCACTGAACCCGAGGCAGAACGAGATAATAAAAAAAGTCTGCCATCTGCTACCGATGATGATCTTTTTTCTTATGATGAGTTCCCTTGCGATCAAAGCAGGGACAAATCCTTGGGCAAAGTGCCCCACTTTGTCGTAATTGTTGCGAGAAAAGTCGAACACCTCTTTCAGGTAGTCAAATAGTGGAACCTCGGCATAGGTGTAGTGTCCGCCCACCATCAGGATGATGCAGTGGATCAGTATCAGGGCATAAACAAGGGGTGTCAGTCTGAATGATCTGTAGGTGAACAGCAAAACTGCAGCACCGATAATCGCCGGTATCACCTCAAGAAACCAGGTGAACTGATCCTTGGGGTCGATCCCGGACCATATGAGTGTCGCCAGGAAAATTGCGGCCCAGAGGTACGTTATGACGGTCGCCTCAACATGTCTGTTTTGATGCCCATCAAAAATAAAGGTTCTTCTCTGCGTACTCTGAGCCTCCTTTGTGTTCTCAGCGTCCTGCTTGTCGGGCACCCCTTTAGCCGCATTTCGAATCACCGCAACTGAGGCAAGTCATACAGCCATCCATAAGGATCACTGCTTTGGTGCTGCATTTGACACAGAGTTGTGCGCTATCGGGGAAACTGCTCTCTTGTGCTGTATTTTTCGCGCTGACGGTTTGTTCATATTGGGCGCGTTTCTCATCAATCAGTTTCTGCTGGTGTTCGTCCGGGCCGTCCTCTTTCAGCATCCCTATCATCACCAGATGGCAATGGATGACGTCACCGATCTCGGCCACCAGGGAGGGCATGTATTTCCCCCCTTTTTTGAAGTAACCACCGCTTGGGTCAAAAACAGACCGCAGCTCTTCCACCAAAAAGGTGACATCCCCCCCCTTGCGGAAAACGGCGGAGATAATTCGGGTCAGGGCCACTATCCACTGGAAGTGATCCATGTTTTTGGAGTTGATAAATACCTCGAACGGGCGACGCACCTCATGAGGGGTGCCATGGTTGAGGATGATGTCATTGAGCGTGACATAGAGTGCATGTTCGGTGAGGGGTGTCTTTATTTTGTAGGTGGAGCCAAAGAGCATCTCCGGGCGTGCCACTTTTTCGTGCATGTGGACAATGTTGTCTTTTGGCGTTTCTACTTCCACTGCTACTTTTTCCGGCACCTGCTCCTCTTCACCCTGAGTGACGCTGTAACCTACAATTTTCTTCTCAATCTTGATTGCCATATTCGTTAACCTTGTTTCGCTCTTATCTGCACCTGTTAGTGGTGGGCGGGCTGTTCGTTAGAACTTACCGTAGTAGCCTTCTTTCATTGCATCGAAGAGGTTGGCGGCGGAGTGTATCTCCCCGTCGTATTCGATCTCTTCATTTCCTTTGACTTCAACCTCACTGCCATCGTCAAGAGTGAAGCGGTAAGTGGTGTTCTCCAGATCCTTCTCTTTTACCAGCACTCCCTGAAACACTTCCGGATTAAAACGGAAGGTGGTGCAGCCCTTGAGTCCCTGCTCGTAGGCGTAGAGGTAGATGTCTTTGAACTCCTCATAGGGGTAATCTGTGGGCACGTTGGCGGTTTTTGAAATGGAGGAGTCGATCCACTTTTGTGCCGCCGCCTGTACATCCACATGCTGTTTCGGGGTGACTTCATCTGCCGAGATAAAGTAGTCGGGCAGCTGCTCATCCTCATTTTCAGAGTAGGGCATCGCCTTTTTATTGATTATCTCGCGGTAGGCGAGCAGCTCAAAGCTGAATACGTCTATCTTCTCTTTGCTCTTCTTTCCCTCACGAATCACGTTACGGGCATAGTGGTGGGCAAAGCTGGGCTCAATGCCGTTGCTGGAGTTGTTAGCCAGCGACAGGGAGATAGTGCCGGTAGGGGCAATGGAGCTGTGGTGTGTGAAGCGGCTGCCGTTTATGCTTAGAGCCTCAACCAGTGCGGGATCCTCTTCAGCCAGCTGCTGCATGTAGTGGCTGTATTTAGCGTGGAGAATCCGCCCTTTGATTTTGTCTCCGATCTGCCAGTTATCCACCACCATCTCGGAGCGCCGGGCGAGCATCTCTCCGGTAACGGTAAACTCCTCCTCCATGATCGGGGCGGCCCCCTTCTCTTTGGCCAACTCCAGGCCGGTTCTCCAGCCGACCAGAGCCAGCTCTCTGGTGATTTGTTCGGTGAATTCCAGGGACTTGGGGTCGCCGTACTTCATGCCCATCATGGTCATGGAGGAGCCCAGGCCGAGATAGCCCATGCCGTGACGGCGCTTGCGCTCAATCTCTTTGCGCTGTTCCGGCAGTGGCAGGCCGTTTATATCGACGACATTGTCGAGCATGCGGGTAAAGACAGCCACTACATCGCGATACTCATCCCAGTCAAAGTGAGCCTCCTTGGTGAATGGGTTGTGGACAAACTTGGTCAGGTTGACAGAGCCGAGCAGACAGGCGCCGTAAGGGGGGAGGGGCTGTTCGCCGCAGTTATGGGCATGTAGTCCATTGGCGTCGAAAGTGTTGATGCCGGGAATCTGCACATCATAGACCGCTTCAAAGCCTGCAGACTCCACTGACTCCACACGGGCGGTGAAACGCTCACGGTTCAGGCGCCGTTGATAGCGGTTGAGTAGGGTATCCAGCCGCTCCTGTTTGTCACTGTCGCCAAAGCCTATCAGGCAGTTGTACTGCTGCAGGTTCTCACCGCTGATCACCAGTTCATGCTGTGCCTTGACGTTATACTCCTGCATGCCTCCTTTTCCATCCGGTAGGGACTTTACCCCCTGTGGGCGACGGTTGCGGTAGATCGTTGAGGCTACACCCAAACGCAGCAGCATGCGTTGTGCCGCTTCGAGTAGTGAAAGATCGGACTGGGCAAGACGTAGGCTCACCCCTTTCATCTGGTTGCCCTGGACTGAGCCGTCGGCATCGAACAGACCACGTAGCAGACCGCGACAGAAGGCACTGGAAGCCTGCTCCATTTGGGGTGTGATCTTCTTGTGATCCGGAGAGATTCCCATCTTTTCGGCCAGGGTTTTGAGGGCGCCGGTGGAGAGGCGGTATTCATTTCTGCCTGGAACCTCCATCCAACCATTGAAATCGCTTCGGTGGGGTAGTGAGCGGGCGGCTGTCAACGCCTCTTTCATTACTGCCAGTGCACCCCTGCTGAGGGTGCCGTTACAGCCGTTGGCTTCAGCCGCAGGTTTCCAGACGGAGAGGATCGCCTTGTCGGACTTGACGACGCCGTCACCAGTCAGAAGACCAAGGAGATAACCCTCATTACGATTTTGCTCTCCATCCCATTCACAGTTTGCCCGATGGTCGTTGAGCAGCAGTCGATCACCGGATGTCAGTTTTCCCGCTTCGCACCATTCGGTTTCGGTACGATAACGGGTAAAGGCGGAGACGCGGCGCACCCGGTGATCGGAAGTGAGGCGTAGAGTGTGTCCTTCGGTGGTTTGTATGCGCACCACGGCTTTATCTGCAGTCTTGAAGAAACCCTCGGCTCCAGATCGGTGCTCATCGCCGTCCACTCGTGCGGTAAAGTGGGTACCGATCAGCGTTTCCACCTGCTGTGGGCCTGTACTGGTCTGAATCCAGGTATCTGCTGTGACGCATGGATTGGTAGCGCGCACATTTTCGCAGAACCAGTTGTTGTTCATCTGGTTCACTTTATCGATAAGGATAAAGCCGGGTTCGGCGTAGTCATATGTGGAGGCCATGATGACATCCCATAGCCGCCGGGCGCGGATGGTCTTGTAGATCCTGCAGGCAACCTTACCGGTCTCATCGGCGATAAAATCGTCGCTATAAGGCCAGTCGCGCCAGACGATCAGCTCTGGGTCACTAAGGTCAATTTTGTCATCCGCAACCTCTTTTTTGGTCATTGGGAAGGCGAGGTTCCATTTATCGTCATGCTTCACCGCTTCCATGAATTCCTCGGTGATCAGCAGGGAGAGGTTGAACTGGCGCAGGCGGCCGTCCTCACGCTTGGCACGGACAAAGTCCATCACATCGGGATGGCCGACATCGAAAGTGGCCATCTGCGCCCCGCGGCGCCCACCGGCGGAGGAGACGGTGAAACACATCTTGTCGTAGATATCCATGAAGGAGAGCGGGCCGGAGGTGTAGGCGCCGGCGCCGCTGACATAGGCGCCCTTGGGGCGCAGGGTGGAAAATTCGTAGCCGATGCCGCAACCGGCCTTGAGGGTAAGGCCTGCTTCGTGGACTTTGCCCAGGATCTCGTTCATGGAGTCATGGATAGTGCCGGAGACGGTGCAGTTGATGGTGGAGGTGGCGGGCTTGTGCTCATGGGCCCCCGCATTGGAAGTGATGCGCCCGGCAGGGATGGCACCATGGCGTAGCGCCCACAGAAAGCGCTCCTCCCACTTCTCCTGTAACTCCGGCGTTGCTTCGATTTCAGCCAGTGCCTGTGCTATCCGCCTGTAGGTGCCGTCGATATTCTCATCAACCGGGATGCCGCTCTTCGCCTTCAGTCGGTACTTGGTATTCCAGATATCCATGGATGCCGGCTGCAGAGGAATGGTTGCGGCGTTGGCTGGTACGGCTTTGAGGTGGGCGCTCTTCATACTCTGAATTGTTCCTTCATTTGATTCTGAATTTTGTCTGTCTGTTTTCGGCGGTGACAAGTCACCCGTGAGAGAGGTAACTTTACCGCCCCGGCTGGTTGGCGCCAGAAGTGCCGGGGTGATTTCAATGTGGTTTTAATCATCCCTGACAATTATAGCAAAACACTACATATTGTGTTTTGCTGGTGAAAGATTAGGCGTGATTCAAGTGGTTGTCAAACCCAATTTACTCTATAAGTAAAATTGAATGCATAATAAAATCAAGTAGATATGTGTTTGAGGAATGTTGTGACTGAAAAAAATCAAAATATTTAGCAAACACTATATATAGTGTTTGCATGCACAGCACAATCGTTTGTTGGTAGGGTTAAGAAAGCCCCTTTTTGTGCAGAACCATTTGGCAAATGATCCAGGTCATTAAATAAGCAAGTTCCGATATTCTCTGCTGTTTAGTGATAGCCGGAATAAAGATCATGTGCCATAAAAGTACTTAATTAGTATCGAGAGGACAAATGGAGACTGAAAGAACCCTGGTGCTTGGTATCGGCAACACCCTATTGAGTGATGAGGGTGTGGGGATACATGTGATCAATTACTTGACGGCTGCTTATCCTGATACTACAGGAGTCAGTTTTGTTGACGGTGGCACCCTTAGCTTTACCCTGGCTCATCTGTTGGTGGAAAACCAACGGGTGATCGTGGTGGATGCTGCGAGAACCGGGGGTGCTCCCGGAACCCTTGTGGTTCTGGAGGCTGAAGAGATGGATCGTTATCTGATGGGAAATCGCAGTAGTGTTCATGAGGTGGGATTGATGGATCTGCTCGATATCGCCCGCCTTTCCGATCACTATCCCAGCCACCGCGCCCTGATCGGCATTGAACCCGAGAGCCTGGAGTGGGGTGAGCAGCCGTCAGCAGTGGTTGCTGTGGTGGTGCCGAAAGCAGCGGAGCAGGTGATGGCGCTCGTTCACAAGTGGGATGGTGGAGAAAACTCATAAGTTTAATGAATAGTAATATTTCAGGGTAACTATTCAGCACGGTAATCCGGAACTCAGGCGTAGGAGCGAACTTGTTCGCGAAGAGCACGTTTCGTAGTCCATCGCGAACAAGTTCGCTCCTACAACACCTTTGTTCCACATAACTGTGGTTTTCAGGATAAAAAGGCACCAAATGTGAGCTTATGTGTACAAATAATTATTTTTTAACGTAGAAATGGCGGATTTCAGGGGTGAGCTGAATAGTTACTATTTCAGTAACCACTAAAAAACCAATATAACCTGATCTGAATCAGCACGGAACTCCCTACAGGGTCTATCATCATTGGTGATAGCAACGGCAGACGAATGAATTTACTGGACGACATCCCCATCCTGGTTGATGCCCCGGAGATAGCTCCAAGGGTAGTGGGAAACGCACTTCCAATTCTCCACGAAATACAACATGCACTGCAGCGGTTGCTCGACTCCGGTGAGACGACGGTGATCGATCTGCGTGCCATTCCATTCGGGCCCGGAGACGAGGAACGGTTGCTTGCCATACTCGGAGTGGGCGAGATTGAAGCTACACTCAATGCACTGGGGGAGACCAACGTGAGCGAAACCGGTTACCCGGGCGTGTGGTTGCTGGATCATAGAAATCAGGATAACGAGCGCATTGCCCTGCAGGTTGAGATCACCCTGATCCCCGAAATTTTATGCTCCAGGCGGGAGGATGTTTGCGACAGTCTGGAGCGCTTGGCAGATGATTTGTAACTATTGAGTACTATGCCGTGACTGTTCAGGTTGCCCCTGAAATCTGTCAGTTCAAGGTGCAAAATGTGAGTTTACAGGTGTAAATGATCATTTTGTAACGCAAAAATGGTGGATTTCAGGGGGTGAGCTGAATAGTTACGAGGATTTATTACCCTGAAGTATCAGAACACTGGAGGGAGGTAGCATGGCGGATACTAAGACACTGGGCGACAGCCTGAGACAGCAAGGGGTATCGAGACGCGGTTTTCTCAAGTTCTGTACAGCAACCGCATCACTGATGGCTCTGCCACCCACCATGGCGCCGGTTATCGCCGCCGCCCTCGAGAAGGCGAAACGCCCTTCGGTCATCTGGCTCTCATTTCAGGAGTGTACCGGTTGCACCGAGTCGCTTACCCGTAGCCACGCACCAACGGTTGAGAGACTGATCTTTGATCACATCTCCCTCGATTACCACCACACACTCCAGGTTGCTGCAGGAGATGCGGCAGAAAAGGCGCGTGAGGATGCGATGCATGCCAACATGGGCAAGTACCTGCTGGTGGTGGATGGCTCCATTCCACTGGGCAATCCCGGTTACTCGACCATTGCCGGTATCAGCAATCTGGATATGCTGAAAGAGACGGCGGCCGGTGCGGCGGCGATTATCGCCGTTGGTACCTGTGCTTCGTTCGGGGGCCTGCCGATGGCAGCGCCCAATCCGACCGGTGCGGTTCCGGTCTCTGAGATCATCAAAGATAAGCCGATCATCAACGTCTCCGGTTGTCCACCGATCCCGGTAGTGATTACCGGTGTCCTGGCACACTACCTCACCTTCGGTACCCTTCCCGAGTTGGATGGCTACAACCGACCTAAAGTGTTCTACGGTCAGAGTATTCATGACCGCTGTTATCGCCGGCCCTTCTACGACAAGGGGCTGTTTGCCGAGACCTTTGATGATGAAGGGGCCAAGGCAGGTTGGTGTCTCTATAAACTGGGCTGCAAAGGGCCAATGACCTACAACGCCTGCGCCACGGTCAAATGGAATCAGGGAACCAGCTGGCCGGTTGAGTCCGGTCACGGCTGTTTGGGCTGCTCTGAGCCCAACTTCTGGGATGCCGGGGGCTTCTATAACGCCCTCTCGATCCCTACGGGTGATATCTCACGGAACATTGCCTACAGCGCGGCTGCCGGTATAGCTATTGGTGCAGCAGCGGCGAGCATTAACAGCAAAGTGAAGAAGCGGGCAATGGAGGAGCGTGGAGAGGTTACGGTGGATGATCTGGAGAAATCGTGATGAGTGAGCCGATCGACTTCCTGTTATGGGTACGTGGTACTGGCTTCGATCTGGCGCTGACGCTCTTTGTTATCAGCGTCATACTGCGCCTTTTCGAGATAATCTCTCTGGGGCGTAAGATCGATCTGGCGGAGCCCCGGGGGGAGGAGTTTGGTCCGGGAATGAAGACGATCCTGACGCGTATGGTTCCCGCACCCGGCATCGCCAGGCGTCAACCACTGACAGTGATCGGCGGCTATGTTTTCCATATCGCCCTGCTGATTACACTGTTCTTCTTCGTTCCCCATATTGAGCTGTTCGGTGAGACCATCGGTATCACCTGGCCGGGGTTGCCCAACTACATTGTTGATGCTGCGGCGGTGCTGGGTATTGTCGCCATGCTGGCGGTGCTGTGGCACAGGCTGACAAACCCGGTGATGAAAATACTTAATACCAGGGAGGATTGGTTGGTGTGGCTGGTGACCTTTCTGCCGTTGCTCAGTGGTTATATCGCCTACCATCGGATGATCGACCCCTATCCACTGGCATTGGGTCTGCATATATTGAGTGTTGAACTTCTCCTGGTGGTATTTCCATTCACCAAGCTGATGCACGCTTTCACACTCTTTCTTGCCCGCTGGTATAACGGGGCGATGAGTGGTCGCAGGGGGGTTGAGTCATGAGTAAAGCGACACTTGAACGCGGGCTGAATGCCTTCAGAGAGGAGATCGACGCTCCGGTTGCCAGCTTCTTTTCAAGCTGCGTCAGCTGCGGCCTCTGTGCCGAGGCGTGCCTCTTCTACACCGAGACGGGAGATCCAAAATATACGCCTATCCATAAGCTGGAGCCGCTTCGACGGGTGTGGGAGCAGGAGTATACCCTTGTCGGCAGAGTCAAGCGGGCGCTGGGTATGGGGCAGCCGGTCACCGACCAGTTACTGGAGGAGTGGCAGGAACTGCTCTACGACAGCTGCACTCTCTGCGGGCGCTGCTCCATGGTCTGTCCGGTGGGTAATGACATCGTCTATATGGTTCGCAAGGCGCGGGAGGGGATGGTGGCTTCGGGTAATGCGCCTGATGATGTCAAGGCAGCCGCCACTCGTTCAATCAAGATGGGCAGCCCCATGGGCATAAAACTTCCCGCCCTGAAGGCGCAGATCCGCCATATAGAGAAAGAGACCGGTCTCTCTATTCCGATGGACGTGGAGGGTGCTGATTATATGGCGCTGCTCTCCTCCATGGAGATCATCAATTTCCCTGAGTATATCGCCGCCCTTGGCAAGATATTCAAGCAGGCGGGGGTGAGCTGGACCCTGGCGTCAGAAGCATTTGAAGCGACCAATTCAGGTATTCAAATCGGCTCAAGTGATATTGCGCGGGAGTTGGTGGGTCGCGTCGTCGATGTGGCTGAGAAGTTGAAGGTAAAGTATGTGATCAGTCCCGAGTGCGGTCACGCCTACACTGCCATTCGTTGGGAAGGCCCCAACCTGGTGGGGCGACCCTATCCATTCAAGGTGATCCATATACTCGAATTGCTCGATGAGCTGCAAAAATCGGGACGAATCAAAACCGAGGGGTTGGCAGATGAGAAGATGACCTTCCACGATCCCTGCTCTATCGTACGTAAGGGAGGCGTGGTGGAGTCGCCGCGCAACCTGATGAAGTTGGTTACCAGCAACTTTGTCGAGATGGCTGACCACGGGAAATGGAACTGGTGCTGTGGTGGTGGTGGCGGTGTCTCAAGTATTGATGATGCCGCTGAGTTGCGGATTAAGGTATTCCAGCACAAGAAGAGACAGATAGATGAGACCGGGGCCAATACCCTGGTGACCGCCTGTGCCAACTGTCGTTTGGTGATAGAAGAGGGGCTGGAAGAGTACAGTGTGGAGTTACCGGTGCTGGGCCTGACCGAGTTGTTGGCCGACCATCTGGTAGTAGATAAAGAGTAGTACGGCAGGGGTCGGAGTCGATTGCGGTGAACATGTCGGTAAATACTCGCTATTTCAGCGCAATCGACTCCGACCCCTAGTATGGAGTTACCAGGAGATTAGTAGAACCCTTTGCCCGTCGAACCGGCTTGATTTCGGCGGCGGATGATAACTGGAGAGGCTGTTATGAGTGAACGCATCGTTGTTGATCCGATCACACGCATTGAGGGGCATCTACGCATAGAGGCGCAGATGGAAGGGGACAGTATCGCTAAGGCCTACTCCTCAGGCACCATGGTGAGGGGGATAGAGACCATCCTCAAGGGCCGTGATCCCCGTGATGCCTGGGCCTACACCCAGCGTATCTGTGGCGTCTGCACCCTGGTGCACGGTATGGCATCAATTCGGGCAGTGGAGGATGCGCTTAACTACGAGATCCCGAAAAATGCCCAGATGATCCGCAACCTGATGATCGGTGCTCAGTATATTCATGATCATGTGATGCACTTCTACCATCTCCATGCCCTCGACTGGGTGGATGTGGTTTCAGCCCTTGGTGCCGATCCGAAAAAGACATCAGAACTGGCGCAATCCATCAGCAGCTGGCCCAAGTCATCCCCCGGCTACTTCTCAGACATGAAGAAGAAGCTAAAGGGTTTTGTCGACGCTGGTCAGCTGGGAATATTTGCCAACGGCTATTGGGGCCATCCCGCCTACAAACTGCCTCCAGAGGCCAATCTGATGGCAGTGGCCCACTATCTCGAAGCGCTCACCTGGCAGCGTGATGTAGTGAAACTGCACACCATCTTTGGCGGCAAGAATCCACACCCCAATTTCCTGGTGGGAGGTGTGGCATCCCCTATCGATCTCAACTCAGACTCTGCCATCAACGCCAAGAGACTCTCCCAGGTGCAATCGGTCATTGACCAGATGCGAACCTTCGTTGATCAGGTTTATGTGCCGGACACCCTGGCGGTGGCCTCCTTCTATCCTGAGTGGTTCAAACGGGGCGAGGGGCTTGGCAATTTTATGTGCTTCGGTGATCTGCCTGCAGTTAGTATGAGTGATCCCTCAAGTTACTTCTTCCCCTCTGGCGTCATTCTCAACCGTGATCTCAGCACCGTACATGATGTTGATGTTCATGATCCGGGGCAGATTCAGGAGTATGTGGCCCACTCCTGGTACGACTATGACGAGGGTAACGAGGCGGGATTGCACCCCTATAACGGTGAGACCAACCTTAACTACACCGGCCCGACACCTCCCTACAAGCACCTTGATGTTGAAGATGCCTACTCCTGGCTCAAGTCACCACGGTGGAAGAATCACTCCATGGAAGTGGGGCCACTGGCGCGGGTGCTGCTTCTCTATGCGAAGGGGCATGAACCGACAGTGGAGTTGGCCAAGTACGCCTTGGGTAAACTGAATGCGCCGGTGGAAGCGCTCTTCTCTACCCTTGGCCGCACCGCCGCCCGCACTCTCGAAACCAAAATTCTTGCCGATGGTATGCAGGGGTGGTTTGATGATCTGGTAGCCAATATCAAAGCAGGGGACAGTAAAACCTTTAATGAGAAATTGTGGGATCCCAGCAGTTGGCCCAGTGAGTGCCAGGGCGCCGGTTATATGGAAGCTCCCCGTGGTGCTTTGGGGCACTGGGTGGTGATCAAGGACGGTAAAATCGCCAACTACCAGGCGGTGGTGCCGTCAACCTGGAATGCCGGGCCCAGAGATGCAGAGGGTGTTCCTGGTGCTTACGAGGCGGCGCTGCAGGATAATCACAAACTCCATGATCCCAAACAGCCGTTGGAAATTCTGCGTACCATCCACAGCTTCGATCCCTGTATCGCCTGTGCTGTTCATCTCTCCGATGAGAGTGGTGAGGAGTTGATCAGGGTGCAGGTGACGGGGGAGAGTTGCGGGGTGTGATTGAGTAGTGATCGTACATTGGGGCAGGGCGTCTGTAACTATTCAGCTGCTAAAGAAAAAACGCACCAGAAATGAGTGAGAAACTGAACAAGTAACCGAGGATTCTAGGTTCAATCGTTATGTGGGGGTTCTATCGCGCCAATAACCTGGACGCCGGGATTGGCGAGCAACGGCAATTACAATGATTTCGGAACTATGTTCGTAAACGACCACATCGTATGGAAACCGTTTGAGTATGAGACGCTTAACGCCACGTTTCCCGGTGGTGCCGGGGACAGGTGTGAGAGGAACAACCTCTTGCTCCAGCAGGTCAAGAGCAGCATCTACGGCCTGTTGGAACTTTTCTCCGAGTCCAGGGCGTTCGCGTTCGTACCACGCTGCTGCCTCAGCCGCCTCTTCGGCAGCAGCATCGAGAATTCTAATGGTTCGCATCAAGTCCTGGTCATACGGGCACTCATTCGGCGTCGCAACTCTGCTCTGTCGACTAGCTTAGCAGTCCCGCTATCGACCTGATCCAAGCGCTTTAGAATCTCAGCTTCCCAAGCAGCAACAGTATCGGGGTCAGGTTTGCCGTCTAGGCTTGAAAGGAGATCGTGTGCAAGCTCCGCTCTTTCATTCTCAGGGAGGTCAAGTGCTTCAAATCGTAAGGTGTCAAAGGCTGGTTTTCCCACAGGGTAACCTCCTATCAAAATCAGGGCGCTATAACGTTAAGCATACCTCACCTGATTATTGCGTCAAGTCAACAGAATTAACGAATTAGCGGGTATTGCGCCTGTTCGTTCGGCGTGGATTGCTTTCACCAGATGATGCACAACAGATGCAAACATGGCAGAACGGAGGCGGCTTTTCACTGAATGCAGTAAAACGAGGATAAAACGAGGACACCCATCAGTTGACCGGTTTAAGCGATGGGTGTCCTGTTGTTTTGCCGCGATGAACGTCGCACACTCCCTGCAACACCCTATCGCCGAGGGCGGAGTTCCTACAATGAGAGTGATCGCTGATGCTTAATAGTCACTTCATAGTTTGGGCTAGTGGCGGCTGGGTGCAGTCTATAGGGGGCAGGTGTCAGGAGCGCGCCAGTGTCACTATCTGTTCGAACTCATTGAGTTGACCGTCATCCAGCGCTCTGGAGAGAAGCTCCAGGCCTCTGTTACTCCAGTGGTCAAAGCCCCGTGATACCTGATAGACAACATGGACTATCGCTTTATCAAGGTTTTCTGTTTGTGCTTTATCCTCTCTCCCTTCAGAGAGCTGATTAACCACCTCCTGAGTCTCCGGGTGGAGTATGAAGAGGAACTTTATTATGGTGATATAGACCTGCAAATTGCGTGCATATTCCAGTAGTGACGGTGAAGTGATGTAGTAGTCACTACCGGTCCGGTAGATCAATAACCGCTCAAGATACATCTCAAATCGTTGAGCATAGTGCTCTTCCAGGATGCCCCTACTCTGAATAAAGCGCTCAATCAGCCCATTGAACTCCTTAGAGGTTGCCGATTCTGGAACACAGCTAATCTCAAGGCCATATTGGGAAAAAATAGTGCCGCAGAACTGACCAAAGGAATTTTTATTGTCAGTTCTAAAAAGCAGTATTGCCAATGGCGTACCGGTTGATAAGGTGTAATCGGGTATCCGGTCATAGAATTTTTTAACCAGTCCCTGGTGGGTGTCGGGGTCTGCAATCTGGTTAATCTCTTCTATCAGTTGCCCTGTACAGTCAGATGTCGCCTTTTTGTTGAAATAGCCGCTTACTTGCTGGGCAAAATGAAGCATCAGAAAGAGTCTGGCCGCTACAGGATATTGGCTGGTGTTAGCCAGCATGAAGAGCACCTCTTTAATCTCATTGCGGAGCTGAACATAGGGGGGGGTTATCCGGGTTGTCAGGCAGCGTGACGTGGAAATCTTCAATACTCTCTATGATGCGCCGGGGTGCTTTTGTGATCTCGAATGCTCCCTCCTGAAGCAGGCAGGTTTTTGCTACCTCCGGACAAGAGATGCTGAGTGCCATCTCGGTTTGACCGAAGTTTTCCGTCAATTCTCTTGGGTAGCTTCTGCATACCCACCCAAGACGATTGCCGCCGAAGCGTTTATGAATATCACATAGTCCACCGGGATTGAGGAATGAGCAGTTTTTGTCGGGCTTCATCTTTAGCGAAGAGTAGTGGCGATCTGATTGAGCCTCCTTGTTCTTCTTGAGACCGCTCTGAAAACGTTTACGACCACCGGGAACCCCTTGATAGAGTTTTTTCAGGGCTTGATAGATATCTTTCTCAACAACAATCTGCCAATGGTGGCAGCAGTTGTCAGGGCATTTGTCACCGCTACACTGAAAGTCCATGACATACTGCATGGTTAAAATATCATCTTGTCTATAGTGGCTCATACCGGATTCCAAGTGGTTATACCAAGCTTCGCGCCCTTCTACATACTCTGTGTATCTACCCTTTTATACTACTAATAGGGGGTGTTCTAAATACTTTTTGGTTTTTAGGGGCATTCAGTGCACTTCTGCACTCTCAATTTTGGCTCTATTAATTTTCGTGCAGAGTACGCAGTGGTGGCTGGATGGTGAGGGGGGTAGCTGGCGAGTGCAATGGGAGACCTGA
>JBEVXT010000473.1:0-11799 GCA_040505955.1 Sedimenticola sp. | reverse complement strand
GCCTGCTGAGGGCAGATCTTGATGCAAGAGTAGCACTCCCAGCACTGCTCAGGCTCCTGGTTGTATGACTTCATGGCGTGGCCGGTTTCAGAACCGTCTTTGTCCAGTTTCATCAAGTCATGCGGGCAGATGTACATGCAAGCAGTCCTGTCCTGACCCTTGCAGCCATCGCACTTTTCGGTACGCACAAATGTTGGCATGGTGGTTTTTCTCCTAGTTTCACTGCAGTGAATTACCCGTAATCACATCTGAAAACGGGGTTTTCGATTTACATCCCGCAATCTGCGGGGCGAATTCATGCCCATCTCTCGAAGGGCGCCGGTGGTTTTCCACCGACTAAAACCTGTTCATCAGCCCGCTATTATCGCTTATTGCCGATGCCCTGGGGGATCAATTGTCTATGTGATCCCACTTTAGGGTGGTCAAAGATAATGATTTACCGACCAAAGTGCCAAACAATACTTTTGGTCTCTCCATAAATTTGTCTTATTGTTAAAGTAAGGAAGACGAATCAAGGGGGGGGAGCATATCCGGTTGGTGGCCAAATGAAAGCAGGATTTCGCCTCTGACTGAGCGGCGCCAACCGATTATCCGAGTAAACATCGGGTATTTGTCGGTAAACCATGCTGTAAAGTCATACCGAGCCCCCCCACCCCCTCTTTTCCATAAGGGCCGTGGAAAGTGCTTGTGGGAACTCCACACCCAAAAAGCCTGTCTCTGACCCAGCTCCATTCTATATACTCTGTTGACCGACAGCGCGACATGGAGAGTCACTGACTCATGGCGACAGGGTAAAACGTCACATTGTTAATTTGTATCAGGATCTATCCATGGCCCGGTTACCGGACAGGCATCAACAAATCGTCACCATGCACGCCGCTTTTATAACCCAGGTGGTTCAGTTCAGTGGCAATGAAGAACATCGTCCAGAGTACGAAGCGTTACTGAAAGCAGCAGAGGAGAGCGGCTGGAACGGCCTGGTGCGGGCAATCCGGCAGATTGTTGCCGGACAACGGGAGATGAGTGCCATCGGCGGGCTTGATGAGGAGGATCAGATTATCGCCGAAGCCATCATGCGCGGCCTGCAGGATCCCGCCACCCTGCCCGATCCCCATATTAAACCCGACGCCACTCTCGCCGCCCCCGGTCTTGCCGGCATGATCCGGGCGGCGTCTGTGGGTAATATCGAAGCGCTGACCCTGATCTCAAATATGGCCGAGCAGATGAGCAAGGCAGGGGGACCTATGGCAAAACTGGCAGCAGTGATCCGGCCACTGATCAATGGTGAACGCGATGCCAATAAGCTGTGCCGGGGGATGAATGCCCAAACTGAACAGATCGTTCTGGATATCCTTGATGAGCTTGGCAGAAGTGATCTTCACTGAAGATCCTCAACATACGATTGATACACGCCTCAATACGCCACACCCAGACACTGCCCGGGTGGCTGACAATAGCGCTCATGGAAGCGAAAACACAATCACCCTGGCGTGTTTTTTTCATCGATTCTGAATCGAAATGGTAGACACGACCGGACTCTGGCTTCTTTTCAGCAGCAGCTTTCTCTCCTCCACCCTGCTGCCGGGAGGCTCTGAAGCAGCACTGCTCTACGCCGCCCACCAGGCAATGGCTCCTGACATGCTGCTATGGGCCGTCGCCACCCTGGGCAACAGCCTTGGTGGCATCACCAACTGGATTCTTGGCTGGTTACTGCGGCAACGGTTCCCTAAAGGCGCCCTCGATAAAGCACACCACCGGAAGGCACTGGAGCGCCTAAATCACTACGGTACGCCTCTGTTACTGCTCTCCTGGCTGCCGGTGATCGGTGACCCCCTCTGTCTCGCTGCCGGCTGGATTGGCATTCGCCTGCTACCTGCGCTACTGTTTATCACGGTCGGGAAGGGGGTTCGTTATGCACTCCTGCTCTACCTGCTGCAGCCGCTGATCAGTTGATCGAGCATCTCAAACCCGAGGTTGACGCCCCAAAACACATCCTAAATCACCTCATTCTTAATAAGAATTCGCTTATCTCTCTGAAATTTCATAATATTTCTGGCAATACTGCCAATATTCTCCTATAGTGTAGGAAGCTACAGATTTTGTAATCGGCAGTTATGGTTAATCCTTTGTGTTATCCCCTGAATTCCCCGTTTCATTACCTGTACGCAGCACGCAATTTTTGTTTAACATTTTTCAGGTAAAAGTTTATGGCAACAGGCACAGTAAAGTGGTTTAACGAAGCCAAAGGTTTTGGTTTTATTTCTCAGGATGACGGCGGCGCGGATGTGTTCGTACATTTCAACGCTATCCAGGGCTCCGGTTTCAGAACACTGAATGAAGGCCAGCAGGTCACGTTTGAAATAGAGAGCGGACCCAAGGGCCTGCAGGCGTCTAACGTTAACGTTAGCACCTAAGCAAGACTGTATCGGATAAGCCGATAGGAAAGAACCCCGCATCTGCGGGGTTCTTTTTTGCTTATCCCCATTCACTGTAATAGGGAATCGGAATTGAAAAAACTATTTATTGGCAGCCTCCCCGGCAACACAAGCGAAGAGGATCTTCGTTCCATGTTTTCCGAGTATGGCACCGTTCGTTCAGTCAAACTTGTGGCGGATGTCTTCTCAGGCCAGTGCAAAGGCTTCGGTTTTATTGAGATGGAAGGCCATGAGGCACGTGCCGCCATCGCCGGACTGAACGGTAAAGAGTTTAATGGAAAGAATATAAAAGTTAACTTTGAGACTCCTAAACCAGGTGGTGGTGGTCGGCGTCGTCGCTAGAACTCACCTCAAGGGTGAGCCCACCCTTTTTGAGATACACCGGCACCGGCAAGCTCAAACACCCTTCCCGGTATCCGTCAGGAATTAGTCTCACAAATCCGTAACTATTCAGCTCACCCCTGAAATCCGCCATTTCTGCGTTAAAAAATGATCATTTAGCCATGCAAACTCACATTTCTCGCCTTGAACTGACGAATTTCAGGGGCAATCTGAACAGTTACAGACGATTTCTTTGTGGTGCTGAATAGTTACACAAATCCTTATCCGGTAATTCAACCAGACCATAGCGGGTTGGACACTACTTCCGCCAATAGGCAGGCGTCAGCAGCACCAGCAAGGTGAAAATTTCCAACCTTCCCAGCAGCATGGCAAAACAGAGAATCCACTTTGCCGGATCGTTGATTTGGGCGTAGTTGGTGCCCACCGCTCCAAGGCCGGGCCCCAGGTTGTTGATTGAAGCCGCAACGGCGGAAAACGATGTCATCAGATCCAGGCCGGTGAAGGCAAGCGCCAGATACATGAAGGTAAAGCTGGCGACATAGAGGGCGAAAAAGCCCCATACCGCCTCCACCACCCGATGGGGAATCATCTTGTCGCCCACCCGGATGGGTATCTGGGCATTGGGGTGAATCAGGCGGGTGATCTCCCGCAGCCCCTGTTTGATCAAGAGCAGGAAGCGAATCACCTTGATACCGCCGCCGGTGGAGCCGGCACAGCCGCCGACAAAGCTGGCGAACAATAGTGTAATGGCGACCACGCCGGGCCAGACCGAATAGTCGGCGGTGGTAAAACCGGCGGTGGTGCCGATGGAGACCGTCTGAAACACGCCTTTGGTCACCGCTTCATGCCACTCGTATGTGCCTGTGGTATAGAGGACGAGGGTGACCACCAAGCCTACCATTATCAGCACCCCCACATAAAAGCGAAACTCGCTGTCGAGCAGATAGATCAGTGGATTACGCTGTCGCCAGGCAACAAAGTGAAGTGCATAGTTGGCGCCGGAAAAGAGCAGAAAGAAGACGGCGATCATCTCTATCAGGGTGCTGTCAAAGAAACCCATACTGGCATCGTGAGTTGAGAAGCCGCCGATGGCGATGGTGGAGAAGGCGTGTCCGATAGCGTCGAACAGGCTCATACCGGCTCCCCAATAGGCCAGCGTGCAGGTGATTGTCAACCCAAGATAGATGTACCACAGCGCCTTTGCGGTCTCGGTGATACGGGGCGTCAGCTTGGAGTCCTTCATCGGCCCCGGCGTCTCCGCCCGATAGAGCTGCATGCCACCGATACCAAGCATTGGCAGCACTGCCACCGCCAGTACGATAATCCCCATACCGCCCAGCCACTGCAGCTGTTGGCGGTAGTAGAGGATCGAGCGCGGCAGCTCGTCAAGACCAACAATCACCGTGGATCCGGTGGTGGTCAGCCCCGAGATCGACTCAAACACCGAGTCCGTGAGAGACATATGAGGATTGCTTGAGAACATGAAGGGGAGCGCACCTGTCAGCCCCAACACAACCCAGAACAGTACCACCACCATAAAGCCGTCACGCAGCCGCAACTCATGCTGGGGCCCCCGAACCAGCACCCTGAAGATCGCGCCGGCGGAAAACGTGATCACAAAGGCGATCACAAAGGCCTCCATCGCACCATCGTCATACCACCATGAGACTGCCACCGAAGGCAGCATGGTGAGACTGAAGACCATCAGCAGGATACCGAGAATACGCAGCACGACACTGAAGTGCATTTTTACCAACGCCCCTTCATTGCAATGGCCACAGTTCGATTAAGGATCATCACAGGAACGTGATACCCACCTGGAACAGATGCTCAACATCGCCGATATGGCGCTTGTCCACAAGGAACAAAATAACGTGATCCTCTGACTGAATCACCGTATCGTGGTGGGCGATCAGCACCTCACTGCCACGTACAATGGCGCCGATATTGGCTCCCGCTGGCAATGTGATCTCGCCAACCGCCCGCCCCACCACTTTGGATGAAGCCCGATCACCGTGAGCCACCGCCTCAATCGCCTCGGCTACGCCGCCCCGAAGGGAGTGAACCATTACCACATCCCCCCGGCGCACATGAGTCAACAGCGTACCGATGGTGGCCTGCTGTGGTGAGATGGCAAAGTCGATCAAGCCGCCCTGAACCATATCTGCATAAATTCCACGGTTGATCAGCGCCATCACCTTGCGCGCTCCCAGCCGCTTGGCCAGCATCGCTGAGAGGATGTTGGCCTCATCGTCGTTGGTAACAGCGCAGAAGAGATCGGTATCCTCGATATTCTCTTCCAAAAGCAGGTTTTCGTCAGAGACATCACCGTGGAGCACAATGGTATTGGGCAGATCCTCGGCAATTTTTCGTGCTCTCTCCTTATTGAATTCGATCAGCTTTACCTGGTAGTTGCGCTCCAATGCACCCGCAAGCCGTTTGCCGATATTTCCACCACCGGCAAAAATGATGCGCTTGTACGGCTTCTCCAGCTTCCGTAGCTCACTCATCACCAGGCGGATATTTTCCGATGCGGCAATAAAAAAGACCTCGTCATCAGCCTCGATAACGGTGTCACCCTCAGGCTGAATGGCCTGTCCATGGCGATAGATCACCGCCACCCGCACTTCGACATGGGGGATATGGTCGTAAAGAGCGCGCAACTCATGGCCCACCAGAGGGCCGTCATGGTAAGCGCGCACGGCAACCAAACGTGCTCTGCCATCGGCAAAATCGAGTACCTGAAGAGCCCCCGGGTATTTAATCAGCCTCATGATGTAATCGGTAACCAGCTGCTCGGGGCTGATCAGCACATCCACAGGCAGCGCAGAGCCTTCAAACAATTGCGGATACTTGGTGAAACCGAGAGCACGCACCCGGGCAATCTTTGTCGGTGTACGAAAGAGGGTGTAGGCCACCTGACAGGCGACCATATTGGTTTCGTCACTATTGGTGACTGCGAGGATCATATCCGCATCCTCCGCACCCGCCTGCATCAGCACATCGGGGTGGGCCGCATGGCCTTGAACAGTGCCTAGATCAAGACGATCCTGCAGCACCTGGAGCAGCTCCGGATCCTGATCCACTACCGTGATATCGTTGGCTTCAGAGGCCAGGTTATCGGCCACCGAGGTACCCACTTGCCCTGCACCCAATATAATTATTTTCATTTACCCGCTCAAGTGTCTGTACCGGAACAGGCGAATCATACTGTGATACCACCTAATGGGAAAACCGTTATTGAACATTTCTCCGTAACTATTCAGCTCACACCTGAAATCTGCGTTTTCTGAGTTACAAAATGATCATTTGCACACACAAACTCACTTTTTGTGCCTTTTTATCCTTAAACCGGCGCTGTAGCAAAATCCTGAAAACCACAGTGATGGGGAACAAGGGTGTTGTAGGAGCGAACTTGTTGGCGATGGACTACGAAACGCGCTCTTCGCGAACAAGTTCGCTCCTACATCTGAGTTCCAGACTACCGTGCTGAATAGTTACATTTCTCCTTCCGTTATAGTGAAAACCGGTGGGTGACCACCCTGTTACCTATAGAAACATACTGCTACCAAAGGTAACTATTGACGGTAACACTCCCAAAAGCACTCTCTCTATCTACTTGATTTAGCACCAAATAGAAAATAGGCACGATTCTCGCTTAATTCTCTTTTCAGTTTTTGATTATCATCCGCCAATAAGGTGGGGATACCTCAAAAACATACAATAAATTAATTGATAACGGTTCGGCGGAATCCTGCAGAGACAGGCAAAAATACAACCTGCGGGAAGGAGGGTAACAGCCACTGGCAACCGTCCTGATAAACATAAAGACCGACGCTACCAAATATCAGATATTACAACAAAAGAGGGGCCTTCCGCCCTGCAAGAGGAGATATAAATGAGTGACAACAAAACCAGTGAGCTAACCCGTCGCGGCTTTATGAAAGTTGGTGCGGGCGCTCTGGCCGCAACCAGTATGCCCATGTTCTTCATGAAAGACGCTTGGGCCGCTGACTTCCGCAACAATCCCGGTAGTGCAAAATCCGCAGTCTTCGGCTTCAATGTTCCCCAGACCGGCGCCTATGCTGATGAGGGTGCGGATGAGCTGCGCGCCTACAAGCTGGCGGTCAAGCACATCAATGGCGAGGGTGACGGCGGCATGCTCAACACCATGAAGCCACTAACCCTGAAAGGTGATGGCGTTCTTGGCAAAAAAGTTGCGTATGTAACGGGTGACACCCAGACCAAATCTGATGCCGCACGTGCATCCGCCAAGCGTATGATCGAGAAAGATGGCGCCCTGATGATTTCAGGTGGCTCCTCTTCCGGTGTGGCCATTGCCGTACAGGGCCTCTGCCAGGAGATGGGCATTATGTTCATGGCCGGCCTCACCCACTCCAACGACACCACCGGTAAGGACAAGCGTCGTTACGGTTTCCGTCACTTCTTCAACGCCTATATGTCCGGTGCTGCACTGGGTCCGGTACTGAAAAAAGAGTTCGGCACCGATCGTAAGGCTTACCACCTGACTGCTGACTACACCTGGGGCTGGACACAGGAAGAGTCGATCAAAAACACCACTGAAGGCCTGGGCTGGACAACCACCGCCACCGTCAAGACTCCGGTGGGTGCAGGTGACTTCTCCCAGTACATTACTCCGGTACTGAACTCCGGTGCAGACGTTCTGATCCTCAACCATTACGGTAAGGATATGATCAACTCACTGACCCAGGCAACCCAGTTCGGTCTGCGCGACAAGCAGGTCAACGGCAAGAACTTCGAAATCGTTGTACCACTGTTCTCCCGCCTGATGGCACAGGGCGCCGGTGACAATATCAAGGGCATCCTTGGCTCCACCAACTGGCACTGGTCACTGCAGGACGAGGGCTCCAAAGCATTCGTCAAATCCTTCGGCCAGGAGTACGGTTTCCCACCCTCACAGGCAGCTCAGACCTGCTACGTTCAGGCCCTGCAGTATGCAGATGCCTGTCAGCGTGCCGGTACCTTCTACCCACCTGAGGTAATCAAGCAGTTGGAAGGTCATAAGTTCGGCGGCGGCGGCAACGGCGACACTGAGTACCGTGCTGAAGATCATCAGGCATTCAAGGATGTCTTGGTGGTACGCGGTAACCAGAACCCGTCCTCCTCGTTCGACGTGCTCAAGGTCGAGCAGGTGGTTCCCCGCGCTCAGGTTGAGTACGACGCCAAAATCTTTGGTGGCGAACTCGGCCCCTACAAGGTTTAATAGAGCCTGCTGATAACCATGCGGCCGCCTACGGGCGGCCGCATGTTGTGTGGGGGCGCCCATCGTTCAACCTGGGTCACCCTCAGCCTTTTCCTCCATACAGTTGTGTAGACAGTAATGGATGCTATTTTTCTTCAAATATTAAACGGTCTGGACAAGGGCGGCGCCTACGCGCTGATCGCTCTCGGCCTGACACTCGTTTTCGGAACACTCGGAGTGGTCAACTTCGCCCATGGGGCGCTGTTTATGCTCGGAGCTTTCTGTGCGGTCTCGATGCAGAGCCTGCTGACCATATCAAAACAGGTGAAAGATGAGAGCATCACCTTTTTTGATGCCTACAAGGAGCAGCCCTACCTGGAGATCTGGTGGGGCGACTTCGGTACCTTTATCATCGATTGGTCGGTACCGATCTCTATTCTGCTGGCAATCCCGGTAATGCTGATGGTCGGCCTCATTATGGAGCGCGGCCTGATACGCCACTTTTACAAACGCCCCCATGCTGAGCAGATTCTGGTCACTTTCGGTCTTGCCATCGTGCTTCAGGAGATTATCAAATCCTTCTTCGGCGCCAACCCAATCCCCACCCCACCACCGGATATTGTCGCCGGTAGTGCCGCCATCGGTGCACTGTTCGGGCTCGGGGAGTCGGTAGTCTACCCCTGGTGGCGACTGATCTATCTCGCTTTCTCTGGAGCCATCATTTTCTCCGTCTTTGCCTTCTTGCAGTTCACCACATTCGGTATGGTGGTGCGCGCGGGCATGCAGGATCGCGAGACTGTGGGACTGCTCGGTATTAATGTGGAGCGGCGCTTCACCATCGTCTTCGGCATCGCCGCCGTTGTTGCGGGCCTTGCCGGTGTCATGTACGCACCCATTCTGCCCCCCGATTACCACATGGGGATGGATTTTCTGGTGCTCTCATTCGTGGTGGTGGTGGTCGGTGGCATGGGCTCACTTGGCGGCGCGGTCGCCGCCGGCTTCCTGCTCGGCATACTGCAGTCATTTGCATCCATGAATGAAGTTAAAGCCATCTTCCCTGGTATTGATCAGATCATCATCTACCTGGTCGCCGTGGTCATCCTTCTCATCAGACCCCGCGGTCTGTTGGGACGCAAGGGCGTGATGGAGGATTAATATGAACACACCCGTAATTCGTAATGACTGGGCCGTTATGGTGCTGTTTACAGCAGCGGTTCTCACCGCCCCATTGTGGCTGGCGCCCATAGGCGCCTCCTATCCCGACCTGCTGCAGAAGTTTGCCATCTTCGGAATCTTCGCCATCGGCTTCAATATTCTCTTCGGACTCACCGGCTACCTGTCGTTTGGTCACGCCGTATTCCTCGGTGTCGGCTCTTATACCGCCGTCTGGTCGTTCAAGCTGTTGACCATGAATGTGCTGCCGGCGGTAGTTCTGGGAACCCTTCTGGCGGGACTTTTTGCCGTGGTCATAGGCTATCTCAGCCTGCGTCGGTCGGGGATCTACTTCTCGATCCTGACCCTGGCGTTCGCTCAGATGTCCTACAATTTGGCCTACTCGGTACTGACTCCGATCACCAACGGTGAAACCGGCTTGCAGCTGACCATCCATGATGCGCGCATCTTTGATGGGCCCACCGGTGAGGGCCTCCCCTCCACCGCCCTGTTCGGCATGGAGATGAGCGGCTACTCCGGTTTCTACTTCTGTGCAGTGGTGCTGATTATCGCCTTCTTTATCTCTATGCGGATCTTCCGCTCACCCTTTGGCATGAAGTTGCTGGCAATCAAGTCCAACCCGACGCGCATGCGCTACACCGGCTTCAATACCCGCCCCTACCTACTGGCGGCCTTTGTCATCTCCGGTATGTATGCGGGTCTTGCAGGTTCACTGATGGCGGCCACCGATCCTCTGGCGGGCGCTGAGCGGATGCAGTGGACCGCTTCAGGTGAAGTGGTATTGATGACCATACTCGGCGGCACCGGCACCCTACTGGGGCCGCTGCTGGGCGTCGGTATCATTAAATATTTTGAGAATATCTTCTCTTCTCTCAACGATGACACTCTGCTTCAGTTCTTCTCATTCCTTCCTGACTGGCTGGCGAATGCCGCAGTGGCCATCAGTGGCGAGTTTGTCGGTGAAGGCTGGCACCTTACCCTCGGCCTGCTCTTCATGCTGGTGGTCATCTTCCTGCCGGGCGGCGTGATGGAGGGCATCCGCCGTACCAGCGCCTATGTGCGCAACGTATCCAAACGATCCGGTGGTGAAACACAACCGGCTGAGGAGAAGGAATGACGCTATGAATAATATCGTACTAAGCATCAAAAACGTCGACAAAACCTTCGGCGGACTCCATGCCCTTGGGGATATCAATCTCGATATTGAGGAGGGCAAAATCCACGCCATCATCGGCCCCAACGGCGCTGGCAAATCGACTCTCCTCAACGTCTGCATCGGCCGCCTGGAACCGGACAACGGCACGGTGGAATTCGATGGCAAGAATATGATCGGCATGGAACCCCACGATATCAACCACGCTGGCATGGTGCGGGTATTCCAAACCCCGGAGATCTTTCCCGACCTGACGGTGTTGCAGAACGTGATGATACCGGCCTTTGCCAAGCGGGACGGCACCTTCAAGTTCAACGCATTCAAGAGCATGGATGACGAAAAGGAGATCCAAGCAGAGGGCGCACATGTTCTCGAGGATCTGGGCCTTGGCGAGCATACCAACAAAAACGCCGGCAGTTTGTCCCGCGGCGATAAACGCCGCCTGGAGCTGGCGATGGGCCTGGTTCAGAAGCCGCGTCTGCTGTTGCTCGACGAACCTACCGCCGGTATGTCACGTCACGATACCAACAGCACCATCGAGCTGTTGAAAAAGATTAAAAAACGCGGCATGACCAAGATCATTATTGAGCACGACATGCATGTGGTTTTCAGTCTTGCCGACACTATCAGCGTACTGGCCCAGGGCCGCATCATCGCTTCAGGCACCCCTGACGAAATCCGCGGAAATCCCAAGGTACAGGAGGCCTATCTGGGCGGAGCAGAATTATGAGTAAATCCATGCCACACCACGTATCACCGGTTAACCGGACGGGATCCGATCCGGCTTTTTTCTCATGCTGGGATGTTCACTCCTACTACGGCGAGAGCTATATCGTCCAGGGGGTCAGCTTCGACATCCGCGAGGGGGAGGTGGTCGCACTACTGGGTCGTAACGGCGCCGGCAAGACCTCCACCCTGCGCTCGATAGCGAGGGTGGACTCACCCCAGGTGCTGCATGGCGAAATCTGGCTCGACCATCAGCCGCTGCATATCATGGCTTCCCACGATGCCGCCCAAAACGGCGTCGCCCTGGTGCCTGAGGATCGCCGTATCATCGGCGGCATGACCGTCGAGGAGAACTTGCTTCTGGCGCAGATCGCCCCACCTATCGGTTGGAGCATCGAACGTATCTACGAGCACTTTCCACGCCTGGCCGAGCGCCATGCGCAGGAGGCAACCACCCTCTCCGGCGGTGAGCAGCAGATGCTGGCGGTGGCCCGCGCCCTGGCGCGTGACATCAAGCTGCTGCTGCTGGATGAGCCCTACGAGGGGTTGGCGCCGGTGATCGTCCGCGAGATCGAGCGTATCGTCGACGGCATCAAAAAACAGGGCATCACCACCATTATCGTCGAGCAGAACGCGGTGGCGGCCCTGCGTCTTGCCGACCGCGCCATCATCCTCGATATGGGGCAGGTGGTGTTCGACGGCCTTGCCCAGGAGGTGCTGGATAACGAGGAAATGCGCCAGCAGTA
>JBEVXT010000472.1:4005-17871 GCA_040505955.1 Sedimenticola sp. | reverse complement strand
AAATCCCAACGACACAGTAGAACAGCGACGCCGTAACCTGGTGGGCTTTGCCCTCGGAGTCTACCGGGTGGACGACTTGATAGAGAAGGTTCTTGAGAAGGAGTTCTATACAGATCGGGGTATTCACCTTCTGCTCTATGATCGCAGTGCGCAAAAGGAGGGGCAACTGCTCTATGCTCACGACAATGGTTCCGGTGGAGGGCATGATGATGCTCCATCCCTCGAAGGTGCACTGAAAATGCCCCATCTTTCTCACCAGTTCGATGTTGGTGGTCGGCAGTGGGTGCTGATGGCCCGTCCGAATGTTGAATTTGAGACCTATACCAACCCACTACCACTGCTGGCCCTGTTTTTGGGGCTGCTAATTACCACCATGCTGCTCTTTTCTCTGCGCAGTATCACCCGACGCACCCGCACCATTGCGCAGAAGGTAGAGGAGCAGACCGCCCGACTGCAGCGCAGTGAAGCCTATAATCAGGCCGTTCACGATACAGTGGTGGATGGCATTATTACCATTAATCCTCAAGGTGTTATCCAATCTTGTAATCCGGCAACCGGGCAGATGTTCGGCTATGACAGCGGGGAACTACCGGGGCGGAAGATCAATACGCTGATGCCCGATCACTACGCCAAGGCCCATGACGGTTATCTGCATCACTATATGGAGACAGGTGAGGAGCATGTCATCGGTACTGGTCGTGAAGTAGAGGGACAGCGCAGTGACGGCAGCGTCTTCCCCATGGATTTGGCAGTGAGTCGTATGGAGATCGATGGTGAGGCCTTCTTTACCGGAGTAGTGAGGGATATCACGGAGCGCAAGCGGGTTGATAAGATGAAGGCGGAGTTTATCTCTACCGTCAGTCACGAACTGCGCACCCCCCTGACCTCTATCCATGGCGCCATGGGGCTGGTCGCCGGAGGAGCCGCCGGTGAACTGTCTGAACAGGCCATGAAACTTGTCACCATCGCCGTTAACAATAGTGATCGTCTGGTTCGCCTGATCAACGATATTCTCGATGTGGAGAAGATCGAGGCGGGCAAGATGCAGTTCAACAACAAACACATGCCGTTGGGGCCTATTGTGGAACAGGCGGTAGAGGAGAACCGCGCCTATGCCGAAGAGCACGGCTCCAGTTACCAGTTGCAGATATCGGGTGATGACCCTGTAGTGGATGTGGATGCAGACCGCATCCGCCAGGTGCTCGATAACCTTCTCTCCAACGCAGCCAAGTATGGTGCCGAAGAGGATAAAATCGATGTTACTGTAGTGGTAACCGGGCAACTGGTGCAGGTCACTGTTCAGGATCACGGTCCGGGCATTCCCGAAGAGTTCCAGAATCGTATCTTCAGCAAGTTTGCACAGGCTGATTCATCCGACACGCGACAGAAGGGGGGAACCGGTCTCGGTCTGAGTATCGCCAAAGCAATAGTAGAGCAACACGGTGGCCAGCTTTGGTTCGAAACGGAAAAGGGGGAAGGTACTCGTTTCATCATACAGCTGCCTGTTGCAAAGGCATTCGAAGAGATGGCGGTGAATATTTCTGAGAGTAGTTGTGTGTTGTTGTGTGAAGACGATCCGGATGTAGGCAAACTATTGCAACTGATGCTGGAGAAGGAGGGGGTAGCCAGCGATCTGGCATCAAGTGCCGAAGAGGCGCTGGTGATGCTGCGGCAGAAAGATTACCAGGCGATGACCCTGGATCTTATGCTGCCAGGTCGTGACGGCGTAAGTCTGCTGAATGAGCTGCGTGAAACCGAACAGTTTAAGGATCTGCCGGTGGTGGTGGTCACGGCAAAGAGCAAAAGTGAGGGAGATGCCTTTGGCGTTATGCAGGTATCCGACTGGCTGACCAAGCCGATTGAGGAGCAGCGACTGAAACATGCGGTGATGCTGGCGATTCGTTCTCGCGAAGAGGGTGGCAAGGCCCAGGTGCTGCATGTAGAAGATGATCCGGATATCATCACGGTGGTCAGTACCATGCTGGATGAGTGTGCTGTTATCGAATTTGCATCGGGGCTGAGTGAGGCGCAACAGCTGCTGGATAAGAAGCACTACGATCTGGTGATACTGGATATTAGCCTGCCGGATGGCTCCGGCCTGGACTTGTTACCACGTTTGTCTCAGTTCACCCCGGCGATACCGGTCGTGATCTTCAGTGCCCTTGAGGTGGATAGTAACACCGCCGCCAAGGTTGCAGGCGTACTGGTCAAATCACGCGGTGATAGTGGGCGGCTGGCGGTGATGGTTAAAGAACTGATAAAGACCCCCACTAATATCAACGAAGCAAAGAGAAATTAAGGAGTGATGTCATGGATAGGGAACTATGCAAGATCATGCTGGTGGATGATGAACCAGATATTCGGGAGGTGGCCAAACTCTCTCTGGAGATGGTAGGTGGGTTGCAGGTAGTGACCTGTAAAGATGGTATCGAAGCCTTGGAGAAGGTCACCGAGATCGCCCCTGATCTGATTCTGCTTGATGTGATGATGCCGGGAATGGATGGTCCGGAGACACTGACGAAGATGAAGGCGGCTGGTGTCATTGACGCCATTCCTGTGCTCTTTATGACCGCCAAAGTGCAACCGAACGAAGTAGCGGGCTACAAAGAGCTGGGTGCTGCTGATGTTATCGCCAAACCCTTCGATCCAATGACTCTGGCTGATCAAGTCAAATCTGTCTGGAATGGATGTGAAGTATGAGCAGTGACCTCCAGCACAGGCTGCGACAGTTGAGGGATAACTTTGCTGAGGGACTGCCCGAGAAGATCGCTGAGATTGGGCTGCTTTGGGATGAACTCTGTGATGGTGGGCGGTCTGCGGATCAGGCCGGTCGGCTGCAACACATATTCCACAAGCTGGCCGGCAGCGGAGGAACCTTCGGTTTCAACCATTTGGGTCATCAGGCCCGTGCATTGGAAAAGCACATGGAGCCTTTGGCTGCAGGTGAGCCCATGGCTGATGCTCAGAGAGAAAACATTCAGAAGCTGATCGAAAAGCTGCCCACCGCTGCCAAAGCAGATTCAGGGAATGAGCAGCACCAGGAGCACGCGGTGGTTACTCCGCTGGCACTGCGGCCCATCTATGTGGTCGATGACGATTCGGGCCAACGGGAGTTTATTGCCGCAACCCTGAGAGATCAGGATTACTCGGTGGTGTTGTGTGACAGCCTGCAGCAGCTTGAGGAACAGATTGTTCAGCAGCCTCCAGGGGCCATTATCATGGATATGGGGTTCCCCGAAGGCCCGCTGGCTAGTAGTGAGCTTATCGCACGCATCAAGGCGGAGCAGCTGCTACAGGTACCGGTGCTGTTTATCTCTGTGCACAACAGTGTGGATGCTCGTTTGCAGGCGGTGCGCGCCGGTAGTGACGCCTATTTCTCGAAACCGTTACGGCCAAAAGATCTGGTGGAGCGCCTCGGGTATCTGGTGGCAAAGGGAAAAGTCGAACCCTACAAGATTTTGATTGTTGACGATGATGAAGAGTTAGCCGAATACCATGCAAGGGTGTTGCGTAGTGTGCAGCTCGTGGTGACGGTGCTCAACCAGCCGCTGAATATTCTTGAAGTGATGGCCGAAGTCAAACCCGAACTGTTGCTGCTTGATCTCAATATGCCTGATTGTACAGGTGTAGAGCTTGCTAGTCTGCTGCGTCAGCACGACGCTTACGACACCTTGCCCATTGTCTTTCTGTCGGGTGAGTCTGATGTAGCAAAGCATTTTGAGGCGCGGTTGGTGGGGGCTGACGATTTTCTGGTTAAGCCTATTGATGAGCAGTTCCTGATTGCCGCCGTGGTTAACCGGGTACAGCGGGCGCGTTCGGTAGAGCAGCATGTGACCCGTGACAGCATGACGTCACTGCTTAACCATGAAAAACTGCTTGATGAGCTGCATCGTGCGTTACTGTTGGCTGAACGCGAGGTGCAGCCGCTCAGTTACTGCATGTTCGATATTGATCATTTTAAACGGGTCAACGACAACCATGGTCATATGGTGGGGGATGCAGTGATTAAGCGCCTGGCCGAGTTGCTGAGGCAGCGCCTGCGCAGGACTGACATTATCGGCCGCTATGGCGGTGAGGAGTTTGGGGTGGTGATGCCCAGCACCGGTTTGGATGAGGCGCTGTCGGTGTGTAACATCATTCGTAACGTTTTTTCTGAGATTGATCACTATGACGGTCTTAATCAATTCAGAGTAACTGTGAGTGGCGGGGTTGCACTCTCATCCGACTATCCGGTGCAAGCTGATCTGATTGTGGCTGCAGATAGCGCACTCTATGTCTCCAAGGAGAGTGGGCGCAACCGGATCAGCATCAGTCAACCTCCCGATACGTGAGCTATTGCCACTCAAATGAGTGGGTAGACCGTCGGGTAAGATTAGATAGCGTCGGCAACCCTCCCTGGTTACCGGTAATCAGGTAGATTAATGAACACTGCCAAATGAGAGATCCAACGAGTTGGCGGGCAGGGGAATGCCGGCGATTTTGCTTGCCTGTACCACCGGGCCGTGGGGGAACAAGGTATAGAGATAGCGCTTGCCGCCCTGCCGTTTGAACTGGGCGGTCATTGTCTTTAGCAGCAGGCGGGCGCTACAGCTTGTGCCATTAGATTCACAGTGGTTACGAATAAAATGAACAACCGCCCAATGCTCACTGGTAAGCTCGATATTCTCCTCTTTCGCCAGCTCAATGGCTGACGCTTCGCTCCACTCATCAAAACTGCTGGGCATGGTGCTGTTTTCAGTGGCCAGTGGATTACTGGTTGGCATTGTTTCTCTCCTTCGATTAGGGATCTTATTGGGTATGTCGGGTATCATTCGGATAAACGACATTAGACTAAGCATAGTCGGTTTTTTAGAAAACAACATAGTAATTTACTAAGGAAATATAAAGAAACATAAGTATTCGTTATGAGTATTCATAAGATATTGTAATATATAGATATTAATATTTATTCTCAGAGGGGGGATGATGCGAATTGGTCACGGGTATGATGCCCATCGGTTTGCCGTGGATCGACGGCTGGTACTTGGCGGGGTGGAGATAGCGCATGATCTCGGCCTTGCTGCACACTCGGATGGGGATGTTCTGATCCATGCGCTCTGCGATGCTCTGCTGGGTGCGGCGGGTGCGGGTGATATCGGCCACCATTTTCCCGACAGCAGCGATGATTACAAGGATATCGACAGCCGGGTTCTCTTGCGACAAGTGGTTGAACTGCTTACCCAACAGGCGATGTCGGTGGGTAATGTGGATATTACCCTGGTGGCCCAGGCACCAAAACTCTCTCCCCATATTGATAAGATGCGTGAAATTCTGGCAGTGGATATGGGGATCGATCCCACCCGGGTAAATATCAAGGCGACCACCACCGAAGGCATGGGTTTTGCCGGCCGGGGAGAGGGGATCGCCTGCCATTGTGTGGCTCTGCTGGAGGAGAACGGTTGAGCCAGGATCACAGACAAGAGCCGGATCTGCAATTGCCCAACCTGCCTTACGCCTTTGGTGGCTCCGGTGGAACGGGTGTCATCCGTCTACAGCCGGAAGATTTTCTGGTGGATGAGATCAGCGTGATGGAGCCGGATGGTGAGGGGGAGCATCTGCTGCTGCAGATCGAGAAGCGCAACAGCAATACCGAGTGGGTGGCGGGACAGCTTGCGAGACATGCCGGTGTACCCCGCGGAGATGTCAGCTACGCCGGACAGAAGGATCGCCATGCGGTGACGCGGCAGTGGTTTTCAGTACGTTTGGCGGGTAAGGTCGAACCGGAGTGGGGTGCTCTTGAAAATCCTGATTTGAAAATATTGCAGATGGCCCGGCACGGCAGAAAGTTGCGTAGCGGGGCGCTAAAAGGCAACCGGTTTGTCATCAGAGTGAGGGAGTATCGTGGCGACAGGGCTGTTCTTGAAAACAGGCTCACTCGCCTGGCGGAGGAGGGGATGCCCAACTACTACGGTGAACAGCGCTTTGGTATCGAAGGCGGCAATCTGGCTTCGGCTGCTGCACTGTTCCGCGGTGAGTTGAAAAGGCTGAAGCGACAGAAGCGCGGTATCTACCTTTCGGCAGCGCGCTCACTGCTGTTTAACCGGGTGCTGGCGGCGCGGGTGGCGGCAGGCACATGGGCTACGCCACTGCCGGGAGAGAGGATGATGCTGGCGGGCAGCCAGAGCAGCTTTCTTGCTGAAGAGATTGATGAAGATATTGTCAGGCGCTGCCGGGAGATGGATATACACCCCTCAGCACCCCTCTGGGGTAGTGGGGATGTAATGACAACATCCACCATTGCCGCGTTGGAGGCCGATGTGCTTGCCGCTGATGAGTTGTTCAGAGAGGGCCTGAAGCGCTTTGGATTGAAGATGGATCGGCGGGCGCTACGAGCGGCGGTGAGTGATCTGCAGTGGTCAATCGACGGAGATCAGGTGACTCTGCAGTTTGGCTTGCCGAAAGGGAGCTTCGCCACCTCCCTGCTGCGTGAGTGTATCGACTACCGTCTGCCGTAGAGATACCCGTTCAGAAATAAAAAAATGGGACGCGTGGGTGAAGTAGAGTACGTTTGGTAGAAACCCACAAGCAAACATAACGCTATTGGAATATCGTGTAGGAGCGAACTTGTTCGCGAAGAGTGTCCTACGAAGCTAATCGCGAACAAGTTCACTCCTACGGGGGGATGTATATTGAAATCCGGTGGACGTTGTGAGCTATTTGGCTATTTTTGCGGAGATTATCTATTCAAAACCGGCACTGTGCGATAATCATGAAATCAATGGTAGGAGCGAACCTGTTCGCGAGGAGCACGTTTCGGAGTCCATCGCGAACAAGTTCGCTCCTACAAGTACAGCCTTATCTCCAGTGAGATGGATTTCATGATTATCGTGTATAGCAATCATTAAAAGAGCGTTTCTCTGCGTACTTTGCGTCTCCTCTGCATTCTCCGCGTCCCGCTTTTAATCTTCCTTATACACTTGTAGGAGCGAACTTGTTCACGAAGAGCACGTTTCGGAGTCCATCGCGAACAAGTTCGCTCCTACAAGTACAGCCTTATCTCCAGTGAGATGGCTTTCATGATTATTGTGTATAGCAATTATTGAAAGAGCTTTTCTCCGTGTACTTTGCGTCTCCTCTGCATTCTCCGCGTCCCGCTTTTAATCTTCCTTACACACTCTCAATCAGCACCAACTCCATGTGATTAACGGTCTCTCTCTTTTCGTGACATCAGAACATAAGTTGCACCGGTACCGCCGTCAAAGCGCGGAGCCGAGCAGAAGGCCAGCACTTCATCCCGCTGTCGCAGCCACTGATTCACCTTCTGTTTCAGTATTGGTTGTTGCCCCTCAGAGCCCATTCCCTTGCCGTGGATGATCTGGATGACCCGCAGCCGATGCCGTCTGGCATGGGTGAGAAAACCGGCCAGAGCGGGGCGTGCTTCGACCACCCGCAGGCCGTGAAGGTCAAGCATGTCCTGTGGTGGCATGCGCCCCCGACGCAGATCCTGGAACAGTCGATTCTGCACACCGGGGCGGATGAACAGCAGTTCATCAGAAGTCTCCATGTTGAGGTCGATAAAATCGTCTTCCTCCTTCTCATCCGTCACCCGGGGGTTGGGCGGCAGTGGGTGGGGTCTCAGTGATCTCTTGAACGGTGCCTGACGGTCGTGGTCGTGGCGAACGGCACTCTCCACCTCTTTGTGAAAGAGTGCAGTGTCGTCGTTACTCTTTTTTTCTTTTTGCCGGCTCATAATCAATATCCTGTTGTGTTGATTATACCAGCAGCCGGAGTACGGATCAGGATGAGTCTGAGGGCCATTTCAAGTATAGTTTCACTCAGGGAACCTCTGAGATTGAACAGTTTCTTTCCCCCCCGATTCATAGAGCAGGAATAAGCACCACAGGGCATGAATATATTATTGAGCAATGATGACGGTTATCAGGCCCCCGGTCTGAGCGCCCTGGCCGATGGTCTGTCGCAACTGGCGGAGATTACGGTAGTGGCGCCCGAGCGCAACCGCAGTGGCGCTAGCAACTCGCTGACACTGGAACACCCGCTTCGCGCTGTGACGGCGGAGAACGGTTTTATCCGTGTTGACGGCACCCCCACCGACTGTGTCCATCTGGCGATCACCGGTCTGCTTGAGAGAGAGCCTGATATGGTGATAGCGGGGATCAACGCTGGCGCCAACCTGGGGGACGATGTCCTCTACTCCGGCACGGTTGCCGCCGCCACTGAGGGGCGTTTTCTCGGTTACCCGGCGATCGCCCTGTCGATGAATGAATTCAATCCGCAATACTACAAGACCGGCGTCAGGGTGGCTGTGGAGCTGGTTTCCCACCTGCAGCAGGATCCTCTGGCGGCGGATACCATTATCAATGTCAATATCCCCGATCTTCCTTATGACCAGCTTAAGGGCTACCAGGTGACTCGCCTGGGGCATCGTCACAAGGCGGAGCCGGTGGTTAAGAGCACTGACCCAAGGGGGCGTACCATCTACTGGGTGGGGCCGGCGGGTCTGGAGCAGGATGCCGGGCCGGGCACTGATTTTTATGCAATCAGAGAGGGGTATGTATCGGTTACTCCGCTGCAGGTTGATCTCACCCGTCACTCAGTTCTGGAGACGATGAGCGGCTGGCTGAGCAGAATGCCACGATGATCAGCACTCAACACAATGGTATCGGCATGACTTCCTCACGCACCCGGGATCGGCTGGTTCAGCGGTTGCGGGATGAGGGTATCGTTAATAGAGATGTGCTCAACATAATACGCATCACTCCCCGGCATATTTTTGTCGAAGAGGCCCTTGCCAGCCGCGCTTATGAAGATACTGCGCTCCCCATCGGCCAGGGTCAGACCATCTCCCAGCCATATATTGTCGCGCGCATGACCGAACTGTTGCTGGAGGGGCGCCGGCTCGATACAGTATTGGAGATAGGCACAGGTTCGGGATATCAGACCGCTATTCTCGCGCAGCTGGTAAAACGTGTTTACAGTGTGGAACGTATTGCGGCGCTGCAGCAGCAGGCGCGCGCCCGATTTCAATCCATGGGTCTGAGAAATATCCGCCTGCGCCACAGCGACGGCGGCATGGGAATACCGGAATACAGCCCCTTTGATGGTATTCTTGTCACTGCCGCACCCGAGGGTATCCCCAGGGCCTTGGTCGAGCAGCTCAAACCGGGTGGGCGAATGATCCTGCCCATTGGATCACGCACTGAACAGGTGCTGGTGAGGGTGACCCGTACCGCTGCCGGATACGATAAGGAGTTACTGGAGCAGGTGATTTTTGTTCCGCTTCTGGGAGGGGTATTGTAATGAAGCTCTTCTCCCATCTCTATACCAAGGTGATGCAGTGGGCGCGTCATCCCCACGCCTCCCGCTATCTGGCTGGGCTCAGCTTTGCCGAATCATCGTTTTTCCCCATTCCCCCCGATGTGATGTTGGCGCCGATGACCTTGGCCAATCCCGACAAGGCATGGAACTTTGCCGCACTGACCACCATTGCCTCCGTTGTCGGCGGCCTGCTGGGCTATCTTATCGGCCTGTTTGCTTTTGATCTGGTGGAACCCCTGCTGCAGGATGCCGGTTACTACCCCAAGTATCTGCAGGCGAAGAGCTGGTTTGACGAGTGGGGCTTCTGGGCCATCTTTGTCGCCGGTTTCTCACCTATCCCTTATAAAGTATTCACCATTACCGCAGGGGTTATCGCAATGGCGTTGGCGCCATTTGTTCTTGCCTCCATTATTGGTCGCGGCGCCCGCTTCTTTCTGGTTGCCGCGCTGATGGCCTGGGGAGGTGAAAAGATGGAAGCGGCGCTGAAAAAATATATCGATCTGATCGGGTGGCTAATGGTAGTGTTGATAGTGGCAGCTATCATTATCAGCAGACTATAGGCGCAGGGTGAAATGGGGAAGCTTGATTCGCCAACCACCAGGAGCCTGTCCGAGAATAGGAACCGTAGCGAGGGATGCTCATTTTGAGTCCATTTTTTCGATCATTTGAGGCGAATATTGGGCATATTTAACGAAAATGATCGGGAAAATGGGCCAAAAGGAGCATTCCGCAGTAGGTTCTCTATTCTCGGGCAGGTTCCTAGGTTAAGGAACCGGTCACAGGGTGTAACCACAGTCACCCTCACTTTTGTGCTGGCCGTGACAGGGTGCAGCCTGCTCCTCACCGCCTGTAGCCCACCGGTTCGGGCGCCTGTAATCTCCAGGGAAAAGGCCCGAGTCAGGCCCGTTCCCCGTCCACCACCACCACGACAACAGCGGGCGGTAAGTTCTGCATATCACCGTGTCGTAAAGGGCGATACCCTCTACTCCATTTCATGGCGCTATGGAACGGCCCACCATACATTGGCACGATGGAATCGTATCTCCCCCCCTTACACTATCTATCCCGGTCAGAAGCTGCGTTTATCACCGGTAACCGGTGGGAAAACCCTCAGGCCAACGGTTAAATCCGTAACGAACAAACGTCCTTCCGTGCAACCCAAGGTAAAAAAGCGTAAATCCACCACCGGTGCAACGACGGCAGCGGTAAAAAAACCGGTTTACAAAAAAAAATCTCAAGAATTATTAAAGTTAAGCTGGGGTTGGCCGACACGAGGTACATTGGTTCAGAGTTTTGCTAAAGGTGATCCATATCGGAAAGGAGTTAAGCTGCGAGGTAAACCGGGTCAACCGGTAAAGGCAGCAGAAGCGGGCAAAGTGGTGTATGCAGGAAGTGGTTTGGTGGGTTACGGACGTTTAATCATCATCAAACACAATAAAATCTACCTTAGCGCTTATGGCCTGAATCAAAAGATATTAGTGAAGGAGGGCGATCAGGTGTCGAAAGGCATGGGTATCGCCGAGATGGGGGGCAGTAGCAAGGGTTATGCTCAACTCCATTTTGAGATTCGCCGCAACGGGGCCCCGGTTAATCCCCTGGCGCTTCTGCCTCGCCATTACTGAATTGTTGTTTGGTTTTTGTAACTGAGAATAATAAGGAAGGAATTTTTATGGCTGCTACCCAGGTCGGTGATCTGTGCATAGATGATGACAATATAACCACTTTTTCCAGACGTAAAAAGAAAAAGAGTGCTGTTAAATCCGTTGCTGATGCAGCGTTGAAAGCAACCGGCGCTTCCCCATCATCTCCATACCACGCTCCTCCCCAGATGGATGCAACCCGCCTCTACCTGAGCGAAATCGGTAATGCCAAGCTGCTCACCGCTGAGGAAGAGGTCTACTTCTCTAGATTGGCGCAAAAAGGGGATATTCCCTCCCGCCAGAGGATGATTGAGAGCAACCTTCGCCTGGTAGTCAAGATCTCCCGCCGCTATATGAATCGTGGACTGGCACTCCTTGACCTGATCGAAGAGGGGAACCTGGGGCTGATCCGGGCGGTGGAAAAGTTTGATCCTGAAAAAGGTTTCCGCTTCTCCACCTATGCCACTTGGTGGATTCGCCAGACGATTGAGCGGGCGATAATGAACCAGACCCGCACCATCCGCTTGCCGATTCATATCGTCAAGGAGATTAACGTCTATCTGAGGGCCGCCCGCAAACTTGCTCAGACACTCGATCATGAACCCTCCGCCGAGGAGATTGCCCTGCTCCTCGATAAGCCCATAGGCGAAGTTAAGCGTATGTTTGGGCTTAACGAAAGAATCACTTCAGTCGATACACCCTTTGGAAAAGAGGCGGATAAACCACTACTCGATACTATTGCCGATAAACAGACCAAGGATCCAACAGTCAACCTCCAGAATGAGGGGCTGAACGCCAACCTGGATGAGTGGCTCAGCAAGCTCAACGATAAGCAGCGGGAAGTGGTTGAACGCCGCTTTGGCCTCCACGGTTACGAAAACTCAACCCTGGAGCAGGTGGCCAATGAACTGGGCGTGACCCGGGAACGGGTGCGGCAGATTCAGATGGATGCGTTGAAACGGCTACGGGTGATTCTGGAGAAAGACGGCTTCTCTGTGGAGACTATCTTTAAGTAAGGCATCCCACGCGGATCTGTTGAAAAAAGGCGGTTGCCGGGGAGAGACCTGTTAGCCTCAATCCGGCGGCTCCGTTGTTTTTCAATATAGTTCTGCACAAGAATCCTGAAATCAATTGTAGGAGCGAACTTGTTCGCGGTTGGCTTCGAGCAGCGCTCTTCGCGAACAAGTTCGCTCCTACAAATGCAACATGATCTCCATTTTGATAGTTTTTAGGGTTATTGTGCATAGCCATTTTTCTCAATTTACCAGCCGTATGGAAAGGTTCGGTTTCGCTCGGAGGTAAATTCTGGCAGTATTCACATATCATTTATCTATTTATCCTTGGTCTAAGCTGTGTCTAGTCATGTAAATCTGCGCCTTTGTGTGCCTCCCCGATCCACCAACGCCGTTGAGGTCGGTTGTGACCACTGCGGATTGGATCCCATGTGTTCATTACTGGAGTACGGTGAAAACCAATTAATAATGCCGGAGGGGGTGCTGCTTCGCTGCCAGCCGGTATCCCGTGGCGAGACCATATTTCGCAAGGATGACCCCTTTCGTTCAATCTTTGCAGTCAAATCTGGCTCTTTCAAGACCTATATTCCTAAGTCCAACCGTGGAGACCAGGTAGTGGGCTTCCACCTCATCGGCGAGTTGATCGGCTCCGAGGGGTTGGCGGGCGGACACTACCCCTTTACTGCACGGGCGCTGGAGGAGAGCAGCGTCTGTGAACTTCGACTCAACAGACTGTCGGAGACCGAGTGCGACCTGGTGGCGCTGCAGCAGGGAATCATCCAACTGCTGGGTGGTGAGGTGTCATTCAATCATGAACTGATCTCATCCCTGGTGCATCAAAGTGCGGATCAGCGTATCGCAGGCTTCCTGCTGAGCCTCTCACGACGGCTGCAGCGGCGGGGTATTGAGCGGAAGTTGATACGTCTCCCCATGTCGCGTAGCGATATAGGAAACTACCTTGGATTGGCGGGTGAAACGGTAAGCAGGATATTGACCAAGTTCCAGAAAGCGGGCTCCATTCGCCTTCAGTGCAAACATTTGGAGATACTCGATTCCACTGTGTTGTCGATTCTGGCAGACAGCTAAGCCATGAGTGACTCCTTGCGAGACTGCGGGTTCTGCAGATTTATGCGTGGTCTCGCGTTCAGCGCCATCGGTGGCGGTATCGCAGGCTACACCGCCCTGAGCCTGGGGTTTAATCGTGAAGAGGCTATGATTGCCGCCTTCTTCGGTGCTGTTCTACTTGTCACCCTGCTGACACCGAAGAAACGTCGCAACAGTGGGCGATACTGATCAACAGGCGATCTCCACCAAAATCGGCTTCAGCACCCGCTGTAACTCACCCGGCGCCATCGAGATAATAAACCCACGCCTGCCGCCGTTGATGTAGATCAGCGGCAGATCAACCACCGTTCGCTGGCAGTAGACCGGCATTTTGCGGCGAGTGCCGAAAGGGGAAGTGCCTCCCACCTGATAACCCGAATGCTTATCCGCGATCTTCGGCAGGCAGGGGTGTAGCGACTTTGTTCCGATGCAGCGGGCCAGCGCTTTGGTGGAGACCTGGCGGTCACCGTGCATCAGCACGATCATCGGCTCCCCCTTCTCGCTCTCCATGATCAGGGTCTTGATCACCAGGTGCTCATCAACACCTATCACCTCCGCAGACTGTGCTGTGCCGCCACCCGCCACATAGGGGTAGCTGTGGTTCTTAAACTGCACCTCCTCCCTGTTCAGCAGGCGAACCGCCTGAGTCATGGGGATCCTCTCTCTGCTCATAAATTAATCCTGTACAACCATTCTATTAAGTGGCTATGCAGTAACTTCTCAATAAGTCCGTGCCATAGGGGTGCAGTAACGCCTTTTCAGGACACGCTGTAAATACATCCCTGGTCGCTCAC
>JBEVXT010000472.1:0-3905 GCA_040505955.1 Sedimenticola sp. | reverse complement strand
TCACAGCAGCATCCCTGCTGCTGTACGTCCTGAAAAGGCGTCACTGCACCCCTCCTGAAAGTTATTCACCTGCACTGGATTATTGAGAAGTTACACTATGCACAATAAACCGGAACTCAGGAGTAGGAGCGAACTTATGGAATATCGCGTAGGAGCGAACTTGTTCGCGAAGAGTCTCCTACGAAGCTAATCGCGAACAAGTTCGCTCCTATGCCTGAGTTCCAGATTACCGTGCTGAATAGTTACTATTATTGTACCTATTATTTTCTATCAAACACCGCACTCTGTGAACGAAGTCCGACCATATTGCTCCAGTGCTCACATCCTGAACAACCGGCACTCTTGTAGGGAAATATTTTAGTCTATGATCTGGTTACCGCATAATTGATCCACGGCATACTTTGATGAACCTGAAAGGTTGGACAGTTTTCACATCAGTCTGGCTGTTACTGGCACCAGCCCCGGCATATACCGGCGATGAGATAGAAGCAGGAGTGGAATCGAGCCAATTCGCTGGCATAAGCGGCGACTTGCTGTACTCTTCCAATAGGCCAATCCGGTTGCGCCGCACCCATATCAATTTTGACTTCAACTCCCAACAGGACAAGCCTCCTCTCTGGTTCCAACCGATCTACACAAAGGATCAAGACAGTTTCTTCTTTCAGGGACAGTTGAGCAATAGCACCGACGAGAATTTAAATCTCGGTCTGGGTTACCGCCACCTGCTACCTAGCAAACGCTGGGTACTGGGTGCAAATGCCTGGTATGACCGTGGTTTTGATTTTGATCAGGAGCATGTTGGTCTTGGAATTGAGGCGATCGGCGAGCATGTCACGCTGCGTAGTAACTACTACAGCGCCATCAGTGGCTGGAAATCGGATTCTTCACCCCCAAACAACGCCTCCAGTGAGAATGCACTTAATGGATGGAATGTGGAGCTGGAAGCCCCTCTACCTTACGTACCTAATGCACGGCTCAGTTTCAGGAGTTTTGAGTGGAACAATGAAAACAGTACCGATACAGGCGGTCACAGCCTGAGAGTACGAATGAATCCAAGCAACAACCTTGAGCTTGAACTGGGAGTAACCGATGGCAGTGCCAACTCCACCGAAGCCTTTACTCGCTTCATTTGGTATTTCGGAGTAGACGAATAGGAAATAGCGAAGACACCCTTTAATTGACGCATACGAATAGCGGTTGATACACGCCGGTACGAATTCACGACTCATCCAGGTTAAACTGGTGTGGTCATGATCTCCGGGATATCACCTTTGTCCAACAACAGACCCACCCCATTCACGCCGCCCGATCTGCCGATTAAAGAGTGTCTCGACGCCTTGCGTCAGGCATTGAAGGTTGGTCACGTTACCCTCAGCGCTACACCGGGGTCTGGGAAGACGACGGTGGTGCCGCCAGCACTGCTGGATGAACCCTGGCTGACCGGCAAAAAGATTGTAATGTTGGAACCGAGACGCCCGGCGGCCCGCATGGCCGCCCATCGCATCGCCTTCCTTCTGGGCGAAAAGGTGGGGGGGCGGGTTGGTTACCAAGTACGCTTCGAGCGCAGGATTTCGCAACAGACCCGTATCGAAGTGTTGACCGAGGGGCTGCTGCTGAGACGGTTGCAGTCGGATCCAGAACTTTCGGATGTCGGCTTGCTGATATTTGATGAATACCATGAGCGAAGTCTTGTTGCTGACCTCTTGCTGGCGCTCTCTCTCGATATCTGTCTGGGGCTGAGAGAGGATCTGCGGCTGCTGGTGATGTCGGCTTCTCTGGATGAGGGGGCTGTCAGTCGATTGTTAAATGCCCGGCAGATCACTGCTAGCGGTCAGTTGCACCCGGTCACCCTTCATCATGCCGAACGGGACTGTCCGCTGAACGAGGTGGTTGGTGCCTGTATGCCACTGATTCAGAAGGCGCTGGATACCGTCACGGGGGATCTTCTGGTATTTCTGCCGGGACGCGGTGAGATTGACCGCCTGCAGGCCTTGGCAAGACAGAGGTGGGGTGGGGTATGCGATCTCCTGCCACTCCACGGTGGACTCAGTGCAGAGCAGCAGGATCGGGTGTTGCGGCCGGCAAAACGGGGACGGCGGCGACTGATACTGAGCACCGATATCGCTGAGACCAGCCTGACCATTGAGGGTGTTGAAGCGGTGATCGATGGAGGCCGGGCGCGAAAACCGGTATTCCAACCCAACAGCGGCCTTACCCGCCTGGAGACCCGCTGGATCTCCAAGGCGTCGGCACTGCAGCGGGCGGGTCGCGCTGGCCGTCTGGGGCCCGGCCACTGCTTCCGCGCCTGGACAGAGGCGCGTCAAAACCGCCTTGAGGATTGGATACGCCCCGAAATTCTTGATGCCGATCTGGCACCGCTGGTGCTGGAGCTGGCGGCCTGGGGTGTGAACCGGTCGGAGGATATGGCCTGGCTCGATCCGCCCCCCAAGGGGCATTGGCGGCAGGCGGTGGATCTTCTCTATCAACTTCAGGCGCTCGACCGGCAGGGACAGATCACCTCCCAGGGCAGAGCCATTGCTGGCCTGCCTCTGCATCCCCGTTTGGCGCATATGCTGCCAGCTGCAGAGAGCGCGGCGGATCAGCGCCTGGCAGTTGATATCGCCGCCCTGTTATCGGATCGTGACCCCCTGCTACGGCGAACAGGAGAGCGTGCCCCGGTCGACCTGACCCTGCGACTGACAGCGCTGAATGATTGGCGACAAGGCCATAAACCGCCGGGTTTTGATCACCGATCTCTGCAACAGCTTGGTCGTCTCTCCCAGCAATTTCTCAAAATGCTGCCAAAAAGTTCCCGTAACGGTAAGGGGCGTTGGAGTACGGGTGCCTGTCTCGCCATGGCATACCCCGACCGTGTAGCGAAAAGAAGGGCAACCGGTGGCTATCTAATGCGCAACGGTAGAGGGGTTACCCTGCCGCAAGAGGATGCACTCGCCTTCTCGAACTACCTGGTGATCGCCGACCTGGATGCCGGTCAGCGAGAGGGGAGGGTTTGGCTCGCCTCCGAGATCAGCGTCGGCGAGATAGAGCAGCTGTTCGACGGGCAGATTGAAGAGGGGCGGGTGGTCTACTGGGACACCAACCGCCAGGCGGCGGTGGCGCGTAAGAGACGAACCCTGGGCCGGATAGTGTTGGATGAGCGTCAGATTCCCCTGGCGCCGGATGATCCGGTGGCTGATCTGCTGCTGGCACAGGTGCGGTCACAAGGGCTGTCACTATTCGGAGAGCAAAAGAGGCTCGACTCCCTGCGCGCCCGGGTGGAGACGATACGTAGAGTGGAACCCGAGGGTGATTGGCCGGATCTCTCAGAAGCAGGGCTGTTAGAGAGCCTGGAGGAGTGGCTTCTCCCCTGGTTGGAAAAAGTGGATTCGCTGAAACAACTCAAACAGGCTGATCTGCCCGGAGCGCTGCAAGCCCGACTGGGATGGCAGAAACAGCAGCGCCTGGAACAACTGCTGCCGGAGACATTTTTAACCCCCGCCGGTTCCCGCAGAGTGATCAACTACGACATGGTTGAGCCACCTGTACTGCGCGCCCCGCTGCAGGAGATGCTGGGTGTCTCCGAATCACCACAGCTGGCGGGAGGGCGACTGCCCTTGGTAGTGCACCTGCTCTCCCCGGCGGGAAGGCCCCTTCAGATCACTCGGGATCTGGCCGCTTTCTGGCAGGGCGCCTACAACGAAGTGAAGAAAGAGATGCGCGGGCGCTACCCCAAACACTACTGGCCGGATGATCCCGCTTCAGCAAAAGCCACCCGGTTTACGAAACGGCGCATGGGAAAGTAATGATTATGGGTAACTGTCTAGCACGGCAGTCCGGAACTCAGGTGTAGGAGCGAACTTGTTCGCGAAGAGCACGTTTCGTAGTCCATCGCGAACAAGTTCGCT
>JBEVXT010000471.1:0-8622 GCA_040505955.1 Sedimenticola sp. | reverse complement strand
CTCTTGACGGAGTGAGGCTTGTAGGATGGATGCAAAAGGTGAAACGGTCCAGAATATTTTATTTATATGCCAATAAGTAAGGCTTATTCCGTCAAAATTTATGCCTAAGTGTTAATTCCAAAATCTGCTCAGGGCTCGTGCGAAATGTAGGCTGTAGGCATGCCTCCCGCAGCATTAGTACATCCCTGTACGTCACAATAATCCTCATCTCCCCGCCGCACCTTGGGCAGACCAGCGGATTGACCTCATAAATCATGGCAAGCAGCATGGCCCAGATCGAAGCAAAGAGACATCCAAGCCTCTGTCGAAGACTCGATCTTCGACGGCGGTGCTACAATGTGACCTCAAGGCTACCAAGCCCTCTCGTACTACTCCAGAGCTAGCAGCATAAGATGCCTCCCTTTTCATCACGAAATAGAAGACTCACTTATCTTCGATGAACTCACCTTAGTGCAAGGTATGACGTGCTAGCGCACCATTATTGGCGATAAAATCTAAATCAGCCGCCCGTTTAGCAAGTTCAGTTCTATTTTTGGTACCTAGCTTATCCATAAGCTTGGTGACGCGGTTCTTGATGGTTGCTACAGATTTGCATCTGATTTTAGCAATTTCGGTATTCGATTTACCTTGGCGCACCAAGGAAAGAACCTGTCGTTCACCATCCGTAACCTCGAAGCCCAGTTTTTTAACGCATAGCCAGGGAGCTAATGCCACTCTGTCGGCCAAGGTTTGGATAATTTCGTGCAGGGTCACCTTGAGCGTAGCATCAAGCTTCCCAGACTCAACCCCTATCATGACAAAGACCCCGCATGAATTATGATCGTGCCGCTTTATTGAGTGAGCCATCCAATCGCTCAACCCTGCGGCGCGAGCGCTTCGGCGGTAACTAGTACCTCTTTCTCCAGCAGCACTACATGCATCGTCACAGAGTACTGGCTCGTCTGATTCAAAGGCATGATCCCGAACCGGGTCTTTTAGGTACCCCTTTCTTGTCTCGTAGAAGTGTATCAATTTAGTTGATCCGTACATAAGAGTCTGCGTTTCAAGTCCTTCATGCCTACAGCTCAGAAACATGGAATCCACACCACACTGCTTGAGAGATTCATATACCTTATAAGAACCCTCCTTACTATCGAAATGGTTAAGCCTTCTATATAGAGTATGAAGATGAAAATCTAATGTTGATCTAGAAAAACCATCATCTACATTTTCACTCTTTATGTTGATCATAAAATACTCCTACTATTATTTACACCTTATTTAAGGCGCGTCTAAAAATTCGCCAAATAGGCGTAGTTAAGATTTACCAAATGAGCCAACGAAAAAAAACTTACAACCAGGTAGTTTTGCATAAAACCTACCACTTTTAGCTACAATAAAAAACACGCTAATCTTTTCTCGCTGCAATAAAACAAAGCTTCAAAAATAATTAGGATTTACCTGTTGTCCGCCATACAAAACGGGTCCGAAGCGCCGGTGAGTCCTTGCGGTAGTCGTGTTGGCGACATCAACACCTAATTTTTTCATATGCTGCGGTGGTGTGATATAATTAGGGGTTACATTTAAATTACCCATTGGCTTCTATCCGAAATATCTACACGGTTAATATACTTACAGATGAATACTCTGTCAACAATAGGCGGTCATTAATGGTGTCCTTCACAGAATGTTTCCTAAGTTCGCATGATAGCCATGAAATCCACAGTTGTCAATATGGCACCCCGAAATTCATCCGGAAAGGAGCTCAAAAGGGGACTATAAAGACACTTCAATGACATTAATTCCTGGCGTGTTCAGTATAGATAGTCCATTCGTTACCTCACAATACAAGGATCAAGGGGATAAGCGGTTGGCGCCACTCAACACAAGATGTAGAGATAGGTTGTTGGCGCTAAAAATACTCGCGTTCATGCGCGTTTATTTGCGTCCAATATTGAGATTTTCTTCTATCACTGTCTGAACTTCAGTAGTGATCAGGAGATAAAAAGGAAAATAATGTCTAAAAATCGTGGAGAAATAAAAATTACAGACGTACTTACGAGACTTGGGCTGGCTATCAAGGCAACTAAAGACAGTGAGATTGCACAGGCACTCGGAGTTTCACGGCAGGTTTTTTCAACTTGGAAAGCGAGAGGTACAATACCCTACGACAAAATCGCCAACTACGCATGCCAAAACGGGCTATCCCTTGATTACTTATTGTTCGATATAAAGTCTAAAGAAATCAAGGGTGTTACTACCGAGGAACTACTTGTAGAAGTGGCCTTATATTTCTTTCTCGCTAGCAAATCGTGGCCGAATGATGCTGGTTTTCTATATTGGGAATCACGCATTGAAAATCGTAACATTACGCCTGAGGAAGAAAAAATACTAACAGCGAGTGTGATTACTGATATTGAACTGAAGATGGAAGAGTATTTAAAAGATATTACTCTGATAGGAACGATATACAGACAAGCCCTAGGTATCCATGATTCGGAAGAGAGGCTCTCGTGCATAATTGAGCTCGCTAGGAGTCATTCTCCACACCATGTGATGCGTCATATCAAAAAGAGTTTGATGAGGATGCGTAAAGCTGGTAAAGAAAAGCTTACTTCCTCTTGATATGGAGCCGGATAGTGAAGCGGAAATGGACACCCTTGATGGGGCCCGGCACACTTCCTCCTTGGAATCGCTATTGCTTGTACTGTGCTCACCTGAAATCACTACCAACCAAGCACTGTACTGCCTTTCCGGAGATAATACTCCTTGAGATATGGCGTGATAACTACTGCCATGACAAAGCTTACCCAGGAGATAACGGCTTGAGATACACGGATCGCAGAAAAGTCATTGGACCACCGGCTGAAGCCGGTGGCTTGGGTTAGGCACTGTAAGTGCCATTCAGGCTAAGGCCAGCTACAAGCTAGCTGCCCCAAGACAGCTGAAGGGTGCGACTGGAGGTTCTACTCAACACGTAACTCATCTTCTCGCTCTGCGTGGTTCTCTAGGCAGTCTTTGATCATCTCATCCGTGGTATTTCCTGTGCTGCAGGCAAAGTATCACCGCGCCAACATTCTTTGCCCCCCAATACTGCTTACACCGTGAACCAAACTCTCGTTGAGGCTCATAGAATGACTTGCCCTTCAGCTTTTGAACCAATTTACTGACTGACGCTTGGGACGGTATCGATACCAGTCATGAGGTGAGCCGTCGATCTGTACCAGTTTTCCCAGGCGTGGGCAGCGCTGATGCTCGTGCACTTGCTTGCGCCGTTTAGGCTGTCAGAGACCATCGGCAATCATCCATTTGCGTGGCGTCTCAACGGAGAAACAACACTTGTGTATCTCGGTCAACTTCTCGCGGCCTTGACGCTCACTAAAATTGACCCACTCTTGCTCACTAAAACGGACCCACCTGGATTACAGATCCCCACCATCTAACCCCGCTAGCCATCCATTACACATCAATCCACCCCCAGAAACTTCAAGTGCATTGGCATAACAGCCCTTAAGACACCACGCTTCAGCAAGAAGGTGCTTTTTTGCTGGAGGTGGCGCCATGTGCCAAAAACACTGTGTGGCTTGTAATGACCTATTCATTTCACGAGCCAATGTCCCCAATCAAAGCTTTTGTTCGAAGCCACACTGCCAGAGAGAACGGCGACGACGTTGGCAGAGGAAGAAGCTGAAGGAGGATGCGGACTACCGTGCCAATCAGGCAGCGGCGCAAAAGCGGTGGCGGGAGCGCAATCCTGATTACTGGTGCCGTTACCGTCAATCCCATCCGGAATACACCGCTCGCAATCGCGAACAACAGCGCCAAAGGAACCGCAATCGTGATCGGACCACTACGAGTCCATCTCCACCCGTGATTGCAAAGATGGACGAGTACTTTGTTGAAATGCGTGTACTTTCCGGTAGTTTGAGGTATCCGGCATGGATTGCAAAGAGATGACTTGACGGGCAGGGAGCGGTGGCAGGGGTAACGTGGCGGTATGGAAAATATCCAGCGTCTTGATTTGCACCAGTTGATACCGCGATTCGCATCACTGCGCTTGCGTGACCCCGAGCGACTGGCGCGTCTGGTCAGCTCAATACACCAACACGGTCAGCTGATGCCGGTGGTGGCTGTCCCTGAGACTTCCATCAACCGGGCATGAAGATCGATCAGGTTGGCAAGGACAGGAATTTCAACCCATAAAATCAACCAATTTCGCTACGCCCGGCAATATATCGTGTCACCTCCACATGGATTTTGGCGAGCACAAAGCACTTTTCCTTGCCCTTTGCCGGTACAACGGTAAAAATCCATCAAACTCTCCCGTCAATCCGAATAAGAGGCGTAAGCGTCCCAATACAGGTCAAGAAGTACCTGCGTTTTTTGCACGGCGGGCGAGCTACCAGCCTACCGTCTGGTCATACTCGAATTCCGGTGCAGGATCGACTACATCATCCGACCACGTCTGACTCTGATCCAGCTCCCAGCATCCTCGGTAAGGCTTCCCGCATCCTGCTCACGCTTCTCACCTACATTCATGTAGGCGACTGCTCCTGCGTTACTCTACCTACATCCCTGTAGGCATGCCTCCCGCAGCATTAGTACATCCCTGTACGTCACAATAATCCTCATCTCCCCGCCGCACCTTGGACAAACCAGCGGATTGATCTCATAAATCATGGCAAGCAGCATGGCCCAGATCGAAGCAAAGAGACATCCAAGCCTCTGTCGAAGACTCGATCTTCGACGGCGGTGCTACAATGTGACCTCAAGGCTACCAAGCCCTCTCGTACTACTCCAGAGCTAGCAGCATAAGATGCCTCCCTTTTCATCACGAAATAGAAGACTCACTTATCTTCGATGAACTCACCTTAGTGCAAGGTATGACGTGCTAGCGCACCATTATTGGCGATAAAATCTAAATCAGCCGCCCGTTTAGCAAGTTCAGTTCTATTTTTGGTACCTAGCTTATCCATAAGCTTGGTGACGCGGTTCTTGATGGTTGCTACAGATTTGCATCTGATTTTAGCAATTTCGGTATTCGATTTACCTTGGCGCACCAAGGAAAGAACCTGTCGTTCACCATCCGTAACCTCGAAGCCCAGTTTTTTAACGCATAGCCAGGGAGCTAATGCCACTCTGTCGGCCAAGGTTTGGATAATTTCGTGCAGGGTCACCTTGAGCGTAGCATCAAGCTTCCCAGACTCAACCCCTATCATGACAAAGACCCCGCATGAATTATGATCGTGCCGCTTTATTGAGTGAGCCATCCAATCGCTCAACCCTGCGGCGCGAGCGCTTCGGCGGTAACTAGTACCTCTTTCTCCAGCAGCACTACATGCATCGTCACAGAGTACTGGCTCGTCTGATTCAAAGGCATGATCCCGAACCGGGTCTTTTAGGTAGCCCTTTCTTGTTTCGTAGAAGTGTTTCAATTTAGTTGATCCGTACATAAGAGTCTGCGTTTCAAGTCGTTCATGCCTACAGCTCAGAAACATGGAATCCACACCACACTGCTTGAGAGATTCATATATCTTATAAGAACCCTCCTTACTCTTGAAATTGTTAAGCCTTCTATATAGAGTAAGAAGATACGACTCTAATGCTGGATTAAGAGAATGGTAAGGTACATTAGTACTCTTTACGTTAAGCATAAAAATACTCTTCATCATTTACACCTTTTTTTAAAGAAGGTGTGGAAAATTCGCCAAATGAGCCTATGTACAAGTCATGATCGATTGCCTTGCACTCAGGTGACGCATTCAATTCGCCAAACTCAGTCAGAGACCTCCTAAGGCATTAATATTCTACTCTTTTTATTCCTTGAGATCTATTCAAATATGATGCACTCTAAATTACTGCGCTGAATTTTCTCCAGACAGGAGTGACTTCGCGCGTTTTTCTTTAACCGCCAATCCACAGCATATTAAAGCTGCAAAATGCAAACAAAACACCAAATCAGATAAGCTGCTCTCAAATAAAACAAAAAAACTTGTAACTAATAGCTTCGCATAAAAAAACACTTCATTATTCTGCCAGAAAAAAACACTCCATTATTCTGCTATAATAAAAAAACTCCATTATTTTTTTACTAAATAAAAAAACTCCATTATTTTTTTGCTAAAATAAAAAACTTCATGAAATAATTAGTATCTATCTGTTGCCCGCTATACAAAACGGATCCGTAGCGCTGGTGAGTCCTTGCGCTAGTCGTGTTGGCGACATAAACACCTAATTCTTTCATATGCTGCGGTGATCGGATATCCTTAAGGGTTAGAATTTTAATTATCCATTGGTTTCTATTACTAATAATCAAGCCAAAAGTTTCTATTACTCATATCGAGCGAAATATAAAATGTAATCTGAGACAATTTCGCGAGGCAGCAATCATCACTGCGGATAGTGTACGCAATTATTCCGATAATTGGTATTTTTTTTACACGAACATCAACATGGCAAGTTTGTCATCAGAATTAGAGCGCTAAAGGCACTTCTATGGCATTAATTCCCAGGGTGTTAAATACAGATAGTACATTCATTGCCTAGCAATATAAGGGTTAAGGGGGGTAAGCGGTTAGCGCCACTCAACACAAGATGTAGAGATAGGTTGTTGGCGCTAACCCTTTACACCCCTTTAAATACTCGCGTTTATTTGCGGCAAGTATTGAGATTTTCTTCTATCACTGGCTGAACTTCAGTAGTGATCAGGAGATAAAAAGGAATATAATGTCTAAAAATTGTGGAGAAATAAAAATTACAGGCGTACTTACGAGACTTGGGCTGGCTATCAAGGCAACTAAAGACAGTGAGATTGCACAGGCACTCGGAGTTTCACGGCAGGTTTTTTCAACTTGGAAAGCGAGAGGTACAATACCCTACGACAAAATCGCCAACTACGCATGCCAAAACGGGCTATCCCTTGATTACTTATTGTTCGATATAAAGTCTAAAGAAATCAAGGGTGTTACTACCGAGGAACTACTTGTAGAAGTGGCCTTATATTTCTTTCTCGCTAGCAAATCGTGGCCGAATGATGCTGGTTTTCTATATTGGGAATCACGCATTGAAAATCGTAACATTACGCCTGAGGAAGAAAAAATACTAACAGCGAGTGTGATTACTGATATTGAACTGAAGATGGAAGAGTATTTAAAAGATATTACTCTGATAGGAACGATATACAGACAAGCCCTAGGTATCCATGATTCGGAAGAGAGGCTCTCGTGCATAATTGAGCTCGCTAGGAGTCATTCTCCACACCATGTGATGCGTCATATCAAAAAGAGTTTGATGAGGATGCGTAAAGCTGGTAAAGAAAAGCTTACTTCCTCTTGATATGGAGCCGGATAGTGAAGCGGAAATGGACACCCTTGATGGGGCCCGGCACACTTCCTCCTTGGAATCGCTATTGCTTGTACTGTGCTCACCTGAAATCACTACCAACCAAGCACTGTACTGCCTTTCCGGAGATAATACTCCTTGAGATATGGCGTGATAACTACTGCCATGACAAAGCTTACCCAGGAGATAACGGCTTGAGATACACGGATCGCAGAAAAGTCATTGGACCACCGGCTGAAGCCGGTGGCTTGGGTTAGGCACTGTAAGTGCCATTCAGGCTAAGGCCAGCTACAAGCTAGCTGCCCCAAGACAGCTGAAGGGTGCGACTGGAGGTTCTACTCAACACGTAACTCATCTTCTCGCTCTGCGTGGTTCTCTAGGCAGTCTTTGATCATCTCATCCGTGGTATTTCCTGTGCTGCAGGCAAAGTATCACCGCGCCAACATTCTTTGCCCCCCAATACTGCTTACACCGTGAACCAAACTCTCGTTGAGGCTCATAGAATGACTTGCCCTTCAGCTTTTGAACCAATTTACTGACTGACGCTTGGGACGGTATCGATACCAGTCATGAGGTGAGCCGTCGATCTGTACCAGTTTTCCCAGGCGTGGGCAGCGCTGATGCTCGTGCACTTGCTTGCGCCGTTTAGGCTGTCAGAGACCATCGGCAATCATCCATTTGCGTAGCGTCTCAACGGAGAAACAACACTTGTGTATCTCGGTCAACTTCTCGCGGGCAAAGGCGGGCGAGAAATCTATACTATAGTGAGTCTGTATCAGACCCATGGCCTCACTGCGCACAGCTTCGGCAATGGTATTGTTGGGGCATTTGCCGTAGTGGCCTGAAATCAGCCCGGTGAAGAATAGGAATTTCAACCCATAAAATTGGACAGGTAAACCTTTGATGGCACCAACTCTCACGTAAGTACATAGTTTCATTATTGCGGGTTCCTTGTACGTTCTCTATGATTGAGTAAAAACCAATCAACAGGAACGACAAGGATGTCTGCTTGCGCTGCTCAGCGTCACCAAAAGCCAACCCCGGAAATCTGCCGAAGACCAGAGCGTACGGCAACCTACCCGGCGGTACAGCACCACCTGGAGACATGACGGAGCAATAGACGAGAGACCAACCCGGATTATGATCCCATCCCCCAGCATGTAGAACGGGATCTGTGAAAGTTCCTAGAGTGCGGGATACTGGCGCATGGTTTTTGCCTACATGGATGTAGGTACTTAGCGTGAGCAGGAGCGGAAGCTGTGCCTACATGGATGTAGGTACTTAGCGTGAGCAGGAGCGGAA
>JBEVXT010000470.1:0-2964 GCA_040505955.1 Sedimenticola sp. | reverse complement strand
ACGGTGAGCGCAAAGCTGGGCAGATCTCCCCGGGTAAGAACATGATCTTTCCCTGCACAAGGCTTCCGCGTCCTGCTCACGCCCCTTACCTACATCCCTGTAGGCAACCACTTGCATTTACCATCCCCCAGAGATCTGGCTGGGCTTCGTCATGTTGTGCTGACTCGCCCTGGGGTTCGGCCTTATATACAGTTTCTGTTCGTTGGCTCGCAGGTTTGCACTCGGGCTTCTTTCAGCGTGTCTGTCATCAGACCTCACCTTGCCGTCAGCTAGTACTTTTAAAGGTGTCAATATGACATCCTCCCAGATATCGTACAGGGGACTTACACCCCATAAAATCATGCCCATGCCGGGCACACACAATCGCATGCACTGGGACAATTAAAAGTCAGCCCGTTTTTTGCGAAAAAACAAAGGCCGCAAAAAAGCGGTCCAACTTTCAATTGCCCGTGATGCGGGCGTTAGCTGTGGTAGGTTGAAACGAATGCAAATTTATTATCAGCTATTTTGTGATACTACACACTAAGAGGAGGTAAAAATGACAAGCTGTTTTATCATAATGCCAATTACTGGTGATCCAGACTTAGTAGAGAAAAATTACCAGAATGATGAAGATCATTTTAAACATATTTTAGAATATCTGTTTATCCCTGCAGTAATAAATGCTGGATATGAGCCTATTAAACCTAACATGGTTGGTGCTGATATAATACAAGGTGAAATTATTAAGCAGTTATCAGAAGCAGATCTTGTTTTATGTGATATGTCCACACTCAATCCAAATGTATTTTATGAACACGGAATAAGGACAGCATTAGACAAACCTGTAGCACTTGTTTCTGATGAAAAAACCAAATATTCACTCCCTTTCGATACTGCTATTATTAACTATCAAGAATATAAAAGTGATGCTCTCAAAGTATGGAATATTGATAGTGAGTTAGAAAAATTAACCAATCATATTCAAGCATCTGCCAAAAGCTCGGCTGGCCGCAATACACTTTGGAAGTATTTTGGAATAACTACACCAGTTAAGAATTTTAACCCAAAAGATGCTACAACAGATGATAAAATAGATATGCTTGTTGCTGAAGTTTCTATTATGCGCAATGAATTAGGCCGCATCCATAAGAATCAAGCAACCGTATATCAATACGGCAACCAAATCACTGATAAATCAATAGATCCTTTTTGTAAAATGAAAAGTTCAACTCGTGTGGCCAAGGAATCAAAAAACCCTCATAGATAAACTAATGGTTTATGCAGATACAGCTACTGTGTAAATAGCAGGACACCCACCACTAAAGTCAAAAATTGGGGTCAGATAAAATTAAGACATCCTTTTCTGACGATTAAGTTTTACTCTGACCCCCAATTTCGTACTATATGTAGAAGTGCAATAGAATCAACAGTTAGCTGCAAAAGAATATAGGAGCAAAGATGCCAATATTAATACTATCGGCCATCCTTCAGGTTGCATTGGTTGTACATATAATAAAAACTGGCCGCAGTACCACCTGGATATGGATAGTAGTAATGCTTCCGTTGGCAGGATCAATTGCATACTTGCTTCTTGAAGTTCTGCCCGACTTAATGGCAGGAAGGGCAGGCAGAAGGATACAACAAAATATACAAGATGTTGTAAATCCTGCTAAAAGCATAAACAATGCATCTCAAAACTATTCAATGACTGATACCGTAGAGAATGCACTAAAACTTGCTGATGAATGCATGAAGAAAGGAATGTTCAGCGAAGCAAAAGAATTATATACAAAATGCCGCAAAGGCCTTCATATGCATGATCCTGACATTATGCATGGTTTAGCAACAGCAGAATTTCAATTGAATAACTATTCAGAAACCAAAGAATTGCTTGACAAACTTATCCTAGAGAACCCTGAATTTAAGAATCCATATGCTCATCTCTTATATACAAGAGCATTGGAGAAATCAGGAGATACAGAGCAAGCACTCAAGGAATATGAAGTTTTGGATATATCTTTTCCTGGGCCTGAAGCAACATATTATTACGCCATATTATTGAAAGAAAAAGGAAATAATGAAAAGGCAATGTATTTTTTTGAAAAAATAGTAAAAACGGCCAAAACATCTGGCAAACATTACAACTCAATTTACAAAAAGTGGATATCACTCGCAAAGAATGAATATCGCATCTAACACGGCGCTCCATCTGACAAAAACCGCGATGCGGTTTTTGGCAGGTGAACTAGGCATTAGCGAAAAAAGATTAAACACATGGATATAATCAAAGCAAAAGAAATAGTAGAAATGCTTGCAGATGGAATAGATCCGACAACAGGTGAAATTCTTCCATCAGACAGCCACTATAATAATCCTGAAATAATAAGGGCTTTATTTACTGTTCTCAGGTCAGTTAGGATGCCTGCCAGGGCTTCAAAAAAATCAATTGAAGAAAAACAAAAGGTCAATATTGATTCTGGGCGGCCGAAGAATGCTGGCCTTTCATGGTCTGAGGACCAGAGAAATGAAGTTTCCACATTATTTAATCAAGGTTTAATAGAGTAAGTGAGTTCAAGTATTATCGCTAACAAAAAGTTACATCCGACTCACCTAACTTTTGCGACAATTCTGGTTTTGTGGTTTCGATTAACATCACCATATTGCCAGCTCATAGATTCTAATCCGGCGGTCGAGTGAACTTAACGTTATGGGCTTGTCACTAGAGCGAAGACTGGCTTATAATACGTGTCAACAAACAGTAAGCATAGCTTATTTAGGAGAAAATCATGTCGATTATTTTTAAGAGTATTTCAATTATAGTTCTGATCTTGATTTCCGGATGTGCACATCAGATCAATCTTACACCTCCGCTGAATACTTTAGATAAGGAGAATATGAGGTCAATCCTGAAAAATGCAGGATACTACATTTCAGATGAAAATAGAGCAAAAGAAGTTATAACGCCAGGCGGTGGCGGAGATA
>JBEVXT010000469.1:12617-24234 GCA_040505955.1 Sedimenticola sp. | reverse complement strand
TGTTCAGGACACCAATCATCTTGGGTGCCCCAGTTGATGGGTGTCACGGTCTTTCTCACCGGTCTTTCATAGAGAACATACCAATAATATCGCAACCAGGGCTATTTTGATGGGCGTCCTTCCTTGCTTTCTTTTCGGTGTCCGCTGGAACTACTTTATGGCTTGTGTGCTATGCTGTGTGTATTCATGTGTAGCCCTGGAGCTTGCGATGGCCACAAACCTTTCAATTGACAATAACCTGCTGGATGAAGCGTTGCATATTAGTGGGCTAAAAACCAAAAAAGATACAGTTAACCAAGCGCTAATGGAGTTTGTACAGCGTCGTAAACAGCGCGAAATAACAGCGCTTTTTGGCAAACTACCCCAAGACCCGGATTACGACTACAAAAAGAGCCGCAAATGACAGGCGTTCTTGTTGACACCTGCATTTGGTCTTTGGCTCTACGAAGCAATGCCCCAAAAGAGACTGTTGTTGCTGAACAACTCTCACAGCTAATCGACGATAACCATGTGCGAATAATTGGCCCAATCAGGCAAGAGTTACTTTCTGGGTACAGCGATAAAAACAGCTTTGAACGGCTTCGCCAAAAAATTAAATATTTTCCCAACGAACCGATCATTGATGCTGATTATGAGTCTGCCGCCGAGTATTCAAACTTTTGTCGTTCGAAAGGCATACAAGGCTCGCATACCGACTTCTTAATATGTGCTGTCTCTATTCGAGCTAAATTTCGCATTTATACGACTGATAAAGATTTCCAGCATTATTCAAAACACCTGACAATCTCGCTTTTGTAGAAAAATATCGGTAACTATTCAGCACAATACTGAACACCGTTCACGAACCAAAGGATGGAATCCAGGGGTTGGTGCTCTGTAGCGCTGGATACCCGCCTACGCGGGTATGACGGGAAAGAGAGGAGCCCGACCTCTGGGGTAACGGGAACGAGCCGGGGTTACAACATAGTGCCTGGGCGCTGATCGGTGAGCCAGTAGAAGCGATAAGGGGGGATCACCAGTTGATCCTTGAACAGGGCGGGTGACTCACCGGAGCAGATATCCTGCAGCTGGCCGTGCCAAAAAGCGCCCCGATTGCCCAGATCCCTCAGGTTGAGGTACTGGGGGTTGGCGTCAAAGTTGGCCACCACCAGCACCGATTCACCGCCAGCCTCCGGGTGGCTGCGAAGAAAGACAAACAGGTGTTCGTTGCCCACATCGAGCAGTTCCCGGTTGTTCAGGTCGGCAAAGGCGGGCGTCACCTTACGTACGGCGATCATCCTTTTCAGGCCATCGAATACCTGCTGCTCTACTGAGCCGTGCTGTTTTCGCAGCTCCGCCTTCTCCCAGTCGATGCGGGGGCGGTGCATCCAGCGGTTGTCTTCCGCCTTGGTCTCATCCTCTTGATAGCTGCAGTCATTTAGCGTGCCGATCTCGTCACCATAATAGAGCAGGGGAAATCCGCCAAAAGAGAGAATCATGCCGTGCAGAAGCAGGATCAGCCTGACCGAACGCTCAACCGCTTCGTCATCTTCGGTCTCCATCGCCGCCTGCAATCCAACCAGGGATGCAAGGGAGCCGGAGATGCGAGCGTCGCCGGTCTTTTCGTTGCGGCCAAAGGGCTGTCCCCGGGCCTCTGAGTCCATGTACTGGCCGGTGAAATAGTCCAGCAGAAACCGGCGATGGGCGTCGGGTTCATAGTCGCAGCGCCTGATATCCGCATCGTCAAATCCCAGGCCGATGTCATCATGGCAGCGTACATAGTTGAGCCAGGTGGCGCGGTCGAGTTTTGTCGGCAGGCTGCGCACCCCCTGATTCAACAGTTTGGCATTGCGGGTGGCCACCGCATCCCACAGCAGGGCCATGTAGGTGGCGTTGTAGGCAATCTCACACTCTTTGGCGATGATGGCATCCTCACCAAAATATTTGATCAACTCCAGGGGTGCGACGATGGCTTCAGCAATAAACAGCACACCGGGGGCGGTGACCTGGCAGCAATCTTTCATCAGTTGCAGTATCAGATGCGCTTCATGCTCATTTTGGCAGCTGGTGCCGATCTTTTTCCACAGAAAGGCCACCGCATCGAGGCGCAGGATATCCGCCCCCTGGTTGGCCCAGAAGAGAAGAATATCGACCATCTCGATGAGGACAGTAGGGTTGCTGTAGTTGAGATCCCACTGATTACTGTTGAAGACGGTCATTGCCCAGCGCTTCATCTCCTTGTCCCAGGTGAAATTGCCAGGGGAGGTTTCGGGAAAGATCTCGGGCATGGTCTCCTCGAACATGTCGGGAACATCGCGATCATTAAAGATGTAGTAGTAGTTCTGGTACTTCTGCTTACCGGCCCTCGCCTTGCGCGCCCACTCATGCTCATCGGAGGTGTGGTTCACCACCACATCCATGGTCAGCAGCATGTTGCGCAGACGCAGGGTCTCCGCCAACCTGCGCACATCCTTGACGCTTCCCATGCGTGGATCGATATTACGAAAATCACTCACCGCGTAGCCGCCGTCGCTCTTGCCCTCAGGGCAGACCATGATCGGCATGACGTGGATCATGTTGACTCCCAGCTCCTGCAGGTAGGGTACCCTCGCTTTCAATCCCGGCAGGTCACCGGCAAAGCCGTCGGCATAGAGCGCCATTCCCACCCACTCCTGGCTGAGAAACCAGTTGTGATTCTGCTCCCGCTCCATATCCAGCTGCTCCAGGTCATTGGATCGTTCGATATAGCGGCGGGCCATGGTGTCCACCAGGCGGATCATCTTCTGTTTGAAATCATCCCGCTCTCCATAGAGCTGCAGGAAGAGCGTGTGTATAGCGTAGAAGTTGGCGCCGAGGCGGGTATAAAAGTGGCGTAGATCCTGTTTGCGGATGTCCGGCTTCAGCGCATCGAGGATTTCATTCAACAGAGAGTGGGAGACCTGTTCATACATGGTTGCATTCTTCTTTTTCAGGTGGCGGTTGTTACAGAGGATACAACAGCTGGGCCGATTGGGTTTAGGTCACAGCGCCCACCGCGTTGCAAACGCCCGGTAAAAATCAGGATCACTCACCGTGGCGCCGCGCCTGCCTACCAGTTGTGAGGCGAACTGCTGGGCATACATCAGGGTTTGCTGCAAAGGCCAGCCATGGTAGAGGCCCAGGATCAGTATCGAAGCAAAGGCGTCACCTGCACCGACGGTATCGACCACCGTTAGTGTGGGGGGCGGGGTGATAACGGTAATTCGCCCATCCTCACCCAGGGCAAAGGCGCCGCCAGCGCCGCAGGTGACCACCAGCCCTTGCAGTGAGTAGTCCCTGAGGAAGCGGATCGCCCGCTTCTCTGGCTTATCACTGCCATCTGACAACTCCTCCAGCTCGTATTCGTTGAGTTTGACCCAGTGGGCGTGACTTACCCTCTCCAGCACCTCATCGCGCCGCCACCAGGGTGTGCGGAGATTAACATCCAGAAATACCCGGCAATCGTCACTCTTAGGCAGCTGTGCCAGCGCCTGCTGAGACACCCGGTTTCGCAGCGCCAGGCTGCCATGGTAGAGCAGTTGAGGCTTGACTGGTGGGATGGCATCCCCGTCAATGTGATCGTAGGCGCGATCGGTCAGGATGTTGTAGCTGGGTTCACCGTTCGTGAGGGCGATATCCACTTCGCCGGTGGGGTGGGCGGGGTCGAGTTGCAGACCATCGGTGTTCATGCCCCAGTCAACCATCTTCTGACGGATTTGCCTGCCCATCGGGTCATCCCCCACCCGGCTGATAAGCAGGGGGTTCATACCAAAGGCCTGGAGGTGCCAGGCGACATTGAAGGGAGCCCCCCCCAATACCCGTGTGCCTCCGGGAAAGATATCAAACAGCACTTCACCAAAGATGCAGATGGGGTGCTGGCTCAAAGTTGATCCTCCATTAGTCCGGCATTCGCCGGGTAAAAATGGACAATGCCTTCGAGTATGCCTGCAGCGTAGTTGCCGTTCATACCAAGACCGTTCCCTTTTGCCAGGTAGAGTTGCTGCCGGGTGCCGTTTCTCTCCGCCTCCTGCACTGCCAGTTTCTGCACATCCAGCAGGCTGTTTGCCACCAGCACTGATGGCAGGGCGCTGACCAATACCTCCATGTCATTGCCGCTGTCACCGGCAAACAGAACCTGCTCCGGTGTAAAACTCTCCTGCGCCATAAGAAATTCAATGGCATGCAGTTTTGATGCACCGGCTGGCAGCACATCCAGCAGACCCACACCAGCTGGCTCATCCAGGCTCCAGATCAGGTTGGCGTTGATACCCTCTGGGCTCAGGCGGCCCCGCATCTCGCTGATCAATCGGTGGCGATCCGCCTGCTGGGGTACATAGTAGCTGAGTTTGTAGCGATTCTGGTTGGATGTCTCCTGAGGTCGCAGGTCGATGAGATCGGAAAACAGCAGTTTTAATCTCGCATGTGAGTTATCACCCCACTCCCGGCTGATCTCATCCCTCCACTCATCGCTGGCGTGCCAACGCTCCAGGCTCTCCACCCGGTAGAGGGTGGCGCCCACATCACCAATGACAAAGTCGGGTAGCGGCAGGTCGTAGAGGGTGATGGCCTGCTGCACCAGGTTACGGCGTCGGCCGCTGACATAGGCGAGACTCACCTCCGGCCGGGAAACCAGTGTGCTGAACTCTTTTCGGGCGTTGGGTGACTCCGGTTGCACTCCATTGGGGATTAAAGTGCGATCGAGGTCGGTGCAGATAAGCAGTTTTTCCATAATTTCCGGAGTGATTACTCTGAAGTGATTACTCTATCGGTAGCTCACAGCTTTTGAAGAAGTCGTAGTGCTGTAGCGCTTCAATGATCCCCAAAGCATGAGCCTGCTCGGCAAAATAGATCCGCTCCTCCTCCACCAGTTGGGAGAGCTCTTCATGGTGCCGATTGGCCACCACCACCGCCATGGTATTGCCGCGCATCATATCCTCATCCGCTCCCGAACCACCGGCCACCAGGATATTTTGCAGAGGGATTCCCCAGCGCTGGGCCACATAACGGAGGGCCTGCCCTTTGGAAGCGCGCACCGGTACGATATCGAGGTACTGACCGAAAGCATGGATCACATTGCAGGTTAGATCCCGCTGGTGCAGCAGGTCGTTGATCTCTTCCACTGTGGGAGCCTCGGTGCCGTGGTAGTGGTAGGCGATCTTGAAGCGGCTCTGTTCGCTCTTTTTCTGGGGTTTTAGCCCCGGTAGTTCATTCAACAGCCGGCGCACGGATTGCGGCTTCCACAGATGGTCGATGTGCTCCCGCCAGAAATCATCTACGATCAGTTTTCGGCCGTAGTTGATCTGGGTGCCCAGGCTGGTGATCAACACATCCGGCATGGGAATGTTATGTTTTTTCAGCTCGCTCAGTGTGGAGTCGAGACGGCGGCCGGTGGCGATGCCGAAGGTGCCGCACTTGCGGTTATCTTTCACCAGTTCGTTGAACTGTTGCAGTCCCTCCTGGTTACCCAGCAGGTTTTGATCAAGGTCGGTGAATATGGCGCGATCCCGGTAGCGCATAGGTCGCTTTGTCACCTGTGGGTTGGGGATCGGCTTGTATCCCTGAGGCAGCTGTTTAACCCGTGCCATGTAGGATTCGGCATGTGCCTGCCAGGAGTAGTGTTGGCGAACATTCTCCATGCCGTTGAGAGAGAAATGCTGCCAGCACTCCAGATCACCGAGGATGCTCAGTAGCGCCTCCACCATGGCACCTTTGTCGAGTGGATCGATCAGCAGGCCGTTGTTGCAGTTGCCGATGATATCCACCGGCCCGCCGTTTTCGGTGGCCACCAGGGGCAGGCCGGACGCGGCAGCCTCCAGCAGGGTCAGACCAAAGGGTTCGGTAAGCGCCGGATTGATGAATACCCCGCGTGAGTTGGCCGCCAGGCGGTAGATCTCCTCCACCTCCTCCTGCCGATGCTGTTTCGGTATTGCTGTTTTGCCATACAGATCGTAGTAATCGATCAGCAGCAGGATATCCTTGAGCACCGTCTGTGGGCCGCGCTCCATCTCCCGGATATCGTCGCGGGTGCCGGCGACGATGACCAGGTTGGCCCGTTCCTGCAGTTCGGGAGACTCACCGTAGGCCTCGATCAGCCCCAGAATATTTTTACGCTCATCGGGGCGGGAGAGGGCAAGTATCATCGGTTTTCGCGGCTCTTCCAGAAAACGCGCCATGGTGGCGGCAAATTCAGGCTCCGAGTCTGTCGGCCCGGGGGGATGGAAGCGGCTGAGGTCGGTGCCCGGGGGAACCACCACCATGTTGTCCGGTTGGTAGTGGTTGTAGAGGGAGTACTGCTCCTCGATCTCGTTATACGTACTGGTTATCACCAGATCGGCGTTGGCCAGTATCTCCTCCTCGGCATCAACCCGGCGATCCATGTTATATCGCAGGTTGATCTCCTCCTGCTCCACCCCTTTGGCAAGCAGTCGCTGCCGCTTGTCGCGGCCCAGGGAGTGGCCGGTGTGAACCAGGGGAGTGCCGATCAGATTGGAGAGCCTGACACCGACATAGCCCGCATCCGCATAGTGGCTGTGTATCAGGTCAGGCATAAGCTGCCCGGCGTTGAGCCAAGTCAGCAGGTTATCCATGAAGGAGTCGAGATGATCCCACAGGGACTCTTTGGGGAGGTAGCCCTCGGGGCCTGCATCGATGCGGATGATACGTGCTTTTTCGGAGAGGACCTCCAGCGGTTGGGCGTAGTCGTCACTGAGTTCCGGATCGACTATGCGGCGGGTGACCAGATCGATCCGGGCCACGTCATCCCGTTGTGCCAACGCTTGCAGCAGATCCACCACATACTTAGTTTGGCCCCCGGTATCCGCATCTCTGCCAAGCTCCAGATCGTCTCCCCGTATCAAACCATGAATGCTGACCAACAACAGGTACATGGGACTGCTTTTATCTTCCATGAGTACAGTTTAGACAAAATAGAGTTTATGAGGGAGCTTTTTTCCCGAAGCCCTCATCCTCTTGCATATCCTGTGCTTTTCTCTACTATCTTCGCCTGGATTGAAGATCCGGTTCACGCAACTCCAGTCAGTTCATCATGGGGTTGCGCCAATTAGCCGCTGTTCAGTTTTTTCTGGACACAGAGACTTTTCCAAGGTGTAGCCAGATGCAGTACGGACCAAGAGAGATTGTCACTCCGTTTCGGCCAATTCCCCTCGACGTACCCGAGGGAATGATGCCCAACGAGTTTTTCAACAGTACCGAGAACCTCAATGACCTGACACACAATAACGGGCTGCTGATGAACCCGGAGAACCTGCTGCTTTACCGCAAAGCGCTGGGGCACAGTAACGAATTCGATACCTCCATCATCTACAACACCTCAAAGTGTATTCTCGATCCCCTGGGACGTCCGGTGCGTCGCACCCAGGTTCCCGATGATGTCAAGAGCGTCTGGAACAGGATGAACCAGATCATCATCGAATATATGCTGGAGATCTATCCAGACCCCGATACCGCCCTGGTGCTGGCAGGTGAGGCGAGCCTGGATGCCACCTGGCCGCTCACCTCTCCCGGTGTGCCGAGTATTCGCATGCTGCACAACCACTTCATCGTATTCGACAAGGTGCAGCTTAGAGACGCGGATCTGGCCGATAGCGGCAATCCCAACCTTACTGACGGTGGTCAGCACAGTCTGTTCCAGTCTTATATGGGTGAAGTTTACCGGCGCTTTTTTGATGTTCTCGACCTGCAGATACTGACCCCTGCAAGCCGTGGTTCCTCACGGATTGAGCTGACCGGTTACCCTCAGGGGTTGCCTAGCTGGGAGGTGCAGGGAGGTGTTGCCGCCCTTGGGGATGTTCGCTTCTGGCGTGAGTATGACGAGATTCTTAAAGGTTTTATCGACTTCTATCGAACCTTTTTCACCCAGGTTTCCACCCGTAACGCGCCCATTCCAAAAGATGCCTATTTCCCCGAGCAGATTGAGAGCGAGCTGCTGTTTAATAACCACTTTATGGCGGCGGCGAAAAAAGTGAGGGATCTCGGTATTGCCGATGCCAAGTACGCCAATGCCATTCGCTGGCAGCCCGCATTCAAGCAGCTGATCTATCGCAACGACGAGGGAAAGCTAGTCGTTACCATCAGTCAGAACTCCATTGGTAATGCAATTACCGAGCTGTTGGGGGTGGTGGTGAAACGGGTGCCTGATGCAGAAGCCTATGAGAAGAGTGAACCGCAATTGATCGAAAAACTGTTGCAGGTGAGGGAGCGTCTGGTGGAAGCGGATCTGGGTGACCCCATTGCCACCCGCTACTGGGGAGGAGAGTAATATCTCGCCCAATACCGGGGTCGTTGTTATTACCTTACTCGGAGCTGTGAAATAAAACTTGACAATTTCTGTGGGTAAATGCTACTTTTATTACCGAGTAAATGGCTTGGTATTTCAATTTAACCTGGGATAATTGACATGAGACTATCGACCAAAGGCCGCTATGCGGTTACAGCAATGTTGGATTTGAGCTTGCACGGTGGCGAGGGTCCTGTAACCCTGGCGGAAATTTCGGAGACACAGGGCATCTCTCTCTCCTATCTGGAGCAGCTTTTTGCCTGTCTCCGTGGCAAACAGCTGGTGAAAGGTGTGCGCGGCCCCGGTGGCGGCTACTACCTGGGGCGGCCCTCCGACGAGATATCCATTGCCGATATTATCTGCGCTGTTGATGAGTGGGTGGAGTTCACGCGCTGTGGTGGAAACCGCGATTGCCAGGATGGCAAGCGCTGCCTGACCCATAATCTGTGGGACGATCTGAGCAATGAAATCTACAAGTTTCTCCAGGGAATCACGCTTGCAGAGTTGGTTGCGCGCGGCGGCCTGAAGAGCGGTGGCTGTATCAAGGAAGAGGAGAAGAGAGCCGTAGTGGAATCAGACGCCGCTGTGGCCTGATTTTACCTCCCACACTGCACCCCACCCGGAAGTTATCCATCTGCATCTGCACTGGGTTATTGATAAGTTACAAAAACTGGAAGTATGCTGAATCGTCGGTTTAGCGTCAGAAGCATAAATGGGCTATTATTCGCGCTCTTTCCAGTGTGAGCAGATAATGACCGGCGAAGTAGAAAACCTCACAACACTGCGTGATTTTATCCGCTGGGGTGTAAGCCGCTTTAATGAAGCGGGGCTCTTTTTCGGGCACGGAACCGATAATGCCCTGGATGAGGCTGCGGCGCTGGTGCTTCATGCCCTCCACCTCCCCGCCGATCTACCACCTGACTACCTGAGTGCCGTGCTGACAGAAACCGAACGGGCAGAGGTTATCGGGCTGTTGATGCAGCGGATAGAGAAGCGGGTGCCCGCCGCCTACCTGACTCATGAAGCGATGTTTGCAGGCTACAGCTTCTACGTAAATGAGCATGTACTGATTCCCCGATCACCTATTGCCGAGTTGATCAACTCGGCTTTCACACCCTGGGTGCGGGCGGATGCTGTGCACCGGGTACTCGATCTTTGTACCGGCAGTGGCTGTATCGCCATTGCCTGCGCCTACTGTTTCGAGGGTGCCGATGTCGATGCCGTGGATATCTCAGCCGACGCCCTGGATGTAGCAAGCACCAATGTTCAGCGTCACGCTATGGGTGGGCGGGTGGAACCGATTCTTTCAGACCTTTTCTCGACACTGAAGGGACGGCGCTACGACCTGATTGTGAGCAATCCCCCTTATGTCAGCGAGGAGGAGATGGGGCAACTCCCGGAGGAGTATCTTAGAGAACCCCTGCTCGGGCTTGAGGCGGGGCGCGACGGACTGGATATTGTGGCCGGGATACTGCGGCAGGCAACGGATTACCTTGAGCCCAACGGGGTGTTGGTTGTCGAGGTTGGAAACAGTGCCGAAGCATTGGCCGCCCGCTACCCCCAGGTACCGTTTCTCTGGCTCGATTTTGCCCATGGGGGGCATGGTGTCTTTCTCTTGACTGCAGAGCAGTTGAGCGAGTACCAAAATGAATTTGAAGAAGGATAGGGTATAAAAATGGCGTTACAGCGTGCGCGTACTGCTGAAGAGTATGCAGAGTGGGTGAAGCAGGCAAAATTCGAGATTGGCGACCTGAAGGAGTGCCTGATGTATGAGATGGAGGAGATGGGCAGTTACCCGCAGTTTCTCCAGCCGTTGGAGGAGGGGATCACTGCCGTCTACGATGCAATGTGTAGAGGTGAGTACGCCTTTGGAAGAGAGGATCTTTCGTTTATGGATGTTGCCAATGTTCATGCCGACAACATACCGTTTCATATACTGCTGAAACAGATCAACGAGACCCACCGTCGGGGACTTGATGTCGAGGGAGATTACTGAATGGACCAGTCACTGGTTTTTGATCTGTCGCTGATTAACAAATACGATTACTCAGGCCCAAGATATACATCGTATCCCACCGCCCCTCAGTTTCATGAGGAGTTCGGTGAAGTCGAGTACCGTGATATCGCCCTTCGCAGCAATGAGAAGGGGAGTCCCCTGTCGCTCTACTTTCATATCCCTTTCTGCGACACCGTCTGCTTCTATTGTGCCTGCAATAAGGTGGTCACCAAGGATCGCAGTCTCGGCACCGATTATCTGCGACGGCTGCATCAGGAGATCGCCATGCAGGGTGAGCTGTTCGACCGCAGTCGAAAGGTGGAGCAGCTGCACTGGGGCGGTGGAACCCCCACCTTCATTGATCATCAGCAGATGCGGGATCTGATGCGTGTCACCGGTGAGCACTTCACCCTGATGGATGATGATCGTGGTGAATACTCGATTGAGATCGACCCCCGTGAGGCGAATGCAGAGACGATAAAAATCCTCCGTGAAATCGGCTTCAACCGGCTCAGTATGGGGGTTCAGGATCTTGATCAGAAGGTACAGAAGGCGGTCAATCGGGTGCAGTCCGAGTCCGAGACCATGATCGTGCTTGAAGCCGCCCATGACAGTGGCTTCCGCTCAGTCAGTATCGATCTGATCTACGGCCTGCCGTTTCAGACCGCTGACAGCTTTATGACGACCCTGGATCGAATTATAGAGGTTGGGCCAGACCGTCTGTCGGTGTTTAATTACGCCCACCTGCCGCAGATCTTCAAACCCCAGCGCCGCATCAATGAGAGCGATCTGCCGCCTGCGGAAGTGAAGTTGGAAATACTGCAGATGACCATCGAGCGTCTGACCTCGGCTGGTTATGTCTACATCGGCATGGATCACTTTGCCCGGCCGGATGATGAATTGGCGATTGCCCAACGGGAGGGTACTCTCTATCGCAACTTTCAGGGTTACTCGACCCATGCCGAGTGTGATCTCGTTGCCATGGGCGTTACCTCGATCGGCATGATCGACGCCACCTACAGCCAGAATCTGCGTGGTCTGGATGATTACTACCAGCGGATTGATAATGGGCAGCTGGCGGTCTTTCGCGGACTTCAACTCAACCGTGACGACCTGATTCGGCGCGATGTCATCACCCGCCTTATCTGTCACTTTCAGATGGATTTTTCAGCTATTGAAAAAACGTGGAGTATCGATTTTAAGGAGTACTTTGCCACTGATCTGCCAAAGCTTGAGAACATGGAGGCGGATGGCCTGCTGTCGCTGAACAACGGTCGAATCACCGTCCTGCCGAGAGGGCGGTTGCTGATTCGCAATGTCTGCATGGC
>JBEVXT010000469.1:2579-12517 GCA_040505955.1 Sedimenticola sp. | reverse complement strand
AAGGTGCTGATTGTTGACGACTCCAAGACGGTTCGGCAGGTGCTTTCAAAAATGCTGCTGCAGGCAGGGTATGAGACTATCACGGCCGCCGATGGCAAAGAAGCCATCATCAAGGCGCAGAAGCGAATTCCTGACCTGATCATAATGGATGTATTCATGCCCGGTATCAATGGCTTCCAGGCAACCCGCTACCTGCGCAAGCGGCAGGAAACCCGCCATATTCCAATTATCATCATCAGTGCTAATCCTGAAGGTGCGGACAAGTTGTGGGGACTTAAAGTGGGGGCCGACAGCTTCCTGGCAAAGCCGTTTAGTCGTGGTGATCTCTTTGGGCAGATTGAAAAACACCTCTACGAGAGTAAAGTCGCTTAGGAGCCGGGTCGTCTCCAGAAGCGGTAGACAATAAGAAGATGGATAAGCAGGCCGGCGGCGGAGAGGTAGCCGGTCATGCCATCGTAATATCCCACCAGAAAACTGAGCGAGTTGAGGTCATCCACCATCGTCAGCTTGCGCGTCAATTTGATAATAAATACAAAGGCGGCATGGAGACCGATACAGTAGGCGATATTGCCGGTACGTTCCCGAACCAGCGCGAAAAAGAGGCCAAGTACGAACAGGGCAATAAAAGAGTCGTAGGTGCGCCACATTCCAAACTGGTCAAATGTTCCAGAGAGCATTAGCAGGCCGCTGTTCCACGCTGCAACCTCACCCACCGGCAGTTCCGGTGGTTCGATAAAGTGCATAGCGGCATAGAGCAGGCTCGACAGTAACATGGTGGTGATAAAACTGTGCTGTTTGCGTAGTGCTGCGAAGAGGCCACCACGGAAGAAGGTCTCCTCGATAAAGCCCACCAACAACCCGGCGATGAGTGCGGTCACCGTCAACTTCAGCAGAAAGGTTCCCAGGTCATCTGGGAGTGGTTTAAGTATCCGGATATCCAGCAGGAGCAGTACAGCGCTGAGGATGATAAGAATTCCCAGGCCACTGAGCCACCCCCTCAGCAGTTCACGGAGAAACTCCGGGCGTGGCAGGGCGTAGCCCAGACTCTGTTTGTTGGCAATCGAGAGGTGGCGGATGATGAAGATGAATCCCGGGATGGCGAGCAGCTTACCGGTGATGTTGATCAGTTTGTGTGGGCCAGCATTGATGCTCTCTCCCAACAGAAGGTAGAGAGGGTGGTTGATCAGTGCGCTGAGTAGAAGCGCACCCAGTATCAGCAGAATAAAAAGGGATAAAACCCGCATCTTGTTGTCTGTTCCAGGTGTGAATCGGGTAATAACGGCAACTTTCCATATGCACTTACTTATGAATAGTTAGCTTCTATCCAAAAATGGAGGCTTTTGGACGCAGAGATCGCAAAGGATAGCAGAGGTCGCTGAGGCTATCTTTTGAAAGCCATTGCTTTTCTCTGCGTGCTCTGCACCTCCTCTGCGCTCTCTGCGTCCCGCTTTGTTTATTTCGGACAGGCTCCTAGCTACCTGATAATCAGCTTATTCTACCGGAAAATAGGGTGAATTCGTAAAAACCGCCCTATTCGGATTAGAACAGCGAACCACCTCGATGTATAATGCTCGATTGACCGACGCATAATATTGTTGTGTCGGTGCTAAGCGAGAGTGGCGGAATTGGTAGACGCGCCAGATTTAGGTTCTGGTACCGTAAGGTGTGGGAGTTCGAGTCTCCCCTTTCGCACCATATTTTTCATGGCTGCCGCATGGGGTGCGGCGGCTTTTTACGATAACGCACAAAGCGATCAGAGTGGCGGCGGGACCGCCGGAGAGGTTTTCATGCAAGTTTCGGTTGAATCAAAAGAAGGGCTCAAGCGCCAAATGACGGTTGAGTTGCCCGCCGAGAAAATTAATGAGGCGATGGAGAGTCGTCTGAAAGAGGTCTCCCGCAGTGCCAATATGGACGGATTCCGTCCCGGCAAGGTGCCGATGTCCGTGGTTCGCAAAAGATTCTCCGAGCAGGTGCGCCAGGAGGTCTTTGGTGATCTGGTTCAGTCGAGCTATTTTGAAGCCCTGACCCAGGAGAAACTGGAGCCCGCCGGACAGCCCATTATCGAGCCCCACGATGATGTTGCCGAGGGAGCGATGGGCTACACCGCGATGTTTGAAGTGATGCCTGAAGTGAAGCTTAATGATCTATCGGCTGCTGTCATTAACCGTCCTGTGGCGGAAGTTGCTGATGCCGACATGGAAGCGATGATTGATAAGCTGCGCAACCAGCGGATCACATGGAATGATGTTGAGCGTGAATCCAAAGATGGCGATCAGATGACCATGAATTTCAAGGGATTCATCGATGGTGAGACGTTTGAGGGCGGCAGTGCCGACGGTGTTCCCCTGGTGTTGGGTTCAGGCAGCATGATCGATGGCTTTGAAGCCGGCCTGCTCGGCGCCAAGGCGGGTGAGAGCCGCACCCTTGAACTCACCTTCCCCGAAGAGTATCAGGCTGAGCATCTGGCGGGTAAGGCAGCGACTTTTGAAATTGAGGTTATCAAGGTGGCCGAGTCGGTGTTGCCGGAACTGGATGATGAATTTGTCAAATCTTTCGGCACCTATGATGGCGGTGTTGAGGCGATGAAAGAGGATATTCGCGCCAATATGGAGCGTGAATTGAGTGAACGCATCAGGAGCGTGCAGAAGGAACAGGCGATGGATGCGCTACTTGAGGCCAATCCCCTTGATGTACCCCAGGCGCTGATTGAGCAGGAGTCCCTGGCGTTGCAAAAGCAGACCCGGGAAAATATGCAGCAGAATGGTCAGAAGGGCAATATCGATCTGCCCCTCAATCTGTTTGAAGAGCAGGCCAAGAGACGTGTCTCCCTGGGTCTTCTGATGGCTGAAGTGATTAAAGAGAATGAGATCAAGCTGGATCAGGAGCGGGTTTTGGCCAAGGTTGCGCAGTTTGCCTCCACCTATGAGGAACCGCAAGAGGTGATCGATTACTACAACAGTGATAAACAGCAACTCGCCGGTGTCGAGAATGTGGTTATCGAAGACCAGATAGTGGATTGGATTCTGGAGCAGGTAAAAATAGAGGATAGCGCTTCCACCTTTGATGAGGTGATGAATCCACAGCCGAAAACCGAAACAGACGACGCCTAACCATATTCAGTAATAGTTCAGTGGTCTTTTAGGGGTGGCTTCCGCCACCCCTTTAATTTAGGGTATATGTCTTGAAGAGGCCGTAATCCTCGCGCGCAGACTTGTTCAGAGGCTCGATAGGCGGCTACCGGCGGCTTCCACGTATGTGGTTAAATTAAGGATTTACCAGCAATGACCGATATCAGTAACATGGGCGGATTGGATGTAAAAGGTTTGGGCTTGATCCCTATGGTGGTCGAACAGACCGCCCGGGGTGAACGTTCCTATGATATCTACTCCCGGCTGCTGAAAGAGCGGGTGATTTTTCTGGTCGGTACGGTTGAGGATCAGATGGCTAATCTGATTGTTGCTCAACTGCTGTTTTTGGAGTCGGAAAATCCGGACAAGGATATCCATATCTACATCAACTCCCCCGGCGGCTCCGTTAGTGCTGGCCTGGCAATCTACGACACCATGCAGTTTGTGCGACCCAATGTGAGCACCATGTGCATCGGTCAGGCGGCCAGTATGGGGGCATTCCTGTTGGCCGGAGGTGAGTCCGGAAAACGTTTCTGTCTGCCCAACTCCAGGATGATGATTCACCAGCCGTTGGGTGGATACCAGGGGCAGGCTACTGATATCGAGATTCACGCGAAAGAGATTTTGCTTCTGCGTGACCGCCTCAACAAGTTAATGGCCAAACATACCGGGCAACCACTCGATGCCATTGAACGGGATACCGAGCGGGATAATTTTATGAGCGGAGATGAGGCGGCGGAGTACGGCCTCATTGACAGTGTGCTGGAGCAGCGTCCCCAGGTGACTGAGTAGCGGATGCACTGCTCTGAAACGGTGCGATTTCAGCGGCGAGTTCCGCTTTGTGGCAGGGCCGATTCTTGCCAAGCGCTTGTAATCGGATATTATGGGCCATATATGCGGCAGAGGGATTGGTTTCCTGTGGGTTTGACAGCGTGGTTTGAGAGGGTGCCTGTATGAGTGATGACAAGACCAGAGGTGATGACGGAAAGCTGCTTTACTGCTCTTTCTGTGGAAAGAGTCAGCATGAAGTTCGCAAGCTGATTGCAGGCCCCTCTGTCTTTATCTGCGACGAATGTGTCGAGTTGTGCAACGACATCATTCGCGAAGAGATGCAGGAGGGTGAGAGCGAGACGGTTGGGAAACTTCCCAAGCCTCACGAGCTCAATGAACTGCTGAACCAGTATGTGATCGGGCAGGCGCGGGCGAAAAAAGTGCTCTCAGTGGCTGTCTACAACCACTACAAGCGCCTCGATGCCGAGAATAAAAAAGATGATATTGAGATATCCAAGAGCAATATTCTGCTGATCGGCCCGACCGGTTGCGGTAAGACGCTTCTGGCTGAGACGCTGGCACGGATGCTCGATGTTCCCTTCACAATCGCCGACGCCACCACCCTCACCGAAGCGGGCTACGTGGGTGAGGATGTCGAAAATATCATCCAGAAGCTCCTGCAAAAGTGCGATTATGATGTCGAAAAAGCCCAGACCGGCATTGTTTATATCGACGAGATCGATAAGATCTCCCGCAAGTCGGACAACCCTTCAATTACACGGGATGTGTCGGGTGAGGGCGTTCAGCAGGCACTGCTTAAGCTGATTGAGGGTACCGTCGCCTCGGTACCACCCCAGGGTGGCAGAAAACACCCCCAGCAGGAGTTTCTCCAGGTCGATACCTCAAATATCCTGTTCATTGTTGGCGGTGCATTTGCCGGTCTTGAGAAGGTGATTCGCGATCGCTCGGAAAAGGGTGGCATCGGTTTCTCCGCCGTGGTTCACAGCAAGGATGAGACCAGTAAGGTGGGTGAGGTGCTTACCGGTGTCGAGCCTGAGGATCTCATCCGTTATGGCCTGATTCCTGAGTTTGTCGGTCGTCTCCCGGTGGTCGCCACCCTTGAGGAGCTGGATGAAGAGGCGCTGATAAGAATTCTGACCGAACCGAAGAATGCGCTGGTCAAACAGTACAAACGTCTGTTTGAAATGGAGGATTGTGAGCTTGAACTGCGAGATGACGCTCTGAGTGCCATCGCGGTCAAGGCGTCGGAACGTAAAACCGGCGCTCGTGGTCTGCGTACCATACTTGAGCAGGTGTTGCTTGATACCATGTATGACCTGCCGTCGATGGATGATGTCAGCAAGGTTGTGGTCGACGGCCCAGTGATCAGGGGTGAAAGCTCTCCCTATATCATCTACCAGGGCGGCGAGAAGCAGTTGGCTGCATCCGATTGATCCACAAGGATCTGTGTGTATCCCGTACGGCCGGTTGAAATCCTGCCGATAGCCCCCACCATTTGCTCAAGCCGGAGCTGCTTTCCGGTAAGATCCTGATTCCTCGATACGATGCCTGTGCCGGTTCTTCATATGTCAAGAACCCCCAGGGATTTGTGGGGTCAATCTGGAAATCTAGTTAGACTGAGGAGTGCCCTACATGGGTGAAGACGACAAAAAAACCACCGTGATAATCGATCCCAAATCGATCTCGCCGGTTCTGCCATTGCGAGATGTGGTGGTCTATCCTCACATGGTGATTCCGCTGTTTGTCGGCAGGGATAAATCGATCAAGGCGCTCGATGTGGCGATGAAGGATAATAAACAGATCCTTCTGGTTGCACAGATAAGCGCCGACACTGATGATCCCTCAGTCAAGGATATGCACAGTATTGGCACAATGGCCAATATCCTGCAACTCCTCAAACTGCCCGACGGAACGGTCAAGGTGCTGGTGGAGGGAGGTGAGAGAACCAAGCTGGTGCAGTTCATCTCCACCGACAGCTTCTTTACCGCCCAGGCGAGCACTATCTACGATAAAATCACTCTTGAAGAGCGCGAAATGGATGTGCTCATGCGCACCGCGACAGCCCTCTTTGACCAGTATGTAAAGCTTAACAAAAAGGTTCCACCCGAGGTTCTGACCTCCCTCTCCAGCATTGATGATCCGAGCCGACTGGCGGATACCATGGCGGCGCATATGTCGTTGAAGCTGGAAGAGAAGCAGCACGTACTTGAGATGGCCGATGTACAGGAACGTCTTGAGCACCTGATGGGGCTGATGGAGTCGGAGAATGACCTGTTGCAGATGGAGAAGCGGATTCGCGGCCGGGTAAAACGGCAGATGGAGAAGAACCAGCGCGAGTACTATCTCAACGAGCAGATGAAAGCGATCCAAAAGGAGTTGGGTGATCTGGATGAAGCGCCGAACGAAATCGAGGATCTTGCCAAACGCATTGAAAAAGCGGGCATGACCAAGGAGGCGAAAACCAAGGCGCAGAACGAGCTGAACAAGCTGAAGCTGATGTCACCGATGTCTGCCGAGGCGACGGTGGTGCGCAACTATATAGACACTCTGGTCGGTGTGCCGTGGAAAAAACGCAGCAAAATTCGCCACAATCTGAAAGCGGCCGAAGATGTACTTGAGGCGGATCACTACGGGTTGGAAAAGGTGAAAGAGCGGATCATCGAATATCTGGCGGTGCAGCAGCGGGTGCGTAAACTCAAAGGACCGATTCTCTGTCTTGTCGGTCCCCCCGGTGTGGGTAAAACCTCTGTCGGTCAATCCATCGCCCGTGCTACCAGCCGTAAGTTTCTCCGCATGTCTCTCGGCGGTGTCCGGGATGAGGCTGAAATTCGTGGTCACCGCAGAACCTATATTGGTGCGCTGCCGGGTAAAATTATCCAGAACCTCTCCAAGATTGGCACCCGCAATCCACTCTTCCTACTGGATGAGATCGATAAGATGGCGATGGATTTCCGCGGTGATCCGGCGTCCGCCCTGCTGGAGGTTTTGGATCCGGAGCAGAACCACACCTTTGGCGATCACTACCTGGAAGTCGATTTTGACCTCTCGGAAGTGATGTTTGTAGCCACTGCCAATACCCTGAATATCCCTCCTGCGCTGCTGGACCGGATGGAGGTCATCCGACTCTCCGGCTATACCGAGGATGAGAAGGTTAATATCGCCACCCGCTACCTGGTTCCCAAACAGATGGAGCACAATGGGTTGAAAGAGAGTGAGGTGCAGATTCGGGAGGCCGCCATCCGCGACATCGTGCGCTACTATACCCGCGAGGCCGGAGTACGTAATCTTGAACGCGAGATATCAAAAATCTGCCGTAAAGTGGTCAAGGATATCCTTCTGAACAAACGCACCAAGAAGATGATTATCTCGCCCAAGACTCTGGAAAAATATCTTGGAGTTCAACGTTTCCGTTACGGAGAGGCCGAAGAGCATGACCAGGTGGGGCAGGTGACCGGTCTGGCCTGGACCGAAGTGGGTGGCGAGCTGCTGCATATCGAAGCGGCGCTGGTTCCCGGCAAGGGACGGCTCAGCCATACCGGCCAGTTGGGCGATGTGATGCAGGAGTCAATCCAGGCGGCAATGACGGTGGTGCGCAGTCGTGCGGGTCTCTTTGGAATAGAGAAAGATTTCTATCAGAAGTACGATCTTCATGTTCATGTGCCGGAAGGGGCAACACCAAAAGATGGGCCCAGTGCAGGTATCGGAATGTGCACCTGCCTAGTTTCTGCACTGACGCAAATTCCCGTCAGGGCCGATGTGGCGATGACCGGTGAGATTACCCTAAGGGGCGGTGTGCTGCCTATCGGCGGTCTCAAGGAGAAGCTTCTTGCCGCTCATCGGGGCGGTATCAAGACCGTCATCATACCGGAAGAGAATGAACGTGACCTGGTCGATATTCCGAAAAATATCAAGCAGCACCTGGATATCAGACCGGTGAGCTGGATAGACCAGGTGCTGGAGATTGCTCTGGATCGCATGCCTGAACCCAGGGTTGATGTGGCAGAGACGGCTGCCGGTCTGTCGGCGGCGAAAAAGGCCAAATCGTCCACAGAAAAGGCAACGGCAAAAAAAGATGATGGACTTATTCAGCATTGACGGCACTGATCCTGTATCTTAATTGCTGGACAAAATAGTATTAAACGAATGGTATTACTGTCAGCTTGAAAAGCGCATGAAATGAGGCTTTTTTGGCCGTCTTTACTTGACACTTATTCCCGGGCACTGGTATAAATTGGGCCCGCTTCAGCATACTCTGACACTATCGAAAGAGTAAAACCGAGTGCGCCGTTAAGCAGCGCAACCCACACTTCCAAAGGGGAGATATTTAATGAATAAGACGGAACTGGTCGATGCAATGGCAGATGCCGCAGACATCTCTAAGGCTGCAGCAGGACGTGCTCTAGATGGCCTGATTGATGGAATTACAGAGGCTCTGAAAAACGGTGATCAGGTCTCCGTTATTGGTTTTGGCTCATTCACGGTACGTGAGCGTGCCGCCCGCACCGGACGTAATCCACAGACCGGCGCAACTATCCAGATCAAGGCGTCAAAAAACCCGGCATTCAAAGCTGGAAAAGCCTTGAAGGATGCCGTAAACTAGCGCCCCTTCGCAGGGTGCTTAGCTCAGCTGGGAGAGCATCGCCCTTACAAGGCGAGGGTCGCAGGTTCGAGCCCTGCAGCACCCACCATATTCGGAGTGGTAGTTCAGATGGTTAGAATACCGGCCTGTCACGCCGGGGGTCGCGGGTTCGAGCCCCGTCCGCTCCGCCAGTGTTGAAGAGAAGCGGGGTATCGATGAGATACCCCGTTTTTTTTTGTAACTATTCAGCTCACCCCTGAAATTCGCCATTTCTGCGTTACAAAATGATCATTTACATGTGTAAACTCACATTTTGTGCCTTGAACTGACGAATTTCAGGGGCAATCTGAACAGTTACGGCACAGTGCTGGATAGATACTTTTTTTGTAACTATTCAGTACCCCCCCTAAGAGGGGCTTTTCACCAGGGGTCGGAGTCGATTGCGTTGAAGATGGTAGGGTAATTTACAGTTTTTTGCCGCAATCGACTCCGACCCCGAACTATATTGGCAGCAGCTGAATAGTTACTTTTTTTATCCATAATAAAATAACGGGTTAAATCATGCTTCAGTCCATCAGAGAACGTGCTCAGGGAGTGGTCGCCTGGTTCATTGTCGTTCTGATCAGTGTACCTTTTGCCCTCTGGGGAATTCAGGAATACCTGGGTACAGGTTCCGCACCTCCGATGGCCACCGTCAATGATCTGGAGATTACCGAGAGAGAGTTCGATAGCGGCTACCGCAATTTTCGGCAAAATATGCGGGAGCGTCTCGGGAAAAATTACCGTCCGGAACTGATTGATGAGACGGTTCTGCGCAAAGAGGTGCTGGATGCCATGGTCCGTAACAGTCTACTTATGCAGGCTGCCGATGAGTTGGGTCTCTATGCCGGTGATGATCTGGTACGCAGTGCCATTCGCACCATCCCCTCTTTTCAGGTTGGGGGCGTATTCAGTCAGACCGCCTACGAGCGCGGTGTTAGCTTGCAGGGGCTGAGCCCTAGCGGATTTGAAGAGCAGGTCAGAAGTGGCCTGGTAAGCGAACAGCTGCCCAAGGCGATCTCAGTGTCGGAGTTTGTGACCCATGCCGAAATCAACCAACTGGTACGTTTGAGTCAACAGAAGCGTGCAGTCGATTATCTGACCGTTCCCAGTGCCACTTTCCTCGATGGCATTGATGTAAGCGAAGCCGACGCAAAGAGCTATTACGATAGTAATCAGGATCAGTTTATGGCACCTGAGCGGGTCAGGGTGCTCTACCTTGAGCTTGATCTGGAAAATATTGCCGGTTCCCTGACGGCGGACGACGATGCACTGCCGGGCTATTACGAGCAGCACAAGGGTGACTACATTACACAAGAGCAGCGCAGTGCCCGTCATATTCTTTTCACCGTGGATGGTGTTGATGAGGCTGCAGAGAGCAGCGCCAAAACGCTGGCGGA
>JBEVXT010000469.1:0-2479 GCA_040505955.1 Sedimenticola sp. | reverse complement strand
TTACACAAGAGCAGCGCAGTGCCCGTCATATTCTTTTCACCGTGGATGGTGTTGATGAGGCTGCAGAGAGCAGCGCCAAAACGCTGGCGGAGGCGGCTCTGGCGCGGGTCAATGGGGGCGAAGAGTTTGCCGCCGTCGCCAAAGAGTTGTCCCAGGATCCGGGCACTTCCGATTTGGGGGGTGATCTCGGGTACTTTGGCAGGGGTGAGATGGATGATGCCTTCGATGCCGTTGTATTTGCTATGAATGAGGGGGAGATTAGTCAGCCCGTACGCTCCGAGTTTGGCTTCCATATCGTCCAGTTGACCAGCATCAGACCGCAGCAGGGAAAGTCATTTGAAGAGGCGCGGGATCTGGTGAGAGGCGCCTACCTGAAAGAGCAGGCGGAGCGACTCTTCTACGAGTATGCGGAACAGATGAATGATTTGGCCTATGAAGATCCAGACAGCCTGGAGCCGGCAGCCGGGGTCCTGAACATCGAGATTAAAGAGAGTGGCTGGTTCACCCGTGATGGGGGTGAGGGTATTGCTGCATCACTGAAAGCGGTAACGGCCGCTTTCAGTGATGACGTGCTCTCCGGTGGACACAATAGTGAAGCGATAGAGCTGGGTGCCGAGCATATGGTGGTGCTGCGGGTGCTTGACCATGAGGAGTCTGCGGTTAGAGCGTTTGACGATGCTGTGACTGAGATCACCTCCAAACTCAAATCGGATGGTGCGACCGGGAAAGCTGGGGAGCAGGCGAAGAGTCTTGTTGCACGGCTTAAAGAGGGCTCTTCCATGGAGACTCTGGCAACAGAAAGCGGACTCCCTCTGGAGCGAAAGGGGCTGGTTGGACGTGACAGCCGCGATCTGCCGGTGGGATTGGCGGCGCAGCTGTTTGTTATGCCACGGCCTCAAGAGGGTAATGCAAGTTACGGTCAAACCCAGCTCACTGGTGGTAATTTTGCTGTAATGGCCCTCACCCAGGTGATAGACGGTAACAGCGAAGACCTAAAAGAGATAGGCGGGGAGGCGGCGGCACGTAGCGCCCTGCAACGCTCACTCGGTCGCAACTACTTCCAGAAACTGGTTGAGAATCTTCATGCAGTGGCGGATATTCAAATAGTGAAGCGCGGAGAATAAGGGCCTCTACACTCTACGCAGAAGATAAAAAGCCGCACCGGAACTGATTCCGGTGCGGCTTTTCTTTAGAGTTAATTGTTATTCGAATGATGCGGTTCGTACCTCAACCACATCCTACAATCCTTTCTCCGTCTATGCTTGCATGTAGGATGTGGTGAGCTTGCGAACCGCATCGATCACCTGAATAGCTACGCCTAGGACTATGCCATGGCGAGGATATGGTAACCGGAGTCAACATAGAGCACGTCGCCGGTTATTCCGGAAGCCAGGTCAGAGCAGAGGAAGGCGGCGCTGTTGCCCACCTCTGCGATAGTGACATTGCGGCGAAGCGGTGTTTTTGCCTCAGCTTCCGCCAGCATCCCTTTGAAGCCGCTGATGCCAGCTGAGGCAAGGGTGCGTATGGGGCCAGCTGAAACGGCGTTCACGCGGGTTCCTACAGGGCCCAGGGCATCGGCCATATAACGAACATTCGCCTCCAGACTCGCTTTGGCTACGCCCATGACATTGTAATTGGGTACGGTGCGTACGGCGCCCAGGTAGCTCATGGTCAGCAGCGAGCCGTTACGTCCCGCCATCATCTCTCGTCCCGCCTTACCCAAAGCGGCAAAGCTGTAGGAGCTGATATCGTGAGCGATGGAGAAGCCCTCACGGGAGACCGCATCCATATAGTTACCTTCCAACTGATCACGGGGGGCAAAACCGACCGAGTGAACGATACTGTCCAACCCGTCCCACTGTTTACCCAATTCGCTGAAGACGTCGTCGATCTGCTGGTCAGAACCGACATCCAGGGGCAGGATGATGTCAGAGCCCACTTCAGCGGCCATCTTTTCAACCCGTCCCTTCAATTTCTCTGTCTGGTAGGTGAAGGCGAGTTGAGCACCCTGCTGGTGCATGGCCAGGGCGGTGCCCCAGGCGATGGAACGGTTGCTGGCAACGCCAACGATGAGGATGCGCTTGTCTTGTAGAAAACCCATGGAAAATCCTTGATACTCTGTTTCAGACTGGTGTGGTAGGGTAACTGCTGCTTATAAAAAAGGCCAACTGAGCCGACCCTGAATGTAAGTGCTAAGGTACCGGAAAAGAGTTGATTGTAAAAGAACTTCGGGTGCTGATTGTGGTCTGTGAATGGAACATTCGGTCTTCTGCGTTGGTGTTCAATACACTACTAATTAGTTATCGCAACACAATAGGGCATAGTCATTTGTAACTATTCAGTGGTATCTGTTTATGGGTTACTTTCTCAGGGGTCGGAGTCGATTGCGTTAAGATTGTTGGTGATTACTACCGATTTACGACGCAATCGACTCCGACCCCGTACCCTAATCGCAACACAATAAGGCATAGTCATTTAA
>JBEVXT010000468.1:0-2769 GCA_040505955.1 Sedimenticola sp. | reverse complement strand
ATCGGCGGATAGTGGATATTGTCGCCCTCGCCGTCATCTACTACACAACAGCCCGTATCGGGCAGCAATTGGCTATTCCTCCCGGCAATGTCACCCCGGTCTGGATTCCCTCGGGGATTATTCTGGCTGCAGTACTGATTCGCGGCTTTCATCTATGGCCTGGTATTTTTCTAGGCGCCTTTATTGGTAATGTCTGGGCCTATTTCGATCCAAGTTCCACCTCGCTGATGTTGCGGGCGATTGTCTCCGGCAGTGCCAATGGCATCGGCGATACACTATGTGCCGTTATTCCCGCCTGGTTAATCATACGTACAACAGGAACCTCAAATCCCATGGGGCGGGTCTCCCATGTGGGCGTCTTTTTGCTCTACGGTGCGCTATTGGGACCTGGAATAAGTGCACTGTTTGGCGTGACGGGATTGGCGTCAATGGGTTTTCTTCCCTGGGAAAGCTACATTTATGTCCTTGCCACCTGGTGGACAGGTGACTCAATAGGTGTGCTGATCCTGGCCCCCGCACTGCTGATGTGGGCTACCCGGAGAGGGGCCTTGGAGTTGGGAACGGAGTTTGCTCTGTTTGCCGTTGCTCTGGTGTTGGCGAGTCTTCTCTGTCTGGGGGTTTTACCGGTTACCGGGAATGTCCAGCTCACCACCTTTCTGATCCTGCCACTGCTGATTTGGGCTGTGTTTCGGCTTGATCACCGCATCCTGTTCAGTGCCCTGCTGCTGGTGGCTGTTTTTGCCATTACGGCCAGTGCAGTCAGGATGGGGATCTATTCAGAGAAGCCGTTGAATGAGGTGCTGATCGAACTACAGCTGTTCCTGGCGGCCATGAGTATCTCCATTTTTTTTCTCAGCAGTGTGGTGGAAGAGCGTGAGAAGACAAAGCACCAACTGGAGAGAACCGTTGAGCAGCAGGAGATGCACGTCCAGGAACGGACCCGACAGCTGCAGTCACAGCAGATATTCCTCAATTCGCTGCTCGAAAATGTACAAGACGGCATTGTCGCCTGTGACAAGGAGGGGAAACTCTCCCTGTTCAATCACGCCACTCGTGAGTTACACGGTATAGAACAGAAGGCGCTTCCCCCGGAGCAGTGGGCGGAACATTATAATCTCTACCAGGCCGACGGCAAAACGCCTATGAAAAAAGAGGATATACCGTTATTCCGGGCCTATATGGGTGAAAAGGTCAAGGATGTGGAGATGGTGATTGTCCCAAATAAGGGAGAGCCTCGTACCCTGTTGACCAGTGGTACGGCGATGGTCGATGACAGTGGTAATCGCCTTGGCGCAGTAGTCAGCATGCATGACATCACTGAGCGTAAGCACTACGAAGGGGCATTGATAGCGGCCAGGCGGGAGGCAGAGATCGCAAATCGGGCGAAGAGTGCGTTTTTGGCCAATATGAGCCATGAGTTGCGCACTCCACTCAATGCAGTGTTGGGTTTTTCCGAGATGCTGATGAATGATCCTGCAGTCACCAGTGATCAGCGTAGCACGCTGAAGATTATCCATCGCTCTGGTGATCATCTTCTTGGCTTGCTGGATGATGTCCTGGACTTGGCCCGTATTGAGGCGGGTGGCATTGATCTGGTAGAGGAGCCATTCGATCTGGGTGATGTGCTACGTGACGTAACCGATATGATGAGCGTACGCGCTAAACAGGATGGGCTACAGCTTGATTTTGTTCAGTCCTCCTCTTTCCCCCGCTATGTGGTGGCCGATCGGGGCAAGATTCGTCAGATCCTTATTAACCTGATTGGTAATGCCATTAAGTTTACCGACAAGGGTGGGGTCAGCTTGAGTTTGAGTGTGTTAACCGATCAGGAGAGTGATCAACATAACCTTCTGTTTGAGATACAAGATACAGGGCCGGGTATTGCCAAGATGGATCAGAAGCGTATCTTTGAGCCCTTTGTGCAGATTGGCTTTAAGGCGGGCATGGGTACCGGTCTTGGTTTGGCTATCTGTAAGCAGTATGTTGAATTGATGCAGGGTGAGGTCAGTGTCGAGAATGAACCGGGTGCAGGGGCACTGTTCCGCGTGATGATTCCTATACGCTTGGCCGCCAGGGATCAGATTGATCGCCTGCCTCTCTCGCCGGGGCATGTTATTGGTTTATTCCCGGATCAGGCGGCGATTCGAATGATGATCGTCGAGGATCAGCCGGAAAATCGTCTGCTGCTGAATAGACTGTTGACCAAGGTTGGTTTTGAGGTGGAGGAGGTCGAGAATGGCGAGCAGGCGGTAGAACTGTTCAAACGTAGACCACCGGATCTGATTTGGATGGACAGGCGTATGCCGGTACTGGACGGCTTGGAAGCGACCCGGCGGATTCGTCAACTGCCTGGGGGTGACAAGGTTAAGATCGTCGCTATCACCGCGTCAGTCCTTCGTCATCAACGAGATGAAATTATGGATTCCGGGCATGATGACTTTGTACATAAGCCTTATCGTTCCGAAGAGATCTATGATTGTATACGGCGGCAATTGAATGTACGTTTTATCTATGATGAAGTGGACGAAGAAGTGCCGGTCGAGAAGATAACCCCTCCTGCTCCTGAAGCGGTCAGTGCCTTGCCTGTGGCGCTACGGGAATCAATGAAAAGCGCAGTAGTAGAGCTCAATATTGAGCAGATTGTTGCGCTGGCAGACGAGGTTGAGAAACTGGATGCTGAGTTGGCCCAGACCATACGTCAGGCGGTTGAACGGCTTAATATGAGTGAGTTACTGGCCTGGCTGGAGAGTGATCCCGATAGTGAATAAT
>JBEVXT010000467.1:5323-8599 GCA_040505955.1 Sedimenticola sp. | reverse complement strand
TCTGAAGGTAGTTGTAGATCAGACCGCCTTGCTATGTTCCTCGACGAACTCGCGTAGTGCTGCGTTGATGCGGGTTTGATAGCCCTTGCCTTGTGCCTCGAACCAGGCCAACAGGTCGGCATCGATGCGCAGAGTCACCTGCTTTTTGATGGGCCGGAAAAAGCGGCCCCGTTCGGCGTGGCTAAAGTCTGTCACTTCAGGAATGTCATCTGTGTCGATCTGAGCGTCGGGCAGCTCCGCCAGCTTGAGCAGCTCTTCTGTCATTTTTTTAGATGCCTTCTTCATATCGTTTTCTCTCATGTTTGCTTGCTTTACGAGCTGAGATGATACGGAATATTTTCAATAACATACGTGATATCAGTTAGTTATCATGCAAAGTCTGCAACGGCGGCTGGATGGTGAGGGGGTAGCTCGCCAACACTCCGGCTGTGCCGATGGCAACGGCACTCCCAAAGACGCCGATAACCCACACCCAGGGATTGAGGTGGAAGGGAAAGCCAAACACCTCAGTGGCAAGCAGCCATCCGGTGAGGCTGGCGCAACCACTGGCGAGTGTGCCAGCCAGTAGACCGAGGGTGGAGAACTCTACCCAGGCGGCGATCAGCAGTCCTTTTCGCTTCAGGCCGAGGGTGCGAAGGATGGCTGACTCCTGGCGGCGGTGTTCACGGCTTGCCTGAATGCCGGCATAGAGCATCAGCAGTCCTGCGCCAAGGGTAAAGAAGAAGACGTACTGTACCGCCAGCGAACCACGGCTGATGATCTCGCGGATCTGTTGCATCAGGCTGGTGACATCAATGATAGTGACGGCGGGGAATTGGGTCACCAGTTCGGCAAGCAGCTTTTCACGCCCCGGTGGCAGATGGAAGCTGGTGATGTAGTTGCTTGGGAATTTATTCAGCAAGCCGGGGGTGCCGATGACGAAGAAGTTGGGTTTGAACGAGTCCCACTTTACTGTTCGCAGACTGGTTACCTCACCACGGATTTCTGAACCTGCCAGATTGAAGGTGAGTAGATCGTGTATCTCGATACCGAGGGTGTGGGCCAGATCCAGTTCCACCGAGAAGAGCGCTTTTTGTTGATCATTCGCCCCCCACCATTTTCCCGCCACGATGCGGTTATCCGACTGCATCTGCTCTGAGTGGGAGAGGTTGAATTCACGGGCGGTGAGCCGCTGGGCCCGGTCATCTTTGTAATCATCCACCGATACCCGGTGGTTGTTGATGTGGGTTAGCCGGGCGCGCAACATCGGGTAGATGTTGTGTTCAGTAATACCCTTGTTGCTGAGAAAGTGGTTGAGTGACTCCACTTCACCGGGTTGGATGTTGACGAGAAACTGGTTTGGGGCGTCTTCCGGGATGGTAAGCTGCCAGGCGGTGAGCAGATCGAGGCGAACGATGGCGAGCAGCAGCATGGCGAGGATGCCCAGACCAAAACCGGTAAGCTGCATCGCCGTCATTCCCGGATTTCTTGCCAGCCCTGCGAGTCCGTAGCGCCAGAGGGTGCCGCCGCGTTTGCGCAGCGGGGCAAGCAGGCGCACCAGCGCCCATGAGACCGACAGCAGCAGCGCAGTGGCAAGCAGCGTACCCAGCAGTACCCGAACAGCCAGGGTGGGGTCACCGGCTTGCTGGAACATCAGTAGGGAGATAGCACCGACACTAAACAGAGCCACCACCCAGGCGGCGGGTGGTGGTGCGCCAAGCTCGCGTCGCAGTACCCGTAACGGTGGTACAGCGGCCAGGCGTACCGCAGGGGGAAGGGTGAAGCCGATAAGTGTCACCAGACCGGTTCCCAGGCCGATCATCACCGGTTGGAATCCGGGGGCGGGGAGACCGCTGCCGAACTCGTTTTGCAGTAGATTGGCTAATAAGAACTGGGCGAGGTAACCCATTAGTGAGCCGAGCAGACTGGCGAAGGTAGCCAGCATAATCAGCCTAAACATCAGCACCTGGAAAATCATTCGGCTGCTTGCGCCGAGGCAGCGCATGATGGCGCTGGTGTCGGACTGGCGTTCGACAAAACGTCGGGTGGAGAGGGCTACAGCCGCACCGGCGACCAGCACTGCCGCCAGGGCTGCCAAACCGAGAAAACGGCCCGCCCGATCCAGGGCGTTGCGCAACTCCGGGCGGGCGTTGCTCATATGTTCGAGTCTTGCCCCTTTGGGAAGCCGCGCTTTACTCCAGGCAAGGAACTCATCTACCCCGCTTTTTGATCCGGCGATAAGCAGCTGGTGACGCACCCGGCTTGCGGGGGTGACCAGCCCGGTTGCCGGGATATCCTCCAGGGCTATCAGCACCTTTGGGCCGAGGCGCAGAAAGCCGCTCCCCTCTCCCGTGTCTCTGCTGAGTACTCGGCTGACCCTGAATCTTTTTTCACCCAGTGAGATCTCATCCTGTGGGGAGAGGTCAAGGACGGCCAGGAGGCGGGCTTCGGCCCATATCTCTCCCGATGAAGGTGTCTCTTTTGTCGTCTGCTCCTGTGCGCCGGGATTGGTGCGAAAACGCAGCTCCCCACGCAGCGGATAATCTGTATCCACCGCTTTTACTTCAACCAGCTGCGTGGTATCACCATGGAGCACGACACTGGGAAACTTCAGTGTCCGTGCGCTCTCCAGTCCCAGCGCTGCCGCCTTGGCTGGAAACTGTGGCGGAATGGGATTGCTGCTGGAGAGCACTAGGTCGGCAGCCAGTATCTCACCTGCCTGAAGCGCCATTGCCCGCTCCACCCGATCGGTAAAGAAGCTCACGGCGGTGACTGCCGCTACGGCTACCATCAGCGCCAGCGCCAGCAGTCGGAGTTCACCGCTGCGCCAATCCCGCCGGAGAAATCGTAGCGCCAGTGAGAGTGTTTTCACTCCCCATCCTCCAGTCTGCCATCTTCAAGCCGCAGCCGACGGTCGCAGCGTGAAGCCAACTGTTCATCATGAGTTACCAGCAGCAGGGCGGCACCGGTCTGCTCCCGTAGGGTGAACAACAGTTCGATCACCCTGTTACCTGTGGCGCTGTCCAGACTGCCAGTGGGTTCGTCGGCAAATAGCAGTTTTGGTGAGGCGGCAAAGGCGCGGGCGATGGCTACCCGCTGTTGTTCACCACCGGAGAGTTGTCCTGGATAGTGGTGGATTCGTTGCTCCAGCCCTACATGCTCCAGTGAATCGGTAGCTACTGCCGCCGGATCTGAATGCCCTGACAGCTCCAGCGGCAGCATCACATTCTCCAGTGCGGTCATACCGGGTAACAGCTGGAATGATTGAAAAACAAAACCGACCCGACCGGCGCGCAG
>JBEVXT010000467.1:2999-5223 GCA_040505955.1 Sedimenticola sp. | reverse complement strand
GAAGTTGCCGGAGAGGCGGAGATCCCCTTGGTACCCTTTTTCCTCCAGGGAGTAGCGGACAGACCGGCGTGGATGCAGATGGATGGTCTTCACCCCAACCAGTTTGGTCAGCCAGTAATTTTGGATAATGTCTGGGCGAAACTGGAACCATTACTGCAAGTAGGTACCGCCGTTACTAAGTAGCCTGGGTTGAGCTTGCGAAACCCGGGAGGCAAGCGCAACAGGTTCCCCGGGTTTCGCAAGCTCAACCCAGGCTACCCTCTGCGTCCCGCTTTTTTACACCTGTCTGAGTTTCGAAGCCAACAGCGAATCCTGAAACAGCTGTACAAAGTGGAACAGGATACAGGCCACCAGTGCGGGGCCGGTGGATCGATCCAAAGCGGTGAGCGCGGCTATCGCCAGCGGCAGGGTTTTCTGTGATGCAGTGAAAAGTAGTGCCAGCCACTCCGTTCGCTCTGAAGGGTGAAGCAGTCGCGATAGCCGGCCGAGCAACAGCAGTGTGGTGTGGATTACTGCCGAAGCCAATACGATCAAGCCAATCTCCTGCAGGCTGATTGTTTTCAGTGTCTCCGCTGAGGATGACATCGACATCCACACCGTACCCAGTACACAGAGAGAGGGGAGATAACTCAGGATGATGTTCTTGGATGAGAGGTTGGTCAGTTGTCTTACCGCCATGCCGATGAAAAACGGCAGAAGTACGATCAGCATCAACTTCTGCAGTAGCGGCCAGGGGGCGAGTTCGATATAGCCGCCACCCTCCAACAGAAGTTGCAGGGTAAAGGGGAGGGTAAAGACCCCTATCAGGTTGAGCAGGATAGTCAGCAACAATGCCTTAACTGCATCACCACCGGCAATTCTTGTCAGTACGATGGCGGATGAGAGGGTGGTGGGTACCGATGCCGTCAGAATCAATCCCAGGGTGGCGCCTTCGGAGAGGTTGATGGATGTGGCGACGGCGAAGCCGATAAGGGGGCTGAGGATGAGGTTGATGACGATGGCGATAACCGCTGTCCCAAGCAGGCGCGACTGCCCAGCCAACTGATGCAGTTGTGTCTGGTAACCGTTGACCAGGAATATGGTGATCACCATCCAGGGGATCAGCCCCAGCTCCTTCAGTAGGGCACCGGGCTCGGGAGATAACCAGGCAAAGACAAAGGCAGTGATCAGACCAATGGGTAGGAAATAGTTATTGATACCGGGGCTCCAGCTATGTCTGGTTCGAAATGTACGGCGTTTAGCGCTGAATAGTTACTTTGTCGTTTGACTACTTGGCTGCAATAGTAGTCTGTTATCTGCGGAGTTCAAAGTAGATCATCTGAGTGCTCGCCCAGGGGTTGTTATTATCATCACTCACCATGAAGTAGCGGCCATTCCGGTGGTGTGTCAGACCCTCGAAATTCTGTACACGCCACCCTTGGGTGGTATCGAATTGTGCAATCACCTCCGGGGTGAGATCTTCCCCCTTCTCAAGCTCCTTTAAAGGGATCCGGTAGAGGGTGATGATCAAGGGCGAAAGCAGGCCGCTGAAAGTACGTTGAAGCACTAGCAGGTCACCCCCGGGCATGCTCTCCAGTGATACCAGCGCACTGTTCTCATCTTCTGTGGCGTAGCTCCAGCGCTTTCCCATGGAGCTGAACAAGTAGCTTGTTCCAGGGGTGTGGGGTTTTTCCCTGCCGCTGATAATGCCTAATTTTGGATGTAGGGTGAGTGCCTCCATGCCCTTGTTTCCTGTCGGGCGAAAAGGGGGAGTCTCCAGGCCCTTTGGTATCGCAACCAAACCGGTATGCTCTCCACTTGGGGTGTAGCGGACAATGCGGTGGTGGCGTTCGAAAGAGACCAGCAGGCGGCTGTCTCCCGCTATGCCGTTGTCGCTATTCTCCAGCGTCAATCCTTCGGCATCCTTCCTGCTGCCGGAGGTTGCCTTTCCACTCTTCTCAAGCAGTGGGTAGTGGGTGATGAGGTCCATGCCCGACAGTATGCCGGCGGTAAATCGTGGCTGCAGGTGCAAGAGTTGACCCCGATCGGTTATCCCGTAGAGTATCTTCTCATCTTCATCCCAGCCAAGATCAGAGAGCTCGGCAAGGGATGAGTCCCCCCTTAATACCAGCATCCCCCGCAGGTGTACCTTCATGTACTCGTCACTGCCCGACACCAGGTCAGAGAGTGATGTCGGGTGGCCTATCTCCAGAGCATAAAGCGTAAGGGGGGATGTCAGAAGGCA
>JBEVXT010000467.1:0-2899 GCA_040505955.1 Sedimenticola sp. | reverse complement strand
AGCGTAGGAGCGAACTTGTTCGCGAGTAGCTCCGTGGCGAGTTTTTCGCGAACAAGTTCGCTCCTACTGTTGGTTTTCGGACGATTGTGAATCGTTTTATAACGTTAAGAGTGGACTTTTTTGTGCCCTTACCCAAACCAGTAGAGAGAGAACATCTTCATACCCGCCGGATTCAGTGCGAGGGTTTTCGCCGCAGTGATGGGCTGTGGGATATTGAGGCCCGGTTGGTGGATGATAAGACCTATGGTTTTTCCAACCAGGATCGGGGGGGGCGGATAGAGGCGGGTGAAGCCGTCCATGATATGAGTCTGCGGATTACTCTTGATCTTGACTTTGTCATTCAGGATCTGGCCGCAACCAGTGACGCCACCCCTTATATTGTTTGTGGCGAGGTGGCCGCCGGAATGGAGCGTCTGATCGGGCTGCGGGTCAAGCCGGGCTGGATGCGTGAGGTACGTACCAGGGTGGGTAAGACGCTTGGCTGCACCCACCTTATTGAGCTGCTTGGGCCGCTGGCCACCACCGCCTATCAGACCATGCACTGGGCACTGGAAGAACGGGAAAACAGCCGCAGCAGTAGAACGAAACCAGCGATTATCGACACCTGCCACGCTCTGGCCGGTGACGGCCCCATTGTTAAACGAACCTGGCCCGACTTTTATACCGGATAACTTTCAAGCAGCGCTGTTATCTTTCGGTAAGCATTTTCGAGCTGGCTATTTGTCTCGGTGGAGAGGGGAGTGGCGGTGCTGGAGACTATTGCCAGACACTGCTCATGGTACTGGGCAACCGCTTTTTGCATCCTCTCTCTGTTCAATGCGCTCGTCTCATCACTGTTTTGTGATGAGCCTCCCGCATCCAAAAGTGTTACCACAGCAGATCGCATGATCATCTTGTGGCTGGAGGCGCCCTCAGCCACTGCCTGAAGGGGACCTGATTTGGTATAAATCACACCGTCCAGCCGGAACTGTTGGCCGATCTGCAGCAAACTGAACTTCATGCCTTACTTTACCTCGGTGCTTTCTTTGGGGCGCGCCGCTTTTTCTCCTTTGTTTTGATCTTTCCCTTTGATTTATCTACCGACTTGTCATCTGTCAGTTGTGAGATATTGAGCTGACGGCCCGATACCCAGACCTTTTTCAGATCACGGAAGACATCCCGTGGCATCCCTTCCGGCAGGTCGATGATGCTGTAACTGTCCTGTATGTTGATATGGCCTATGTACTGACTGTCCAGCCCCGCTTCGTTGGCGATGGCACCGACAATATTTCCGGGTTGGACATCGTGATCGTGACCCACTTCGATGCGGAAGCGCTCCATACCCTTTTCCACTTCGGACGGTTTGCGTGGCGGCCGTTTGCCTGCCGGTTTCTCCCTGCGGGGGGTGCTCTCTCTCATTGGTGCCGGTTTTTGTTTCTCCCTAACGGGCTTGTTGCTGAGCAGCATCGGCGTATCGCCCTGGAGCATTCGTGCCAGGGCGGCTGCGATATCCAGGGCCGGAACATTGTGCTCCAACTGGTACTGCTCCAGTATCTGATGGTAGAACCCCATCTCCTCTGTCGCCAGCGTGTCGGTGATGCGCTGTTTGAAACCGGCTACCCGTTTGTCATTGATCACCTCGGTGGATGGGAGTTCCAGTGGGGTGATCTTCTGCCTGGTGGCGCGTTCGATATTGTGCAGCAGCCGTTTTTCTCTGGGCGCGGCAAAAAGTATGGCCTCACCCTTTCTGCCAGCCCGGCCGGTGCGGCCAATACGGTGGACGTAAGCCTCGGTATCAAGGGGGATGTCGTAGTTGATAACGTGGCTGATACGCTGAACATCGAGGCCGCGAGCCGCTACATCGGTGGCAACCAGGATATCCAGCTTGCCTTTTTTTAGTTGATCAATGGTGCGTTCGCGCTGATTTTGGGCTATGTCGCCGTTAAGGGCTGCGGCTTCATAGCCACGTGCCTTCAGTTTCTCTGCCAAGTCTGCGGTGGCAATCTTTGTGCGAACAAAGATGATCATGCCATCGAAGGTCTCCGCTTCCAGTATCCGGGTCAGGGCATCCAGCTTGTGTACGCCACTCACCATCCACACCCGCTGACGTATGGTGTCGGCGGTGGTGGTGGCCATCTTGATGGTGACCTCTTGGGGATTGTTCAGGTGTTTCTGGGCGATACGGCGTATTACCGATGGCATAGTGGCGGAAAAGAGCGCAACCTGACGCTCATCAGGGGTCTGCTCCAGCACCCACTCCACATCATCGATGAAACCCATGCGCAGCATTTCATCCGCCTCATCCAGCACCAGGCAGTCGAGTTCATCCAGCATCAGTGTGCCGCGCCGCATATGATCCATCACCCGTCCCGGCGTACCCACCACGACATGCACACCGCGCTTCAGTTGCTGCAGCTGTCCTCTGTAGTCCTGTCCGCCGTAGACCGGTAGGACATGGAAACCCTTCATATGGCAGGCGTAGCGCTGAAATGCTTCGGCCACCTGAATAGCTAGCTCCCTGGTTGGTGCCAGTACCAGTACCTGGGGTTTTTTCTTTTTCAGGTCGATGCGTGAGAGCAGGGGAAGGGCGAAGGCGGCGGTTTTACCCGTGCCTGTCTGCGCCTGACCGATAACATCGGTTCCCGACATGACATGGGGAATCATCTCCGCCTGAATTGGGGAAGGTGTCTCGTAGCCGACATCGTCGAGTGCCTTGAGTATGGGTTTGGAGAGTGCCAGATCATGGAAGCTCGGGAGCTCGGGAGTATCGCTGGACATCGGGGTACCTATAGGAGGTGAAAAGGTGGGGAAATCAGCCTTTAAATCAAAGTAACTATTCAGCTCACCCCTGAAATCCGCCATTTCTGCGTTAAAAAATGATCATTTAGCCATGTAAACTCACATTTTTCGCCTTGAACTG
>JBEVXT010000466.1:0-5911 GCA_040505955.1 Sedimenticola sp. | reverse complement strand
CCCCCCGCACTAGGGCTGTTCGGACTGGGCTTCGCCACACTTTTTGGATTCCGCAAAAAGTATAGAAGGATCTAACACAGAATCGATGGGGTCAGACTCGATTGATTTTATAGATACATAGATAAAGCCGGGGTACTTCGGGCCTAATCTTACTTTGGACAAGGTTGGGTATTGACATCAGGCAGAAGATATGGGAACTTAATGTCTGTGGACGATTATTAGTCCTAAATAAATAGAAGAGACGAGGGAGATAGCCGGAGCAGGGGAGCTTAATTTTATGGAAAGGAGATGGAAACTCCTAGTGGTGGTTGAAGCGATCAAAGCTGCCACCCAATCAGGAGATAACCAGTCCCGCAAGAGGATGCGTCGTGGTAGTTGACGCAGTCGATACCCATAATAGTTTTACCCCCCCTTTTTTTACCTCTGAAACACCTTGGCGTTGTGGCCCGGGAGAATGTTACATGCTGTTTATCCGATCTGTAATCCGGGTTTCTTCGTTGAACTAATGATCCCACAAGGGGATAACAGGTTGCTGAAGTTGGAGTCGCCTCCAATATAGGGTTAGGACAATAAACAGCATCCATTCTGAATTGGGATATTTTTTTGAGGCTAAGCAGCATAGGTTTTGAAAATTCAATTTAGTTCATAAATGAATATTACAGAGACGCGTATAACGCAGCGATCAGAAAATCACCTTTTTAGGATGAACGTTTACATTTATAAGAAATTGGATATCAGAGTATGGAAACAATGTCGTTGCTTCACCCAATGTTGAATCAGCATCATACATTTTGTGCGCCGCCAGTACCGGTATGGCCGGATATGTCACACCTAACCCCCCTTATTTCCCGGTACGCCCTGGAGCAGTGGCAGTATTCCCTACCGAAGGACCATGGAGTTTGATCACATGAGACAGATTATCGGTGCAATTTTTTCTTTGTTGCTTTTGATAAGCGTATCACCCCTTGGCGTAACCCCGGTGCTTGCCGGAGAACAGCTTAAAACGGGTGAGATCAAGCGGCTACAGAATCTCTCCCAAGCACTGCTGGTGGCAAGAGTGGAGAAAAAGCGAAGGATAGAGAGTGGGCTGGCTGAAGATCGCAACACCGTACAGCAAATGGAGGAGGCGCTCATTACACTGGAAAGAGAGGTGCAAAGAGCCTCTGTACATCTTTCACGGAAAAACCGGGCGGTGACTCAGGTAACAGGTAAACTCTCTGTCCCGAGTGTGATAGAGCAGAGTAGTATCGCTGCAATCTTGGATCCAGTAACCAATACTTTGGTTACCGCGCCCACTCAACAACAACCTCAAGTACAAAAATTAGCCGGTGTAATACCTCCAAAATCGATAGAGAGATCAATAGTCCGTTCCCGTGATAGTAGAGAAGTTCGGCGGGCCCTCACTCATGCAGCATCTGCATTTACCATCAAACGGCGGATATTTTCAGGCAAGGTGAAAAAGAAAACCACAGGTGGCTCATTTATGGATAAGGCACAGTCAGCAATGGTATCAGTACCTACGGCACGGGCTAAAAGTCTTGAATTAAAGCGAAGAAAACACCTATCCACTCTGATAGCTGAAGTTGATGATTCATTGAGGCAGATGCAGTTGAATGGAGTCAATCCGAAAGAGATCAGAAAACTAAGAATGCGCCTGAAAACAAAACGGAAGCAGTCGGCAAAGAGTAAAAAATGGCCGACGTTCACAACAATAACCAAGCATCGCCGCTGAGCCTGCAGACCAAGGAAGGAGATACTTTCACATGCGCATCATGACTTATCTGTTATTTCTACTATTTCTGGTTGTATCAAGCCCGGCTTCCGCCGCAGGCTGCCTGGTCGACGGGGAAGACCCACACCTGTGTCAAACCCGGGAGATACGTTTTACCGGTGACGATGGACAAAAACTTGCGGATAAGGCTCAAGCCCTTGGTACACCGGCAAAGATTTACGAATACCTGCGAAACAGTGCCGAGTATTCGCTCTATCATGGTGCGCGCAGTAACTCCATCAATACCTTTTTTGGATTGCGGGGTAATGATGTTGATCTGGCCTCCACTCTCCTTGCTATGCTTCGGTCGCAAGGGATCAAGGCACGCTATGTCGAAGGTAATATCAAGTTATCAAGGGACGTATTGGCTAATTGGTTGGAGGTTCTGGATAACACGCTTGCGGTCGAGTTACTGAGAGATCAAGGAATCCAAGTGCTGGACGACAGCAACCCCGATTTTGTTGTTTTTCAGCACGTCTGGGTTGAGGCGCTGATCAAGTATGATCACTATCGTGGTGGTAATGCAAATGCTGCGGCAGCATGTGCAGCAGAGAACCAGTCTTGCAGGTGGGTACCCCTGGATGCCTCGTTTAAACAGAGGGTACACAAGGAGATAAATCGCATGCTGCTGCGTGATTTTGCCTTTGATTATACTGCCTACTATAACGCTCAGAATCCTGACAGCCCATCATTTCAAGAAGGTATGCAGAATAAAAGCCCGCTTGAAATCTATGAAGAACAGGCACTGAACTACCTCCGCACTCATCATCCTGGTGTGACATTGGAGGATGTAATCGATGAAGGTCAAATCATCAGAGAAGAGGCCGGATTACTGCCAGCCTCGTTGCCTTACGCCGTATCAGGAGCGCTCACACGTTACGATTCAATTGATGAACATGATGCAGTAGCTGAGGTTGTCTGGACCAAGTATCTGCGCAGTAAAATAGACTGGCCTGAATGCGACAACTTTAGTGGATTATGGCCCAGCTATGAAATACCGTTGGCGGAACTGAGTACCAAACAGTTGACAGTTACTCTGTTTACCGACCAGGGCAGTGCCATCTTCGGTCATCGCCTTGATGGACAAAAGGCCGGTGGTACAGTACAGATAGGCGGGGGCGTCAATTTTGTCTGCAGTGATGGGATTACACGGCAGATTGGTGAAAACTCACTGGTCGATCTTACCTTGGAAGTTGATATCGAACCTGGACAGCAACCTGTTTCAGTCACCTACAACAATCTGGTTGTGGGCGGCTATTATTTGATAGCCAGCGGTGGTGAAACATCTAATGCCACACAGATTCGACGTGCTTATGAGAAGTTATTGCAGGCCAATAACGTGTATCAAATTACCATTGATGAAACGGGTATGCTCGGAACTATTGGTGCCGTCTATGTGGACAAAAACAGTAGTGGAACAGCAGATACGGGGGATGTGCTGCTGATAGATGATCTGGAGGCGCAGGATGCACTGACAGGTGGGTTATTGTATGTGGCTCAATCCATTTATTACACACGCCTGCGCGAGGAATCTGAGCGTTATGGCCGCCTCAAGGGAATCATCTCCCCCATCTCTGCTTATCTGGGAGTGGTTAGTACTACCCAGTCAGTTGAGTATCTTGACGATGTACCCTTTGCCGTTACACCGGGTGGTCTGCTCATAGATCTAAAAGGGATACGTCTGAATGGTAGTTGGGAGATTGATAAACCTGATGTCTACTCAAGCGAGGCATTCCGTTTTCTGGGACATATAGGCTCCTCTCTGGAGCATGAGGTCTGGCAGACCATTACCAGCTATGATGCCATTTCAACCATGCACGGTATTCAATTTGCGCTAGAACAAGGGCATACTTTACTGGATATCAGAAAAAACACGCAGGAGGACACCTTTCCGGCGGTCTTGGTGGAGTTGGGATTTGCCAGCACACCGCCCGGCGACTTTGAACGGCATGAATACTCATTATTCAATAGGAGGCTGGTCTCCTGGGGCTATAGCGGTGTGGACTCGAGCGCAGCTTTTCATGCGTTTCTGCCAGACATAACGGGACTGGATCCTGAAATAGATACCAATACCTTTCTGGCAACCCACCAAGCCGACCAAGGTATGGATGACTTTTTTTCATCCTATGATAGTGCTGAAAACAGCTTGATTATCGATCAAGCCAACGAGGGGCAACTCAAAAGCAATATAGAGATCTCGTCCTCAGGTTCAATATATCAAAGCTACGATGTACTTTCAGCCACCATTGCCAGTCCAGAAGGTTTTGCAGTTGCCGGTTTCAGCAGAGTGGCTGCTGATAGCTACCAATATATTGTCAATGAAACCTCTCAGCATTTGGATGGCTCTTACCCAGTGACGATTGCTTTTGATCTTGCTGATGGGGTTGATGAAAAGGTATTTAACTTCAGCGGATTGTCTGTTTATACAGTATTGAGCATTAGTGCAACTTCACCGGCAGGATTTACTGTGACCAATTATACTCAGCCCGATGCTGGTGGCACCGCCACTGTAACCATTGGGGAGAGTGGAAGCCATACAGATGGGAATCATACGGTTGGACTGAAGTTTACCTTATTAGCAAATTCAAGTATTTATACATGGTCCCCCGGTGTAAATATCAAGGTAATTGGAAACCGGTTTGTCGATAACAGTGCCACACTGACTACAGGTGCCATCGATGTCTCTGACAACCAGACGCTGGGCTGTCATGGAGGGGCAAATGGGGAAATAGTTGACTATACAGGCCCGCCAAGCACACTGTTGACCAATCTTGAAAACTGCTTCAATAACTACAACGAAGTCAAAGAAAATTTGGCTTACGTCAATTTTTTTGATCGCAACCAGGATTTCGATCCTAATGCCTATGTGTATCGGAGTACCGATATCGCAATAGATGAGTATGATACAAATTTCATTCTGCAGATAAGAAACGATATGTACTTAACCCAAAATGGCTGGGCACAGTATCTTTTACCTTCACGCCTCCCACAAGACACGTACTATCTCTTCTCTGTATACACCAAGAACCTCTACAACTCGACCGATGATCTGGCCAGATCAACCTACGCTATCGTTAATCACAGCAACCGCCTACCTGCCGGGGGCGGTTATGTGACAGCAGTGGAGGCGCTGGATCCCGCTAACAGCCCGGATTTCAATAACGCGGTATTTACCGACTTGAGCCTCGTTTCAGTATCCAACAATGACCTGATCCGCACCCCCTCGACCGCAGATCCGGTAAGCACAGTAACCGGCAACATGTATCATGACGAGACCGACCTCGCCATAAAAGGCCGGGGATTGGACTACGCATTTACTCGAACATACAACTCGGATCAATCTACTCACGACGCCACCATGGGGTTCGGCTGGACCCACTCCTACAACATGCGCCTGCGCTCTAATGACCATGGTGAGTGCCCCAACTGCACCGCCGGCACAGGTGTCGGCAAACGGCCTGAAAATGGTAACCAGATCACATCCTCCATCTCTTATAGAGACGAGCGGGGAGGCGAACACAACTATCTTGTTGATGAAAGTACCCTGGCGGTTACCTCACCATCGGGTGAGTACGATACCCTATCGTTCAACACCCCCGCGGTCGGTCAGCACACCCTCACCTTCAGAAACGGCACCCAATATCTCTTTGAGGTACCCGCAGGTGATGGAGATATCAGGAGCATGCCGGATGTCGCTGCACGGCTCAAAGAGATAGCCGACCCCCACGGAAACAGCCTTTATTTCAGTTACGATACCGGTGGCAGACTGGAGAGTGTCACCGACAATCTCGGCATAACAGAGCGCACCGGCCTCACTTTCGGCTACAGTGGTACCGATCCACGCATACAGTCGATCACTGACTGGACAGGTCGCTCATGGAACTACGACTACGATCCTGAGGGCAATCTGCAATCGGTTACCGACCCACTGACTAACCCAATAACCTACAGCTACCACGCCGATCACCTCCTGCATGAGATTACCCTGCCCCAGGATCGTCAAGGCCAAAAGGTCAAAACCGCCTTCACCTACTACGAGAACGGCCAAACCTACGACTACACCAGCACCCTGAATGAATCCGAGGCCCTAAGCTACGACCTGTTCCGCAAACGCACCCGGGTCACCGGCCCGCGCGGCCA
>JBEVXT010000465.1:0-4631 GCA_040505955.1 Sedimenticola sp. | reverse complement strand
AAGTGATGGCCGATGGTACGGATATCGAAGCCCGCTCCCATATGATGAGTGCGGCGGCGATGGGGGCAACGGCCTTTCAAAAGGGACTTGGCGCAGTTCATGCCATGGCCCATCCCGTAGGGGCGCTCTACAACACCCCTCACGGTATGACCAATGCGATTATTTTACCCGCGGTGCTGCGCTTCAACCGTCCTGCCATTGAGGAGCGCATTGCAGCAGCCGCCGCCTACCTTGGTATCGACGGCGGGTTTGACGGCTTTTTTGACAAGATAATGGCCCTCAGTGCAGAGGTGGGCGTACCGCAAAAGCTGCGTGACCTGGGTGTCGCTGATGATCGGATCGATACCCTTGCAGCGATGGCGGTAGAGGATCCCAGCGCCGGGGGAAATCCAGTTGAGTTGACTCTTGAGGCGGCTCAAAGGCTCTACCGCGAGGCTATTTAGCATCTAAAGCGGGACGCGGAGAGCGCAAAGGAGACGCTAAGGGCGCAGAGAAAAGCTTTTATTATAGCTATTCAGCAACCCCTGCTTAATAGGATATTTTCACCAGGGGTCGGAGTCGATTGCACTGAGATTGTGGGAAAATGCACCAAATTTTTCCGCAATCGACTCCGACCCCGAGCACTACGGAGAACGCAGAGGAGATGTAGAGGGCGCAGAGAAAAGCACTTATTTTCCTCTGCGTGCTCTGCTTGCCTTTGCGACCTCTGCGGCCAATGTGCGCTGTTATTGGATGGGTGTTCTTTAGCGGAATGACAACTCAAGATTCGAATAAACCAAGTGATTATCAACGGTTAAGGTGGTGATAGAGATGGCAGGCAAAATGACGATGGACGAGCTGAAGCAGGCTGCGGCCGATGGCGAAATCGATACGGTGGTTGCTGCACTTGTTGACATGCAGGGCCGCTTGATGGGTAAGCGCTTTCAGGTTGAGTTCTTTCTCGAAAGCGCCTGGGAGGAGACCCACAGCTGCAACTACCTGCTGGCCACGGATATGGAGATGACGCCAGTCGAAGGTTACAAATCCACAAGCTGGTCAGATGGCTACGGCGATTACATGATGAAGCCCGACCTGAATACCCTCAGGCGCATTCCCTGGCTGGAGGGAACAGCGCTGGTGCTGTGTGACGTACTCAATCACCGTACCCATGAAGAGGTGCCCCACTCCCCCCGCGCCGTACTGAAACGGCAGGTTGCAAGGCTTGAGGCGATGGGCATGAAAGCCTTCATGGCCACCGAGTTGGAATTCTTTCTTTTCAGGGAAAGTTATGAGGAGGCTGAGGCCAAAGGGTATCGCGGAATAGATCCCATAAGCGCCTATAACGAGGATTACCACATCTTCCAAACCACCAAGGAAGAAGATGTGATGCGGGCTATCCGCACCGGACTGCAGGGTGCGGATATACCGGTTGAAAACTCCAAAGGGGAAGCCTGTGCAGGACAGGAGGAGATCAATATACGCTACGACGAAGCACTCACCGTAGGTGATCGCCACGCCATCATCAAAAACGCCTGCAAGGAGATCGCCTGGGCCAAGGGACGCGCCCTGACTTTTCTCGCCAAGTGGCACAATGATGCGGCGGGCAGCTCTTCACATGTTCACCAGTCGCTCTGGTCACTGGAGGGTGAGCCACTGTTTCGTGATCCAGAGGGGCAGTACGGCATGTCCGATACCATGCGCCACTATGTCGCGGGGCTGCTGGCTCATGCCGATGAGATCACCTATTTTCTTGCCCCCCATATCAACTCCTACAAGCGCTTCAAGGAGGGTACCTTCGCACCGACCAAGGCGATCTGGTCTCTCGATAACCGTACCGCAGGTTACCGCATCTGCGGCGAGGGAAGCAAAGCGATCCGGGTGGAGTGCCGAGTTGGGGGCTCAGACCTCAACCCCTACCTGGCGATGGCCGCACTTCTTGCTGCCGGCATCGACGGCATCGAAAAGAAGATGGTGCTGGAGAGTGAGTTCAAGGGCGACGCCTATGCGGCGGCATCCGCCCGCACCATTCCCGAAACCTTGCGCGGTGCAGCCGATGCACTGAATAACTCCAAAACCCTGAGATCAGCTTTTGGTGATGATGTTGTCGATCACTACCTGCGTGCGGCAGAGTGGGAGCAGGAGGAGTACGACCGGCGAGTCACCGACTGGGAAGTGGCCAGAGGCTTTGAGCGCTCGTAGAAAAGTAGCTGATTTCTGCCGGAAAAATCACCGGCTGTTTGTAAATAGATAACTATTCATCTCACTTCTGAAGTTCGTTATTTCTGAGTTAAAAAAATCATTTGCACACATAAACTCGCATTTTATGCCTTTTTATCCTTAACCGGCTCTGTAGCAAAATCCTGAAAACCACAGTGATGGTGGAACAGAGGTGTTGTAGGAGCGAGCTTGTTCGCGATGGACTTCGAAACGTGCTCTTCGCGAACAAGTTCATTCCTACAAATACAGCTCACTTTCCACCCCATTGGTTTTCAGATCCAAAGATAAGCTGAACGAATAGTATGCTGGGTTTGTCCTGTAATAAAGGCTTTCCTCTGCGTCTACTCTGCATTCTCCGCGTCCCGCTTTTTCTATTTAAGTCAGGTAAATTTTTTGAACAACCCAGTCTGGTCATAAAGTTTTTCCAGACGTTTCACCCGGCCCTTTGTCTCATCCCAGGTGGCTGTCTGTACCGCCGAAATAAGTGCTTCGATAATAAACAGTATGACAACCGATGAGTCCCACGCCGAGGGAGCTTCGATCCGGGACTGAAAACTGTGGGATGCATACCTGGCGGCGGGGGAGCCCCACTGGTCGGTAAAAAGTACCACAACAACACCCTGAGCCTTCGCCATTTCAGTCAACCGAAGAATATCACGTTCATAGCGGCGGATATCGAAGGCGATCAGAATATCCCCCTCCTTCATATTAAGCAGATAGTGGGGCCAGGTATTTGAGTTTGAAGCCACCAGGGTTACACCACTTCTGATCACCTGCATGTGGGTAAAAAGGTAGTCTGCCAGTGAGCGTGTAATCCTGCCGCCAACAACATGCACCATGCGTGAATCATCGCTCAGCAATTCGCTGACTTTATCGAAAACATCGGTGTCGATCTGCCGGAGTGTATGGTGCATATTCTCCATGACGGCATCGGCAAAACGGTTCAGTATATGGGTATCCGGGGCATTTTCTGCCCAGCGGTCGTGTTTTGAAATAGGATTGGAGAGAGCGGCGTCCAATTCGCTGCGCAGTGCCTTCTGCAGACTGGGAAAGCCGTTAAACCCCAACTTCTTGGCCATGCGCGCAACGGTAGGGCTGGATACCCCTGCAGACTCGGCGATATCGGTAATACTCCCCAAGCCTGAGACCGGATAGTTTTCCAACATCAAATTGGAGAGCTGCCGTTCGGCCCGGGTCAAGCGATCAAACTGGTTTTTTATACGCGCCGCAACTGTCAGAACTGACGCAGTCTCCATTATCAAAACTCCACTGAAGTATAAAGATATAGATTAATGAGGTGGATCAGGAAGGGGTTATGGCCGAAAGAGAGTGACTTGGGAACAGGTGAAACCTGACCGAGATAAGCCGCCTGTTGGCGGCTTATCTCTTTCAGGCTAACTTAAGGAATCAGAACATACTCTCATTTACCAGGAAGTGGGCACCGATACTGGCGGCGTAACCGAGGGCAATGGCCCAGGTCCAGCGCAGATGTCCAAAGAAAGTGTAGACCCCCTTCGCCTGCCCCATCACCGCCACACCGGCGGCGGAGCCGATCGACAGCAGTGAACCACCGACACCGGCGGTCAATGTCACCAGCAGCCACTGGCCCTGGGACATCTCCGGAGACATCGCCAGAACCGCGAACATCACAGGAATGTTGTCGATGATGGCGGAGAGCACACCCACCAGGATATTGGCATTGGTTGCGCCCAGATCACCATACATAAACTCGGAGGTCATGGAGAGATAACCGAGGGTACCCAAACCACCGACACAGAGGATGATGCCGTAGAAGAACATCAGTGTATCCCACTCCGCTCTCTCCAGAGACTTGAAGATGTTGTAGTGTTCCTTCCTCCCGGCCGAACCGGCGGTGGTTTCAAGATCTATCTGATGTTCACCCAGACCGTCAATTCCCGACGTGGTGGTGTAATCCACTTCCACTGCTTCCATCCCTTTGTCACGACGCTTGAGGTAGTAGCCGAACAGTTTAAGGAGACCAAGGCCGGTCATCATACCCAGTACCGGCGGCAGGTGCAGGAAGTTGTGGGCGGAGACTGCCATTGTGATGGTGAAGATAAAGAGACCCACCACGAAGAGGGCGCCGTGCTGCAGTACCGCCTCCTCCTCAATTGCGTCCGGCTTCTCGCTGGAGACGGCAAATGACATGATAACTGCCGGTATCAGCCAGTTGACCACCGAGGGAATAAAGAGCAGGAAGAATGTCTCAAACTGAACAATGCCCTTCTGCCACACCATCAGGGTGGTGATGTCGCCAAAGGGCGAGAAGGCACCACCGGCATTGGCGGCAACCACAATATTGATACAGGCCACCATAACGAAGCGGGTGTTGTCTCCCCCCACCGCCATCACCACGGTCGCCATCAGCAGGGCGGTGGTCAGGTTATCGGCAATCGGGGAGATGAAAAAGGCGA
>JBEVXT010000464.1:0-6049 GCA_040505955.1 Sedimenticola sp. | reverse complement strand
ATCTTACTGTATCTTACTGTATCCAACGTCGGTTGAAAGCTGTAGCTTCTTAGACGTATCTCTTTATTGGTTTCTAGTTTGTGTCTGGGCTGCGCATTAATAACAATCAGGTGCAAACTTAATGTCCATGGTTTTCCACGCATTGTTGAGTCTGCTTTTGAATTGGTTGATGGTTTCTGATTCCACTACGTTCTCCGGTAGGCTATTCCAATTGTTGACTATTCTTTGGCTGAATGAGCTCTTCCTGGCGTTGAGTCTTGCCTGTCTTTTGAAGATCTTGTGTTTGTGCCCTCTTGTGTTTGTTGTAGCTATTGGCGTTATTTTTTGTTTGTCAACTTTGTCGAAATCATTTATTATTTTGAAGGTTTCCACCATATCTGCCCTTGCTCTTCGGTATTGCAATGATGGAAGTCCCAGGATTTTCAGTCGCTGTGTGTATGTTTTTTCGCTTATGGTCTTAACTATTTTGGTGGCTCTTCGTTGGACATTTTCGATGAGCATTGATTCTTTTTTGTATATGACACTCCATGCTTGGGAACCATATTCAAGGTGAGGTCTAACAAGACTTTTAAACAGCTTGGTGAAGATTTCTGTATCCATGTAGCTAAATGTGTGTTTTATTAGACCTAGTACCCGATTTGCTTTTTTGACACTTTCATTAATGTGAGTTGTGAATTTTAATTGGTCATCGATAGTTACTCCTAGATCTTTTTCTTCTTTTACTCGCTGAATTTCACGATTCTCGGTTCCTTCTGTCATGTAGTACGTGTTGTTGACCGACTGGTGACCGATATGCATTACCTTGCATTTGGAGGCATTGAATAGCAGCTGCCAGTCTTGGGACCAATCACATAGACTGTTCAGATCTTGTTGTAGGCTGATTCTACTTCCTTCTGTGTTTGCTTTTGCATAAATTTTGGTGTCATCCGCAAATAACTTTACTATGTTATTAACAACCTTTGGGAGATCATTTATGTAGATGAGAAATAGTACAGGCCCTAAAACACTACCTTGTGGTATTCCGCTCGTTACTCGTGACCAGTTTGACGTTTTCCCATTTATCACTACTCGTTGTATTCTATTGTCAAGAAATTTGTCCACCCACTTTATAATCTTGTCCTCTATTTTGTAGCCTTTGAGTTTTAGTAATAATCTTTTATGTGGGACTGTATCAAATGCTTTTTTGAAGTCAAGAAAGATCACGTCTACGCTTTCAGATTGGTCAATAGCTTCAGTCCACTGGTCTAAAACTTCTATCAGTTGCGTAACGCAGGAGTGACCTTTTCTAAAACCATGCTGGTGTATTGTAAATAGGTTGTTGTTTTCCATATGCTCGACTATAGAGTCTCGTACAGTTCTTTCCATCATCTTGCATATTATAGATGTGAGACTGATCGGTCGATAGTTTTCTGCTTTTTTCTTGCAACCCTTTTTGTGGATGGCTGATATGTTGGCTTTCCGCCAGTCATCCGGTACACTTGCATCTTCTATGGATTTTGTAAATAGCTTAGTCAGAGGTTTTGTTATGTGTTCTGATGTTTCCTTTATGAACTTGGGGTTTATGCCGTCAGGGCCTTGCGATTTATCTGGTTTCAACTTATTTATTATTTTTTTAACCATGTCTTCCGTTATGTTTATGTTATGTGGCACCACATCATGAATTTGGTCTTCAAAGGTTGGCATTCGTTCGACGTTCTCGTTTGTGAACACACTGGTGAAGAACTCATTCAGTATTTTTGCTTTAACGCTACCATCCGTAGTTAGGTTGCCTTTTTCATCTTCCAATTCGTTAATTGTTACTTTTGTTTTCGATTTCGATCTTACGTATTTCCAAAAGCTTTTACTGTTTTCGTTGACATTTTCTGCTATATTCTTTTCATAGTTGTATTTGGCTGTTCTGGTTGCCGAGGTGGCTTCATTCCTAGCTATAATGAATCTACTATAGTTGTCTGCAGTCCTACAATTGAAATATTTGTTCCACCGTTTACGCTTTTGCTTTATAGACTCGAGGGCATTATTGCTCATCCAAGGAGTGGAAGGGCGATTTGAGTGATTTGTATTGCCTACTGGTATATTTTCGGTCACAATTGTATTAATGTTCTCGACAATACATTCCCACATCTCGTCCGTCGTTTTGTTGTCTAGTTGGATGTTCCAGTCTATAATGCTGAGGATTGCGTTTACTTTTTCGTAGTCTGCCTTATAGTAGTTGTACCTCGGGCTATCAGTGCTGTTTATGACTGTGTAACATTCTAGCTCAAATTTTAGCACCAGATGGTCACTTTTCCCTAAACTTGGGTGGTGATTGATTTGGTCTATCATGTTTTCTTCATTTGTTAGAATCAAATCTAGCACATTTGGTGTTTGGTTATCCCTCATTCGGGTTACTTGTTCGACGTGTTGGTGGAGGTAGTGATCTCTGATTGTCTCTAAAAACAGAGTCGCAGGGTGGCTCTCATTCACTGATGTTGTTTTGTTGGTCCAATTTATTTCTTTGTGGTTGAAGTCTCCCATGATTAGTAGATGGGATGCTTTGCAATTTTTTGCTTTGATTAGTAGTTGATCTATGTTTTTATAAGAGTCTGCTGGACTATTTGGACTCCTGTATATACATCCTATTAGTAGTTTGTCTCTATTTTTTAGATTTATTTGACACCAAATTGATTCTACTACACTGTCAGTTATCGTGATTTCACTGCTGGTTAATGTTTGGCGTATGTATATGGCAGTTCCTCTTCCGTCATATTCGTCCAGATCTTTTGTATAAATATCGTAACCGGTAATACACATTTTCTCTACCAGTGGTTTGTTAATACTATTTTTTGGTAATGTTTCTGTTATTCCAATGATATCAGGTTTATCTATTTCTACTAAAGTTGCAAGCTCCTCCATTTTGTTCATTAAATTGTCCGCATTAGTGTATAATACTGTTAGTTTGTTTATTTGGTCGTTTTCAATCAGATTTGTTTTTGAATTCTCGTGACTATGAGAGCTACCCATATGACTGCTAGTACTATTTACACTATCTACAGTGTTCAGATCATTTGTTCCTGTCGTAAAATACATGTCCTATAGCATGAAGCCCCGGGCACCATCCGGTTGCTGTAGCACAGAGTATTGTGATGGTATTCCACCTATAACTGTGTCATCATTGTATGGTGGTATGCTGGATATATCCATATTCGGTCCGTTTGACAGGTCTGCTTGCCCGTCTTGGTCTGTGGATGTCGGTGTGTGCACACGAGGTGCGTGCCCACTCGTGTGTTGTGAATTTGTGGGCGATTGGTTGTTTCGTTTTGGCTGTTGTTTTAGTTCTACTACTTTTCCTTGTCGTATTGTCACAATTTCGCCAGCATTTCTTCTTATTTGCAATTCGGCCCTAAGTTTTTTAGATTCGTCTCGTTGTTTTGGGGTTAGATCTCTTGCTATTACTACATCTTTGAAATGTTGTGATTTTGTTGAAATTTCTCTTGATTTATTAAGTAGAGATTGTCTTTGTTGTTTGTTCTCGAGAACTACTTTCATAGGTCTTGTGTTGCCTTCAACCATTTTTCCCAGTCTAATTGATGCTTTTATTTGCAAATCTGTAATTCCAATACTGTTTGCTACAGTTCGAAAGTTTTCCTCGTCTTTGGTTTTTCTGATTTCTGAATTTTGTGATTTTATTTCTGGCAAATTGTATACAATGATGTTACCAATGCGGTGTTGTTGGTCCTCATATTCTTTAATCCTTGCATCTATCATTGCCTCCATATCTGATTTTATTTCACCCACTACATCTACTTTCAGACCATCAACTTGCTCTTTAATCTTTTCTACAATTTTGGTGTCTAGTTTATCTAGTTTTGATTCTATCTGGGATAGCCTATTTTCATTTTTTTCATCCATTGATTTAAGTGTTTTGTCCATATTTCGTAATGTTGGCAGGGACATTTTGCAACTTCGACAGTGCCAGGAGAAGCCTGGTATGTTGTTTTCTTCCAATTCTTCATACACTAATAGCGGAATATTTGTACATTTTAGACAGTATTTCACTCCGCATACTGCACAGTCATATTGTGGGTCTGCTGCAAGTATTTCTGTTTCACATCTAGGACATAAGTTTGAGCTTGCCTCAGCATTTTTGACTCGTTTTGTCACTGGCGTGCTACTGGCCATCAGACTACTGTGCCTCATGTATTGTTTGTCTTGTTGCATACTCATTTTGAGTGTTTTACCGCCTTCTGTTACACTATGGTACAATTTATTGTGGTGACTGGGCAATCCCTGCCGACCACTTTTTATGGTATTAACTGAGATTAACAGTGGCGTATATCAATATGGACCGTCTATTGTGGTGACTGGGCAATCCCTGCCGACCACTTTTTATGGTATTTACTGAGATTAACAGTGGCGTATATCGGTATGGACCGTCTCTTGTGGGTCTACACTGTTATTGTTTGTTTATTGAATGAGTTACACATTAAGGTCTGTTGTGGTGACTGGGCAATCCCTGCCGACCACTATGTGATGCTACGTTTATAATAATCCAGTGTTGATGACCAATTCACTTGCCGCCTCATTAGGGTCTGCACTTTAATGTTGGTTATTTCGCTGAGCTACACGGTAGTAACTGTTGTGGTGACTGGGCAATCCCTGCCGACCACTATCTATGTGTTGCTCCACTATCTATGTGTTGCTCCACGTTTAACAAGCTTGTTGTATAAGCCTATTTATATTCTTGAGCCATACTTTGGCCAGGGCTTCACGTGGATGTATGCCATCTCTGTAGAGATTGAAATTCACCGATCGCCTGGTTTTCCCTTGTTTTGGCTTTCTGGTTTTCTCTAGATCTGCGTTGAATTTTGGTGAGTAGGTATTTAGTTCTGAATTTAAATCGTCGATGTGGCTATTTATGGAATCTATGGTTCCTTTCAATTTTATGTCGTCTTCAAGAAACGATTGTGGATCTGGATGGCCTTTGAATTCGTTCCACTTTGCTATTGAATAGTACGGAGTGTGCAAGAAGGATGCTGTGTTGTTGTTGGTCGAATCAACTATTTTATTCTTAATTGAAGTTAAATTTTTCTTGGCATTGTCGATGACTTCATCTTGGTTTACTTTTAGTGTGATTGTTTTGCCAACTTTCGTGGTGGGATCACAGGTGCCTATCCATATTAGCATATGAACATCTCCATCCTTAGATATTCTTTGGACGTTGCTTTCCAGCCATCGTACATAAAAGTCTGTTGTTTTCCCACTTTTATTTATCCAAATTATATCGCTCTTAGCGCCTTGTTGACAAAAAGGTTGCAAATATTTGCCTTTACTGTCAGTCAGTATAATCGGGATTTTGTTTGGTTTACGCTGGCCAGAAGCTGAAGGTTCCTGTGATAGGTATTTCTGCAATTTCTTTTCGCTCATTGGAATTGCTTTATAGTTTATATAATGTTTATATAATGTTTATATAATGCTTATATGCTTGTGTGATCACATTACACTAGTTGTTAAATGTTAAATGTTTAGCACCTAGCAAATAAGTTTGATGGCCACGAGACAGACATTTGTTTCTTCAGAAATATATACACACAGAGTTATTTCTGCTATAAATGATTTATTATCATGATCAATAGGTATTGTTTATCAATGATATCGAATGATTGGATATGGATGTAACTTATCTTAGCTCATTTCTTCATGTTTCTTGTCGATGGTTTCACCATTGATTTTTTTCACTGGCCGCCGCCATCTTGGTCGGTGTTACGAAAACACTAAATATACCCAAATACAGTCTTTCACATTTCAGCATCCACCAGTTCTGTATAATTCTTGTTGAATGTTCCTCCAACGCAGCCCAGACACTTAACCAATTATCTGCAGCAGATCATTTCTTTTTTAGAGTTTAAAACTGTAAAATAATATATTTTTTCTCAGGAGCTCTCAGAAACACGTCTGATCTTCACGCATGCGCAGTCACATCCTATGTATGTTGTATATAGCTAATTCGATAAAAGACATGAAGAAAGTTGGTCGCAGTGGTTGTAAGCAAGGAAAGTAATTGTTGCAGTAT
>JBEVXT010000463.1:1623-14334 GCA_040505955.1 Sedimenticola sp. | reverse complement strand
AAAAAAACAAAAGGACACCCATCATCTTTTCAGGGTCAAGTGATGGGTGTCCTGATGTTTTCCATTGATTGAAAACGTATACTTGATTGCATATTATTCGTTTACGAACTATGCTGACTACAGGTATAAGCGAGGTGCCGCAATGTCCACTCAGAGAAAGCCCACACAGAAAGCTGCCCCCAGTGAATTGGCTCAACTAAAAGCCGGGCTAAAGGCTTTCTTTCGAATCACGGAAAGCTGGAAGCTAAACCGAGACCAACGCCGCAAACTACTCGGCAGCCCTGGCACGACCCTATATACCGAGTGGAAAGCGGGGGACGTGAAGGCACGTGCGGTCTCTACCGATCTGCTGGATCGTTTGAGCTACATTCTTGGGGTCTACAAGGCTCTCAAGACCATGCACTCAGATGAGAACCAGCGGCTGTTTCTCACCAATGCGGCCCATGTAGCGCCATTCAATGACAAATCGCCACTTCAATATATGCTGAGCGGACACCTGGTGGCGCTTGCCGATGTACGCCGTTATCTCGACTATCACAGAGGCGTGTAGATGCAGCCGCCCATTGTGGAGGTCCGGTGGCCAAAATCCACCCGGCTGATAGACACCGCATATCCACCAGTCGACCTGTTTGGAGAACTGACCGACGACCCTGATGAGAACGAAGCCATGTGGGCTTTGGAGTGCCGCACCAATATTCGGCTTCAATACGATACCTGGGACTTTGGGCTGGTTCGCCCAGAAGATGTTGTTACCGGTTCCGATGGAGCGGCAGTCTTAATGGCCTCAGTGATGTATGTTGGTGTGGGCCACCTCAGCCGCTTCTCCGATGGTAGTTTTGGTGCCTACTACGCAGGAAAGGAGACCGAGACAGCCTTACGCGAGTATGCGTATCAAGCAGAGCGCTACCGCCTCGACCACTCCCTGAAGGCCGAAGTCGTAACGGCACGCGCATGGATCGCCAAGACAATCAAACCCCTGCATGATGTCCGTGGTCCGAAATTCAAGCACCTCCAAGACCCGAATCCCGCCTCCTACCCCACCAGCGCCGCCTTGGCAAGAGAACTACGTGATGCCGGGTCATGGGGGATGGCCTATAAAAGCACACGACATAAGGGTGGCGAGTGCATAGCCATCTTCCGGCCCCCTGCAATCACCGCACCCAAACAGGGCGGGCTCTACGATTTCAATTTTGATGGGTCGCGCATTACTGAGGTCAGTGAGCGGCGCGGGCCGATCATCCAGTTTTAAAGCATACTTGTTGATACGGATGCTGTGTTGACCTGACCGGTCACCAGCCAATAACTCCAGCTGGCAGATAGATAATTTCCAGGTGGATGCAGTGACACCTTTTTAGGACGTACAGCAGCGGGGATGCTGCTGTGAGCGTACAGGGAGGTATTCACCGCGTCTCCTGAAAAAAACACCAGGACACCCATAAACACCAGAAAAACACCAGGACACCCATCATCTTTTATGAGCTAACTATTGGATATCCTGATCATTTTAGAAATGTCAGTATTATATTGGGTGTAGCCAATTGATGGGTGTCCTGATCTTTCTCTAATTTCATTACTATCTTTTTGATTTAACATTCCTTCTTCCTCTTTTAGTCTGTACAATTTTCAAATTACTAAGTGGATATGTTTTGCATGACAATAGTTCTGATTTGTCATGATTGGTGTTATTTACAAGCCCCTCTTCCAAATGAAAAGCACATTGTTTACAAACTCCAGCACCACAGCTGTATGATATATCAACTTCATTATTTATTGCTGACTCGAGAATAGTTCTATTTTCTGGCGCTATAAATTTCACCCCGTTCAATTCCAATTCAAATTCTCTAGTCCGAGTTGGGCGTCTTTTTTGAATACGTCCTAGTCCTATCATTTCTATATATCTCCTAAATCATATAATTGATTACTAAAAAAACTCCCATTCCAGAAACAACAATGATCAAAGTGTTCCTCAGTATTAAGCTTAAAAAAAGTGTCGCAATTCCTCCTAATATATATGGGCTCGTATAAACAGGATCGTCCACTGGTGTGAAAACTATTGGTGCTACCATTGCTGACAAAACACAAATTCCGGCAAATGAGAGAACACCTTTTAATCCCTCACCTAACTCAAAGGTAATCACACTAGAAAAAAAAAGGTACCTAACTCCAAATGTAATAACTGCCATCAGTAAAATTATCGTCAGATTGCTCATTTTTTTGTCTCTATAGTGCTAAATAAATAACCTAGAAACATACCTGTTATTGCTGCCATTAATAGGCTCTGTGAAAACCCGATATTTTCAAAAACAATAGATAATGTGAAGCTAGACAAAGCCGCCAAAATTGTAGATATATTGTTTAGATTCGGAACTACTATTGCAATGAAAGTGGCAGCAATTGCGAAATTTAAGCCCACATCTGTTAGAGACGGAAACTGTTGATCTAAAGAAATACCCATGATCGTAGATATGTTCCACAACAACCAAAATGTTACTCCTGATGAAATCGCATATTCTGCTGAAAAATGGCCAGTTTTGCGCTTGTAGTTCTCGGTTACCGCAAACATTTCATCTGTTAGAAGAAAAGCTATGACAGCTTTTTTTGGAAAGCTGAAATGTCGAACATCTTCTCTAAATGTTGCTGAATAGAGAAGATGCCTTGCGCTGATAACAAATGTTGCACCAGTAATTGATGACAAAGCGCCTCCTTGAGCTATAACAGTCAGACCGCCTAATTGTGCTGCACCCGCAAACACTAAAGCAGACATTAAAGCAGCTTCAAAACTTGTAAATCCAGACTGAATAGCCAAAGAGCCGCATAAAATCCCCCACGGAATAACAGCGATGGCCAAAGGCAAAACATCAATAAAACCTGCAAGACAGACTTCCTGCAAGGGCCTTTTGTGAATTGATACATTTTCCATATGAAGCTACAAGCTCATGACAATGCTACTACAAATATCTTATTATCTTATTACAATAAGTAACGATCTGCATAGTAAAGCAATCAAATGTTATTACAATAAAAACTTTGTCACTATGACAATATTCATGATATTATCTTTTTCAATTAATGATTTTGATTGAATATAACCCATGCCGCTTAAGCCACTTCGCTGGATTCCTGATATCCAAGACTCCGATTTACCGACTTATAAAGCGATTGCAGAGTCAGTAAAAGCAGCTATAGATTCAGGTTTGTTGAAACCAGGGGATAAGCTTCCAACTCATCGTGCTTTAGCTGATACACTTAATTTGGCTATTGGTACAATCACACGTGGGTATGCCGAAGCTGAACGCCTAAAAATAATAGAGGCTCAAGTAGGAAGCGGAACTTTTGTCTCAAGCCCCAAACACAAAGATACTGAATTTAAAATAAATGAAGAGAAACCTGGAATCATTGATCTAAGTGTTAGCGTTGCCATACCAGTTCATACTCATTACATTAGTGACTCTTTTAACCAAATTGTTAGCCAGCCAAAGTTGTTTGAACAACTATCCAAGTATCATCCTGACACTGGTACACAGAAATACTTGGAGGCTCATAGTACTTGGTTATCAACTACTGGTTGCCAAAATATTGATGCCGAAAGAATATTTACAACGATGGGAGGGCAACATGGGCTTTTTGTGGCTTTATCTTCAATTTGTAAAGATGGAGATACAATAATATGTGATCAATTAACTTATCCAGGACTAATTGCAATTGCCCTTAAGCTAAATATAAAGATTATTGGAATAGAGTCAGATTCAGAAGGCCTCAATATAGATCATCTTGAATTGGCATGCCAAAGACATAGGCCACGGGCCCTTTATCTTATGACAAGGATTTCAACTCCATTAGGCACTACAACTTCTATGGAGCGAATTAAATCGATATCTAAAATTGCACTCGAAAACAATATTTTGATTGTTGAGGATGATGTTCAAGGGTGTCTTATGCCAGAATCCACACCAGTATTTGTTAATTATATTCCAGATAACACCATTTTTATAAGTAGCGTATCTAAATCAATGGCAGGGGGACTGAGAATTGGAACACTTTACATTCCTGGAAAATTAATTCGAACGGTGAGAAATACAATTCGGATTCAGCTACTAATGCCCCCACCACTTATTTCCGAATTATTTTCAAATATCGCCCTGAACTTCAGTTTAGCAAAAATACTTGAGGAACAAAGAGCAAAGCTTTCCTCAAGAAACGAACTTGCAAGTAAAATTTTAACTGATTTCAAATTAAATCATTCTAACTATTCACTCAACTTGTGGCTCACTTTGCCCTCACACTGGCAATCAACAAGTTTTACAAAAGCTGCAAAAGAAGAGGGTATTTTGCTAAAACCAGCTGAAGCCTTTGCTACATCTAATCAGCTCACAGCAAGCGCAGTCAGAATATCAATAGGAGGATCGATTTCAGAAGGACAATTAAATTATAGTTTATCTAAAATTAGAGAACTACTGTATTGCGAAGATGTATTTAACTTTTCCTAAGTTACTATTACGCTTGGTGTCTACGTTGCAGACCTTTGGTAAGTCAGCATTCTTTTAAGGATAGAAAAAAGACAGGACACCCATCATATTTTCAGGATCAAGTGATGGGTGTCCTGGTGCAATCCATCGCATTATGCCGCTAGAGGTTTGCCAGGCTTGATGCTCAATTCCATTCCGACCGCATGCAGGATAGAAATAAAACTGGAAAGCTTTGAGTTACCGGCGTCTGATAGTGACCGGTAGAGGCTTTCCCTGGACAGCCCGGTTTGACGCGACAATTGTGTCACGGAGTTTGGGGTCAGTGTAAAAACTCCAAGTAGTAGTTGAGGACATCTACCAGTTCATTTTAAAAAGCCCCGCTGACGTAGGGCTTTTACCTTACCGCACAGCAGGCGTCACCACCAAACATCCCGGCATCACCCTGACCCGCACAGGCGTTTTAACATCGAACCCGGCAGCGGCCAGCCACAGCCCCTTCTGTAGCGCACAAAACTACCATCATACTTTTTCCCACCCTACAGTCCGAAACTCAGGCGTAGGAGCGAACTTGTTCGCGAAGAGCACGTTTCGTAGTCCATCGCGAACAAGTTCGCTCCTACAATACCTCTGTTTCACCATAACTGTGGTTTTCAGGATTTTGGTACAGGGCTGGTTTAAACAACTCAAAAACGGTGGATTTCAGGGGTGAGCTGAATAGTTACAGAAATATTCACGTTTATCTGCGTTCATTCGCGGCCAATATACACCCCAACTCCGGCAATACCCGCTCTGCTATCAGGCTGCCAAGAAAGGATAGCTCCGGATAGTCCGCCGCCACCTCGACTATGTAACCGAGGGTGCGGGGAATATCGGCAAGATATCCGGGTTTGCTGTCACGGATATTGAGGCGGGCAAAGATGCCTGCAGCCTTGAGGTGGCGCTGCACCCCCATCAGGTCAAACCAGCCCAGGAACTCGGCCTCATGTTGATCGCGGAGAATCCCCGACTGCAGCGCCAGCTCAAAGTAGCCCATGGCCCACTCCCTGACCTTTGCCGCCGGCCAGCGTATATAACAGTCACGCAACAGCGATACCAGATCATAGGTAACAGGCCCCGCCACCGCATCCTGAAAATCGATAATGCCGGGATTGGGAGAGGAGGTGAGCAGTAGATTGCGGGAGTGGTAGTCGCGGTGAACAAAGACACGGGGTTGGGCCAGGGCGCTGTCAGCCAGCAAGTGAAAAATCTGCTGCAACTGCTCCTGCTCCCCCTCATCCAGCACAATGCCCAACTGACGCTGCAGCAGCCACTCAGGGAACAGCGCCATCTCCTGTTGCAGCAGCGCCTCATCATAAGGGGGCAATCCCTGCTGTGGAGCACACGCCTGGATCACCGCCAGAGCGCCCAGCGCATCAGCATAGAGCCGGTTGGCATTGTCGCTGTCGAGAGCATCCAGGTAGTGGGTGGAGCCCAGATCCTCCAGTAACAGAAAACCCTGCTGAAGGTCGGCAGCGGTGATTTCCGGCACATGCAGCCCCAGCCCGAAGAGGGTATCGGCAACGGCGACAAACGGCCGGCAATCCTCTCTTTCAGGCGGTGCATCCATAGCGATTAGGGTAGACCCGTCACCCCGGGTTACACGAAAGTAGCGCCGAAAGCTGGCATCACCGGATGCCGCTTTGATGGTAAAATCGTCTGAACCGGTGGAGTCGCCGATCCAGCTCTTGAGTTCCGCCAGACGTTTAGGCATTGGGTCGTTCCGGTTTGGGCCTGTTCAGAGGAGCCGAAAGACACCCCTGTATAGTTCACAGCCATTGAAGAAAAAGCGATTCTATGCGATTTTATGCCGCGCTTACCATAAAAAATCGGTGGCGCTGACCAGAGGCTGAATTAATCCCTCTCAAAGCAACAACAGCGGGCGGCCCCAAGCCGCTTTCACAGAACAACAACCGGGATCAGCCCCACGGGGCGAATCTCCTATAGAGCGCCAGAGAGACCAAGTGCCAGGAAAACAGCGGATACTACCTCTTTTCATCAGCACACTGCTGATGGCCCCTGTCGTCGAAACAGAGGCTGCCTGGAACTGCCGGGCGGCAGGTGATGACTGGAGCTGTTCACAGGAAGGGGCAGCGGCACAGATCCAGATCACCGCCCCTGCCAAAGCAACGACAACCCAGGTTAAGAAGGCCGAACCGGAAGGAGAAGCCAAACCTGAACCGCAACCTGAACCTGAACCACAGCCTGAACCTGATTCGCAGCCTGAGTCTGAACCACAGCCTGAGCCTGAACCGCAGCCTGAACCTGAACCGCAGCCTGAGCCTGAACCACAGCCTGAGCCTGAACCACAGCCTGAGCCTGAACCACAGCCTGAGCCTGAACCGCAGCCTGAACCTGAACCGCAGCCTGAGCCTGAACCACAGCCTGAGCCTGAACCACAGCCTGAGCCTGAACCACAGCCTGAGCCTGAACCGCAACCGGTGCCTGAACCGCAGCCACAACCTGAATCCGAGCCGGAACAGAAGAAGGTACTGAAAACCGAACCGCTTGTTGAAACGAGCAGCTCTTTTGCCGGAATCACACCCCGTATCGACCGGGGGATTGACTGGGCGCAGTGCCAACAACCCCAATCCCCGCTCTCGCGCACGCTAGCCGAGCTACCGGCTGGGGCGACCCATATCGAGGCGGATGACGCCGAACTGTTGCTCAGAGAGAATCTCGCCACCTTCAACGGTGACGTCCAGGTGACACAGGGGAGTGACCTGCTGGAGGCGCAGAGTGTTCGCCACGACAAGGAGAGTGGTGATCTCGACGCCAGTGGAGAAGGCTACCTTGAGCAGGAGGGAATGCGCATCGCCGGACCGGTGATCCACTATAATATCGACTCCCGCACCGGCCATGTAGAACAGGCGGAGTTCCGACTCCTCGAACGCACCGCCAGGGGTACCGCTGATGAGGCGGTGATCGATGGCCCCGGCCTCTCCCACTACAAAAATGTCAGCTACAGCACCTGCCGTCCGGGTGAGGATGACTGGATCATCAAAGCGGATGAGCTGGAGATCAACCAGACAACCGGGGTGGGCGTTGCCCACGACGCTACCGTCGCCTTCATGGGAGTGCCGTTTCTCTACACCCCCTACTTCACATTTCCCATAGACGACCGTCGCATGTCGGGATTTCTGGTGCCCACCGTCGGCTCCAGCGAGTCCAACGGCTTTGACCTGACGGTGCCCTACTATTTCAATATCGCGCCCAATATGGATGCCACCTTTGCTCCCAGGCTTATGAGCGAACGCGGACTGCTGCTGGGTGGTGAGGTACGTTATCTGGCGCCAAGTTACTATGGAGAACTCAGAGCAGAGCTGCTCCCCAGTGACAGTGCGAGAGCGGCGGGTGAGGAGAGTACCCGCGGCGCCTACCAGTTCAGATTGAAGGGCGTCCCGGCGCCGCGTTGGAGCTACGATGTCAGCGCCGACTACGTCTCCGACAAGGACTACCTGGATGATCTGGGAAGTAGCACGGCGGCCGCCGATACCACACACCAGGAACGGCACGGCGACATCAATTATCAGGGCGACGGCTGGAACGCCTTTGGGCGTGTCCAGAGCTACCAGACCATTGACGACAACATCGCCCTCAACAGCCGGCCCTACAGCCGACTGCCGCAGCTAAAGCTGAACATTAGCAGGCCCGACCAGCACTTTGGTCTCGACTACCACCTCTACTCGGAGTATGTCCATTTCGACCACGTATCATCCAGCAAGGTGAAAGCCCAGCGGGTTGATCTGCGACCGGTGGTGAGTCTACCGATGGAGCGTAGCTGGGGTTACCTGACCCCCAAGCTCAGCCTGCGTCACACCCACTACAGCCTGACCGATCAGAGTGCCGGGGTCGCCGCCAACCAGAGCCGGACACTGCCCACCGTCAGTGTCGACAGTGGACTCTTTTTCGACCGCGAAACCGAGTGGTTCGACACACCGATTGTGCAGACGCTTGAACCCCGTCTCTTCTATCTCTACACCCCCCATGAGGATCAGAGCAACCTGCCGGTGTTCGATACCGGCAACCTTGGCCTGAGCTTTGGCAACCTGTTTGCCGAAAACCGCTTCTCCGGCCCCGACCGGGTGGGCGATGCCAATCAGCTGGCCGCCGCCCTCACCAGCAGAATTATCGATGATGAGCGGGGAAGGGAGACCTTCCGGGTCAGCGTCGGCCAGCTACTCTACTTCCGTGACCGCGAGGTGCAGATGCCGGGAGGGGGCGTTGCCGATGATGAAAGCTCCGCCACCTTTGCCGAGATGGCGGCGCAACTTGGGGATTACTGGCGGATCACCGGCGATCTGCAGTGGAATCCGCACAATGATGCCGGCATAGAGAAGACTGCGCTCACCCTCACCTACAAGGATGAGGAGCAGCGCATTCTCAACCTCTCACACCGCTTCACTGACAACAGTATCGAGCAGCTGGAGTTGTCCGGCCGCTGGCCGGTCAATCCACGGCTGAGTCTGGTGGGGCGCTGGCACCACTCGATCGAGCATGATCAACTCCTGGATGCCTTCGCCGGCCTGGAGTATGAGAGCTGCTGCTGGATCACCCGCCTGGTGGTTCACGAGTACCGCACAAGCATCAACACCGAGACATCAAAATCGATCTTCCTGCAGCTTGAGCTAAAGGGGTTGACCAGCCTCGGTGAGAGCCTTGATGAATTTTTAGCAACCGGTATTCCCGGTTATTATCCGGAAAAGCGGTGAACCACCCTACAACTAACTGGTAACAATGGATTCAATGACAACCAAGACGATATTCAAACCACTTTTCAGGGGTGCCCTCCTTAGCGTCCTCTCCCTCTGTGCCACGTTTTCAAGCACAGTCGCCGCCAACGACGGAATCGATCGCATTGTTGCCATTGTTAATGACGATGTGGTGGTACGCAGCGAACTGGAGAATGACATTCGCACCATTGTCGCCCAGCTGCGGCAGAGCGGAAAACAGCTCCCCTCTCTCCCGGTTCTCGAGAAACAGGTGCTCGACCGGCTGATTATGAAGAAGCTGCAGATCAGCGCCGCCGAGCGGGCGGGTATCAGTGTCGGCCCCGAGATCGTAGCCCAGGCGCTGAGCAACATCGCCCGTAAAAACAACCTGTCATTGTCACAGTTCAGAGAGGCGCTAGAGGGTGAAGGAATCAGCTACACCGCCTTCCGCAACAATATCCGCGATCAGATTCTCCTGCAGCGTCTGCGCGAACAGAAGATACGCCGCAATGTCCGGGTGAGCGATCAGGAAGTTGCCGCCCTTGTCTCCCGTCAGGCAAAGCGCTCCAGTGGGCGTTCCGCCTATCACCTGCGGCATATTCTCATCAGCACACCGGATGCAGCATCCCCAGAACAATTGAGTGTCGCCAGACAAAAAGCGGAGGAGACCGTTGATGCTCTACGTAAGGGTGCCGATTTTCACACCACTGCCCTGACTCAATCCGATGGCAGCAAAGCCCTGGAGGGCGGCGACCTTGGCTGGCGCCCCACCGAACAGCTGCCGACACTTTTTGTCGACCAGGTGGAAAAGATGGAACGCGGGGAGGTCAGTGACCCGATACACTCTCCCAGCGGCTACCACATCGTCAAAGTTGCCGACTACAAAGGTGGCGAGCGTCACATCATCACCCAGACCCACACCCGCCATATCCTGGTTCACACCAATGAAGTGACCTCGGATGAGGACGCAAAAATCCGCCTGGGGCGGCTGAAACAGCGCATTGAGGGGGGGGATGACTTCTCTCTCCTGGCCCGCTCCCACTCCGATGACAAGGGCTCAGCGATCAAGGGCGGCGACCTCGGCTGGGTCAATCAAGGCGACCTGCTGCCCCGTTATGAAGAGGAGATGGCGAAACTTGCGACCGATGAATTGAGTGAACCTTTTCGTACCGAGTTTGGCTGGCATCTGATTCAAGTACTGGGACAGCGTCAGCACGATGGCACAGAAGAGGTGCTCAAAACCAAGGCACGTGAAGCGGTACGCAAGAGAAAGACCACCGAGGAGACCGAACTCTTTCTGCGGCGCTTGCGGGATGAGGCCTATATCGATATTCACCTCGACCCATCCTGAATATGGGAAACTGAATAGATGCTCGACGCCCCACTCGCCCTGACGCCCGGCGAGCCCGCCGGTATCGGCCCCGACCTCTGCATTGCCCTGGCCCAGCAGCCGAGGGACTACCCGCTGGTCGCCGTCTGCGACCCCAACCTGCTCTACACCAGGGCCACTGAGCTGCGACTGCCGCTGCAGATCGAACTCTACTCTGAAGACCGCACCCCGCCCCTGGAAGCGGGGCGGATCGGAGTTCAGCCACTGACCATGCTGGAACCCTCCATGGCTGGCGTGCTGAGCAGTTCCAACGCCCCCTACGTTCTGGCGACACTGCAGCAGGCGGCAAGCGGCTGTCTGTCGGGAAAGTTCAGCGCCCTGGTGACCGGTCCGGTTCACAAGGGAATCATCAATGAGGCCGGCATCCCCTTTACCGGGCACACTGAATTCCTCGCTGATATCACCGGCGGGACACCGGTGATGATGCTCGCCTGCCCCGGTCTGCGGGTCGCCCTCGCCACCACCCACCTACCGCTGAAGGATATCAGCGCCGCCATCACCCATGACTCTCTGGAGCAGGTGATACACATCCTCCACCAGGATCTGGTCAACCGCTTCGGCATCGACCATCCACGCATACTGGTTTGCGGACTCAACCCCCACGCCGGTGAAGGGGGCCACCTGGGAAGGGAGGAGATCGAAACCATCACCCCGGTACTGAGGAAGCTACGGCGGGAAGGAGTGGCGCTGGAAGGGCCACTCCCCGCCGACACCCTCTTTACTCCACGTTTCCTGGAGCGCGCAGACGCCGTACTGGCGATGTATCACGACCAGGGGCTGCCGGTGCTCAAACACCTGGGATTTGGGCGCGCCGTCAATATCACCCTCGGCCTCCCCATCATCCGCACATCAGTGGATCACGGTACCGCCTTGGAGCTTGCAGGCAGCGGCAAAGCAGAGCTGGGTAGCCTCAAAGCGGCACTTGCCTGCGCCTGTGAAATGGTTAAGTGAGCGCTGACCCCGCCGGGGGAGGCGGGACTTTGTTGAGTATCGTGCTTGGTATAGTAATACTTTCCACAAGTACAAGTTCCAAATTAGAGAATGGACAATGAAAATTCTTTTTGCTGCACCGGAGCGCGCATGGGGTGGTCTGCTCGCCGGTCTGCGTGAAGACAATCCACACTATGATTTTATCGCCTCCGGCGATTTCAAAATCAATTCCCTGGAAGGGGTCGATGTACTGATTCCAACCATGACGCAGGTCACAGCGGCCGATCTGAAAGGCTCACCGCAACTGAAGCTCATACAACAGGTGGGAGTTGGGCTCGAAGGGGTTGATCTGGCGACGGCTGCAGAACTCGACATCCAGGTAGCCAACGTACCCAGCGAGGTATCGGGCAATGCGGACTCGGTGGCTGAAATGGGAATCTACCTGATGATTGGGCTCGGTCGGAATGTGCGTGGTATGGCGGAAAGTTTTAGCCAACGGCGTATCGGCAACCCAATGGGACAGGCACTAAAGGGCAAGACTGTAGGACTGGTCGGGCTGGGTGGGATAGGCAAGGCGCTTGCGGCCCGCCTGCAGCCATTCGGTGTTCGCCTGATCGGTATCAAGCAGCATAACCCGCAGTCGATTTGTGGTGAATTCGGTCTCGACTGGGCCGGGACACTCGTTGATCTGCCACGCCTGCTCGGTGAGTCCGACTATGTCGTGCTCGCTATCCCCGACACACATGAGACCCACTGCCTCATGGGTGAGATAGCCTTCACGCAGATGAAGCCGGGCGCCTGTTTGATTAATCTCGGTCGCGGCGGACTTATCGAGCGCGACGCACTTGAAAAAGCACTTGTGGAAGAGCGTATTGCCGGTGCTGGTCTTGATGTATTCTGGGAGGAGCCGGTGAATCCTGAAGATCCCATTTTCCGGCAAAACATCCTTCCGACGCCACATATTGCCGGGGCGACGGATATCGCCAAAGAGGGCATTCAGGCAGCGGTTTCAGAGAACCTGCGCCGACTGGAGCGTGGTGAAGAATTGCTCTATTGCCGCTAATCACAAGTCTGTTTTTTCTGCCATAGAGATATAGGAACACAGAGGTTAACTGATTACCCTCGAAGCTCAGCCACTGGTAGAAGAAAATGAGTCAATGGTGGCGGCAAATAAACG
>JBEVXT010000463.1:0-1523 GCA_040505955.1 Sedimenticola sp. | reverse complement strand
CCCGTCATACCCGCGCAGGCGGGTATCCAGTGATACGGAGTGCCAGCCTCTGGATTCCACCCATTGGCCCGTAAACGGTGCACCTCTGTGGTACGGGTTTATTGAGAAGTTACGAATTTTCCACCTAAGTTAATGGCATTGGGAGGGAACTTGTTCGCGAAGAGCACATTTCATAGTCCATCGCGAACAAGTTCGCTCCTACAAATGCAACTTTATCTCCATCGTGGTGGTTTTCAGGGTTATTGTTAAACTTGACCCTATCGACCATTTAGAACTCTCCAACTACACCTGAAAATTATGCCCAAGCCGTCTCTTTATATCTCACGTCCATTGCCGGTCGCAGTGTGCAACCGCATCAATGATCTGTTTCACGCCCAATTCGGCAGCGATGAGGATATCTTTGATATCGAATCCTGGCTCCATGCAGTGGCGTCGGTGGACGCCGTTCTGGTAACAGTGACCGAAAAACTCAGCGCCGATGTGATTGCACGCTTGCCCGACTCGGTACGCATGATTACCACCTTTTCTGTAGGCTATGAGCATATCGATCTGGAGGCGGCCCGCGCCAGGGGGATCACGGTAACCAATACGCCGGGGGCGGTGGTGGAGGCCACTGCGGATATTGCACTGCTGCTAATGATCGGTGCGGCACGCCGTGCCGCCGAGGGCGGACGAATGATCCGGGATAACAAATGGATCGGCTGGCGTCCGACCCAGCTTTTAGGACAGGATGTCCATGGCGCCCGCCTCGGCATCCTTGGTTTCGGCGGCATCGGCCAAGCGGTGGCGCGCCGTGCCGGGGGGTTTGACATGGAGATCCATTACCACGGGCCTCGGCGAAAGACGGGAGAGCACCTTCCCCAGGCGGTTTATCATGACTCCCTTGAATCTCTTTTCGAGGTGAGTGATTTTCTCTCCCTGCACTGCCCGTCGGATTCGCAGACCCGACAAATTCTCAATGCGCGGACAATTGAACTTTTACCCCAAGGGGCAATAGTGGTGAATTCGGCGCGAGGTGATCTGGTTGATGATGAGGCCCTGATTGCGGCGTTAAAAACCGGCCGGATTGCAGCAGCCGGGCTTGATGTCTATGCCGGAGAACCGGCTATTCATCCCGGTTACCGTGAGCTGGAGAATGTGTTCTTGCTACCCCACCTCGGTACCTCGACCAAAGCAACCCGAACCCGGATGGGAATGCTGGCTCTCGATAGCCTGGAAGCATTTTTCACTGGAGTGACCGTACCCCACCGGCTGGTATAGATAGAGGACAGTGCTTTGTAACTATTCAGTAGGGTAAAAAGACCCCTTAGCCGGGGATACTGAATAGTTACAGTGCTTTATTCTCAATTTATCGCTTCGCAGAATCCCGGCTGCTGTGCTTTCTAAAAAACGTCACTACGCCCCACCTGGAAGCTATCTCTCTGCACTGAATGCCATTAACTTAGGTGGAAAATTCCCCGTACACTTCAGGCCCGTCATTCCCGCGTAGGCGGGAGTAGTGGTGCAGGGATGCACCGTTTACG
>JBEVXT010000462.1:0-3107 GCA_040505955.1 Sedimenticola sp. | reverse complement strand
GTACAACTTCATCCTCCAGGCAGTCCATGCCTATTTTCATGATGAACCTGCGCCATCATTGCTGCCCGGGTTTACGTGACGATACTCATTTTAATTCGCATCCATGAATGATGCATCTCTATAAACTCGATTGCTAACCGCTATTTTCCATTAAGATTCTTACAATCCAATAGCTCGCTCAACTACGCGTATGGGTTGCTCTCTATTGGGTGACAGCATCATTCATACCCCGTGAACGGTTACAAGATTTCTTATTGGCCATCATATTGATTTATTGGTGCTATACAGAGTCTCCTCACCGCTGCCGGGAGATGCCCGTTTGAGGATATTACCGGTGATCCCAAGTGACAGGAGCATGCAGCCTACTACCGACCAGAGAAGTATGGGGTCGCCGCCGATAGTGAAGGTAAGGGTGAGGGTAACCATGTTGAAGAGAAACATGTTGGTCATGTAGAGGTCGTGAGGAAACTTCGCCTGTTTGCGGGCGTCTTCAGTAACTGCGATCTTCATGGTCGGGCCTTGGGTGAATCAAAAGTGGTTTCTATAGGTGGGAGGATAGTCGTTGTATGACATTCATCAGATTGACGATTGTCGTTGAGGTGGAGTAATGAACTCCGAAACTTAAGTTACCAGGATGGTCTCAGTTAGTTGGCGGCCGCTAAGAGATGGCCGCCTACTCGGTAGTCAATAAACCTTAGGGCTTCTCCAGAATATTTTTCAGCTGGGCGACAAACCTTGCGGCATCGGCACCGTTGATGAGGCGGTGATCGAAGGCGAGGGTGAGGGGCAGCAGCAGGCGCTCCCGCCAGCTCCCATCCGGGTCACGCCGTTGACGCCAGCCTGCGGAGGCGACGCCGACAATGGAGGATTGGGGCCAGTTGATGATGGGGTAGATGCTGCTCAGGCCCATGTTGCCGAGGTTGGAGAGGGTGATGCCTGCGCCCTGCAGTTCGTTGGGTTTCAGGCTGTTTTGATCCGCCCGCACCGACAGCTTCGCAATCTCTCTGGCGATGGCCTCGGGGGAGAGTTTTTCGACACCGCGTATCACCGGTACCACCAGCCCGCGTGGGGTATCCACCGCCACACCTATGTCGCTATAGCGACGGTAGAGAATTTGGTCATTGGTCAGGTCGATGGTGGCGTTGAAGAGGGGATGCTGCGCCATGGCGTCGGCCATCGCCTTGATGATAAACGGGGTGATGGTGAGGGGAGGGGATTGGTCGCCCCGTGCTGATTTCAGTTCTTGCCGCAGCTGCTCCAGTGCGGTGATGTCGATCTCTTCCTGCATCCAGGCGTGGGGGATCTCCTGCCAGGCACGGGCCATATTGCGTGCGGTGGCGCGCTGGATATTGCTGAGGGGGGTGCTCTCCAATGTACCAAAGCGGCTAAGGTCGGGGAGTGGCGTGGGCTCAGGTTTTTTGCTCCCTGCACTGCCCTCTTGCAGTTGCCGCTTGGCAAAGGCGATCACATCCTGCTTACAGATACGCCCCCGGGCGCCGCTGCCGGGAACGGTATGGATAGCGAGGCCCAGCTCTCTTGCCATACGGCGGGCGGCGGGGCCGGCGGGTGCGGAGTGAGCTGTGGCAGTAGGCTTCCTTGCAGGTCTGTCGTGGCGTGGTAGTGCTGCTTCGGCCTGGCGGGGAGTGGCTGCCGTCTCCTGGATTACCGCGGTGGTTGCTGGTGTCTCCTTTGCGCTGGAGGTGGCTGCCGTGAGTGGAATATCGCCCCCGGCGGACTCAATGGCGGCAAGCCGGTCACCCACCGCCACTTCGTCTCCGGGCTGTGCATAGAGTTGCCGGATAACGCCGTTGCTTTCCGCGGGTATCTCGACGGTGACTTTGTCGGTCTCGATTTCAAACAGTGTTTGTCCGGCTGTGATGGTGTCGTTTGCCGCAACTGCAACAGTGATCACGGTGCCGGAGGTGATGTCCTCGCCCAAGTCGGGCAGTAGTAGTTCAGTTATCACCGTCATACCTCGCTGGGGGCGCGTTTTTCAGGATTGATGGCAAAGCGCTCGATGGCATCCGCCACCTGCTGCGCTGCTATCGCTCCCCCCTCGGACAGCGCGTGGAGGGCCGTCAGGGTGATGAAGCGGGCATCTATCTCGAAGTGGTCACGCAGCTCCGGGCGGGCCTCGCTCATACCGAAACCGTCAGTACCAAGCACCTGGTAGCGCCCGGGTATCCAGGGGGCGATGGAGAGGGGCAGCGCCTTCATATAGTCGGAGGCGGCAACGAACACACCGGACTCATCCGCCATCACCTCTTTCAGGTAGGGGCTGTGGGGTGTTTCTGTGGGGTGTAACCGGTTCCAGCGCTGCGCTTCCATGGCGTCGCGGTAGAGTTCGTTGTAGCTGGTGACGCTCCAGATATCGGCGTCTATGCCCATCTCATCCAGCAGTTCCCGGGCTTCCAATGCCTGCTGCATGATGGGACCGCTTGCCAGCAGGTGTACCTTTGGACCCTGCCACTGGGTAACTTTCCCCTGCCGGTAACGGTAGATGCCGCGCACTATCCCCTCTTCGATGGATTCAATGTTCACTGCCGCCGGCATCGGGTGGTTCTCGTTATAGAGGGTGATGTAGTAGAAGTGATTCTGCTGCAGTTGATACATGCGGTGGATGCCGTCACGGATGATCACCGCCAATTCGTAGGCGAAGGCGGGGTCGTAACTTTTGATGCTGGGTACGCTGTTGGCCACCACCTGAGAGTGGCCGTCCTGGTGCTGCAGTCCCTCGCCGTTGAGAGTGGTGCGCCCTGCGGTGCCGCCGAGCATAAAACCGCGACAGAGCATGTCGCCGCAGGCCCAGATCGAGTCGCCGATGCGCTGAAAGCCGAACATCGAGTAGAAGAAGTAGAACGGGATGGTGGGGATGCCGTGGACGGCATAGGCACTGCCGGCGGCCATAAAGGAGGAGATGGCGCCGATCTCACAGATCCCCTCATGGAGTATCTGCCCATCCTTCGCCTGGCGGTAGGTGAGCAGGCTGTCGTGATCTACTGGTGTGTAGTTCTGTCCGTCGGCGGAGTAGATGCCGGCGGATCTGAAGAGGGAGTCGAGTCCGAAGGTGCGCGCCTCATCAGGAACGATGGGCACGATGTAACGTC
>JBEVXT010000461.1:6549-8976 GCA_040505955.1 Sedimenticola sp. | reverse complement strand
TTTTATGCCTTTTTATCCTTAAGCTGGCTCTGTAGCAAAATCCTGAAAACCTCAGTTATGGTGGATCAGAGGTGTTGTAGGAGCGAACTTGTTCGCGATGGACGACGAAACATGCTCTTCGCGAACAAGTTCGCTCCTACGCCTGGGTTCCGGATTACCGTGCTGAATAGTTACCTATGACTCTTGATTTCTCTTCATGTGTTTGCGTTCATTCGTGGCTAATATCACCAGCTCCCCGGGGGGGAGTGCCTGCGCATTTGGTGAGAAATGCAGGCTGGGGTAGAATCGCCCTTTCGATTTTTTGGTTCAACCCTATGTCTGTAGCCGTGTTGCAAAGGCGCATTATCTCTCTGCGTAATAACCGACTGTTTGAATTTGTTGTTATCGGGGTGATTATCTTCTCCGCCCTGGTGATTGGCGCAAAGACCTATCCCATCAATCCCAGCGCGCTCACTCTGTTAAGCGTTTTCGATCTACTGGTAACGCTCTTTTTTCTTTTTGAAATCATCATCCGCATGGCGGCTGAGAAGAGTCTCAAAACCTTCTTTACCAAGGCCTGGAATCTTTTTGACTTTATCATTGTGGCCGCCAGCCTGATTCCCGTAGATGAGAGTGAGATGGCCCTGCTGGGGCGGTTGCTGCGTATCTTCCGTGTTCTGCGCCTGATTTCGGTGATCCCCGAGCTGCGGGTAATGCTCAACGCTTTTTTGAAATCCATTCCACGAATGGGTTATGTCTCTCTGCTGATGTTTATCATCTTCTACATCTACGCCGCCATCGGCAGCATCTTCTTTAGCAATATCAATGAGGTTTTGTGGGGAAATATCTCTATCGCCATGCTTACCCTGTTTCGTGTCGCAACCTTTGAAGATTGGACCGATGTGATGTATGAAACCATGGAAGTCCATCCGCTGAGCTGGATCTTCTATCTCAGTTTTATCTTCATTGTGGCTTTTGTTTTCCTCAATATGATGATCGGTATTGTGCTGGAGGTGCTGCAGAAGGAGCATGAAGCGTTTGATCGTGAGCATGGCGAAGGGGAAGCCGGGGAGGTGCACTGGATTCGGGAGCACTCGGAGGCTATGGAGGTACGTCTCGATCGGATGGAGAGGATGTTGGCCGAGCTGCTCGAAAAGGAGCCGAAAAGATGAGCGGGGTGTCTGGCTGTAGGAGTGAACTTGTTCGCGAAGAGCATGCGCCGGAGCTGATCGCGAACAAGTTCGCTCCTACATTCGTTTTGATTCGCACTGCTGAAATACTACCTTGGGGTTAGGCATTTCCTCTCTCTTTCATCCCAATAGCCTGCTCACTGGCGAAGTCGAGCATCCGCTGAATCGGTATCAGTGCCTGCTCGCTGATTGTGGGATCGATGTGGATCTCGTTGTCCAGTTTTTCCAATAATTCCAGCAGGTTGTGAAGTGAATTCATTCCCATCCAGGGGCAGTGGGCGCAGCTATGGCAGGTGGCGCCCTCTCCGGCGGTGGGCGCCTCAATCAGGTTTTTATCCGGTGCCAGCTGCTTCATTTTGTGGAAAATGCCGCCATCGGTGGCGATGATAAACTCGTTGTTCTCCATTTCGGTGACAGCTTTGATCAGGGCGGTTGTGGAGCCCACCACATCCGCCTGCTCAACGATGGCGTCAGGAGATTCGGGGTGCACCAGTACGGCGGCGTCGGGGTGGAGTCGGCGCAGGCGTTCCAGCGCCACGCTCTTGAACTCCTCGTGCACCACGCAGGAGCCCTGCCAGAAGAGCATCTCGGCACCGGTCAGTTTCTGTACGTAGTGCCCCAGATGCCTGTCCGGACCCCAGAGGATCTTCTCGCCCTTTTCCGCCAGATGTCTGACGATGGGCAGAGCGATGCCGGAGGTGACCACCCAGTCGGAACGCGCTTTTACCCTGGCGCTGGTGTTGGCATAGACCACCACGGTGTGATCCGGGTGCTGATCACAGAACTGGATAAACTCGTCTGCCGGGCAGCCCTCATCCAGTGAGCAGGTGGCTTCGAGGTCGGGCATCAGCACCCGTTTTTCGGGATTGAGAATCTTTGCGGTCTCTCCCATAAAGCGTACTCCGCAAACCACCAGTGTTTGGGCTGCCTGTTCGCTGCCGAAACGAGCCATCTCCAGTGAATCGGCAACACAGCCTCCAGTCTCTTCCGCCAACTCCTGCAGGTCGCCGTCGGTATAGTAGTGGGCCACCAGCACGGCATTCTGTTTTTTCAGCAGCGCTTTGATTCGATTCTTCAAAACTGCTTTCTCTTCCATATCCAGTGCCGGCCACTGAGGGTGTGGCGGGACGGTGACCGGGCGGAGTGCAATCTCCTCAGGGGCTGTTTTGTTGCTCATCTGCTATCTCTTTAAAGGAATGGGCGAAAAATCACAGTGACAGATACTTCGGGCGATGATCTCCCGGGCCGGTTGGCCCGG
>JBEVXT010000461.1:0-6449 GCA_040505955.1 Sedimenticola sp. | reverse complement strand
CGGAGATTGTCATCATCAATGGGTACGGCGGCATCCGGGTTGTATATGGTGTAGAAGCGACCGGCGGTGAGGCCACGCTCACCCAGAGCACGCTGCCAGGCGGCGACTACCTCTTCGGGATTGTCTTCCCTGGCGGTGGTGTCGATCTGATTTAGTATATAGAGGAATTTGCCGGAGTCCGGGCGCTCGATGGTGTTGCTGACCAAGTGGTTGAGGGTGTCGGCCATTGCCCCGGGTTCGGGGTGGCGGGCATCGAACAGAACCAGCACCAGATCCGAAAGATCGATAATGTGATCGGTGATACGCAGGGTGGAGGTACGCTGGGAGTCAGCATCGAATCCCGGTGAGTCGATCAGTATTTTGCCTCGAAGGGTTTCACTCGGGCAGGTCTTAAGCTGTAGATAGGCGTCAATACGGTGCCCCTCCCCGGCGGCTACCTGCTCGATCTCGTCGCTCATCTGGTAGAAGGGGAATCGGGGGTCGGAGTCGAGGGCGACACCGGGTAGGGCGTGGGCTGTCTTTTCCCGGCTGTAACACATCACCGTAAACTTATCATCCACCGCCTGGTTGCCCGTACGCTGCAGCTTGTATCCCAGGTAGTGGTTAATGAAAGTCGATTTTCCCGAGGAGAAGGTGCCGAGGATGGAGATCAGCGGCCACCAGGGGATCTGTGTGGCGTAGGATTCATCTGCTTGCAGCAGCCCCATCTTGTAGGCGATCCGATCAAGTTTTCTAAAGCTCTGGACAGTATTCAGGAGTACCGGATTCTCCTGCTGGAGATGGGTTTCCAGGTGTTTCAGTCGACCTTCGATTAGCCTTCCAGCGGTGTTCATGTACTACTCCTGCAAATAGGGTGATAGCCAATTTATAACACCTATATTAACCCGCAGAAATTATATCCGGTAGTCCGGCGTTTGAAGCCGGGGCTGTTTTGTTGAGGAGAGGGGGTGACCGAATGAATTAGGAGAGTGACAATAAACCAAAGCGTAGGGGTAGCGTGCCATATTTGCATCAATATCCAGCTTATATATCGATTTTTAAAGAGATGATTTTGGCTGAATTCAAGTGTGAAAAAAAGTGAAAATTAAGAAATTGGGCAATCACTTATAATCTTCTATGCCCCTCTGTTATTACCTCCGTTTTGTTGCATTGACACAGCCCATAAGGGATACTCTAGGTAATAAACTGTCGGCCTAATAACTGCTCTGACTCTCTATCAAGGCGGGGAGTTTGGCGATCCGGCACGGGCTAAATATTATAAGTTTGAGGAGGTTGTAATGGCTGAGTTGTTTTCCGAAGATTGGATGGTGGGTTTCATGGAGCAGTGGAATGCCGATGCTGAGCTGACAGGAGCGCTTGAGGCGATCGGTTTCAACAGCATCATTGGCTATGGTTTTGATGGTGATGATCAGGCAAGTGGCATGCTGGTGGTGGAAAATGGCAAAGTGGCATCGGCCGGTGCATACGGTGGCGATGCACTCAGTTGGGACATCCGCTGCAGTGAAGCCCAGTGGAAAAAGTGGATCAGCAAGCCCCCGGGAATGATGGGATTGGGCATGGCGTTCACTTCAGGAAAGATGAAGTTCAAAGTGGGTGACTATACATCCATGCTGAAAGACCCGCGGATGGCCGGGCCTTTCATAAAAAGCTTCTCCGTAATGGGGCGCGTCTGATACCTCTAGCGGAGGGGATTGGATTCGTCTTCACAATCTACAGCTTGCCACAGTCTGATACGGCGGCACCTCCCGACGATCTGTCATAGCAGTATTGCCCGTTATGGCAGGCTTTAATTTGTAGTTTAAATTTCAGTAGGATAACAACGAAATGGGAATCAAGATCCACGCCTTGGCACTGGCTGCGGGTATCGTCGTTACCACTTGGCTGCCAGCAACGGCACAGGTGGGTGGCGGCGACTACTTCACGGTACAGCAGGCACACGGCACTCCTACTGTTTCCCTCGGCGGTACGGTCATCCCCTTCAAGGAAGTGACACTCTCGGCCCAGGTGCCTGGAAGAGTGAAGCTGTTGGCCGGAAGAGAGGGTGATTCATTTAACAAAGGCGCGCTGCTGGTGGCGCTGGATGATACCGAACTGTTGGCCAAGCGTAATGCTGCGATGTCGCAGTGGGCGACCGCTGACTCCCAGGTGCGTGCCGCAGGCGTTCAGTATAACCGTGAACTTTGGTCCCCCCAGTCAAAGAAGGCAATGGGTGGCATGGGTGTACCCAATCTGTTTGATCAAATGTTTACCCGCCCAATGGAGAGCTTTTCAGGCACCAGCAATCAGGGTGTTGAGCGGCGTGCAGATATCTACTCATCAGGGGTTCAAATCACGCAGGCCAAAAATGCCCTGATGGGGGCGCGGTCACAGATTGAGGCTATTGACGCCAAGTTGCGGGATGCCCAAAGTGTGGCTCCTTTCGATGGGGTGATCGTAAGGAAATATGTGGAAGAGGGGGATACCATGCAGCCGGGACAGCCCCTGCTGGTGTTTGCCGATGTGGAGTATCTGCAGATTATGGTGGATGTACCGGCCAGACTGCGTCCCGGGCTTAGCGAGGGGATAATGCTCGAGGCACAACTTGATGTTGGCAGTCAGGTGGTTCCGGTGCGTGTGGCGCAGATATTCCCCATGGCCGATGCCCAACGACACACGGTAAAGGTCAAATTTGACCTGCCCCAGGGGGTCTCCGCTCCCGGTATGTACGCCAAAGTGAAGGTGCCTGATTTCACTGCACCGGCAAGAAATTACCCGGTGATTCCGGCCACTTCCATTCGTTACAACGGCAGTCTGCCCGGGGTTTACGTCATGGGGGAGGAGGGTGACCAGCCGGAACTTCGCCTGATTCGAGTGGGAGAGGATCTCAGTGATGGTTATGTCAGCGTACTCTCCGGATTACGCGAAGGGGAGCGTGTTCTGCGCAATCCCAGTACCGGTGTAGCTTCGGGATGGTCAACTTCGGGTGGCGGCCAATAGCGCCACCGACCGTATCTGATACGGTTGCTGTCGGCGTTATGCCCTCTCCGTACTAAAACTACAAGAAATATATCAAGAAGAAGATGAGTCAGGAAGATCTGAATAACAGTAATCTGAATGTAGTTGCTTCGGAGTCCGATCAGCATCTGGGGCTAGCCGGAAAGACCGCGCGTTTCTTTATCAACTCCCCCCTCTCCCCGCTGTTCTTCATCTCCATGATGCTGATGGGGTTGCTTGGACTGACGATGACGCCGCGTCAGGAGGATCCACAGATATCCGTTCCCATGGTGGATATCTTTGTTCAGTATGCCGGCGCTTCCGCCGATCAGGTGGCCAACCTCGCCATTGAACCGCTGGAGCGGATCATGAGCGAGATCGATGGTGTTAAACATGTCTACTCCGCTTCCCAGCGCGGCATGGGTATGGTCACCATTGAGTTTGATGTCGGTGAGCAGATGGGGCCTTCCCTGGTCAAGGTCAACGACAAAATCGACTCCAACATGGATAAGATACCGCCGGGGGTGTCACCACCACTGGTAAAAGCCAAGGGTATCGACGATGTGTCGGTGGTCAATATCACCCTCTGGTCAAAGGATCTTGACAAGGATGGCGCGCCGGATGTCGATGATGGTCAGCTGCGGATGCTGGCTCATGATGTGTTGCAGAGCATCAAAGAGATTCCCAACACCAGCAGTGGTCAGGTGGTCGGTGGTCGTGCGGAACAGGTGACTGTTGAAGTGTTCCCCGAACGCCTCTCGGGCTACGGTATCACCCTCGATCAGGTGGCCAACACCATCCGTACCGCCAACAGTGAGCAGATGGCGGGCGGCATAGAGTCCGGTAATACACACTTTAATGTGATGACCGGCTCATTTCTCAAGAGCGCGGATGATATCAGTCGTCTGGTGGTGGGTACTCATAATGAGGTTCCCGTCTATGTTCATGATGTCGCCCGGGTGACTCAAGGTCCCGAGGATGCCAAGCAGTTGGTGGCCTACTATACCGGTCGGGCGAACAGCTCTGAGCACCCCGCCTCTGGCGTACCGGCCGTGACCATTGCGGTTGCAAAAAAGCCCGGTGTCAATGGCGTTACTGTTGCCAGTGACGTAATCGAGCGGGTTGAGGCCTTGAAAGGCAGCCGCATTCCGGCCAATGTCGAGGTGAGTTATACCCGCGATTATGGCAAGACCGCCGACGATAAGGTCAATAGTCTGATCTTCAAGCTCTTTGTTGCTACCGGCTTCGTCTTTCTGCTGGTGCTGGCGGCATTTCGGGCGCTACGGCCTGCCGTTGTGGTTGTGATGGTGATCCCGGTGGTGCTGTTGATGACCATCTTCTACGCCTGGATCGGTGGTTACACCATCGACCGTGTCAGCCTATTTGCCCTGATCTTCTCCATCGGTATTCTGGTGGATGACGCCATCGTGGTGGTGGAAAATATCTATCGCCGCTGGCTGGAAGAGGGCAAGACCGATGCAGAGACGGCGATCGATGCCGTTCGTGAAGTGGGCAATCCCACCATCCTTGCCACCTTTACCGTCATTGCCGCCCTGATGCCGATGGGTTTTGTCAGCGGAATGATGGGCCCCTATATGGCACCGATTCCTGCCTTGGGCTCAGCGGCAATGCTGATCTCCCTCTTCGCCGCCTTTGTCTTCACCCCCTGGCTGGCGATCTCCCGTACGCTACGTCCGACAATGAGCTATCTGGAGACGGCAGAACGGCGTGAGCACAAGGAAGCGGAGTGGCTGGAAGGACTCTATCGTAGATTGTTGATGCCACTGATCGAGTATCCCCGTAAGCGCATTATATTCAAGGTGGTGCTCTGGGGCAGCTTTTTCCTCGCCTGTTCCATGTTCTACACCAAGACGGTGGTGGTAAAGATGCTGCCACTGGATAACAAGCCAGAGTTCTCGGTGGTGCTGGATATGCCCGAGGGCACGGCACTGCCGGTGACCGCCAATATGGCCCATCGGATTGCTGCCAGTATACGCAAGCTGCCTGAGGTGACGGCCCTGCAGGTCTATGCCGGTACCGCCCGTCCCTATGACTTCAACGGTATGGTTCGCCACTACTACCTGCGTCAGGATCCCTGGCAGGCGGAAGTTCAGGTACAACTGCTGGACAAGCGCGAACGTGATCGCAAGAGTCACGAGATCGCAGTGCAGGTGCGCAAGGAGTTGCAGCCGCTGATCAAAGGTAGCGGCGCCAAAGCGGCAGTGGTCGAGATGCCGCCGGGACCACCGGTGTTGCAGTCAGTGGTTGCTGAAGTCCATGGGCCGACAGCAGAGATTCGTCGGCAGGTGGCCCGTGACCTCACCGAGGTGTTCGCCCAGACTCAGAGTCTGGTGGATGTAGACAACCTGATGCGCGATCAGTACGAGTATTGGCGTTTTTACGTTGATACTGAGAAGTCGGTGCGTCGGGGTGTATCGGTGGATACCATCAATCGCAATCTCTCCATGGCGCTTGGCGGCGTGGTGCTGGGTGATGTGAAACAGCGTGCTGGCCACGAACCGGTCAATATCCTCATCCAGGTGCCCCTGGCGGAGCGCTCCCAGATCACCCGCCTTGGGGATCTGCCGGTGAAATCCAGTGGTGGCATTGCTCTGCCCCTGCGGGAGCTGGGCAGGTTTGAGCGTGTTGCTGAAGAGGCGATCATTTTCCACAAAGACCTGCGCGGAGTGGAGTTTGTCACCGCCGATGTAGGTGGCGAACTGGCAGCTCCGGTTTACGGTATGTTCCAGGTTCAGGATCTACTGGCAGATCACGATTATGCGGCCCCGGATGGAGTTAAACTGCACGAAGGGGGCATGATGAAGGACGGCTTCCACTGGTTCAGTCCGCCTTCAGACGATACCACAACCTCTATCGAGTGGACGGGTGAGTGGACCGTTACTTTCGAGACTTTCCGGGATATGGGTGGGGCCTTTATGGTGGCCCTGGTGCTGATATATATTCTGGTGGTGTGGGAGTTCGGTAATTTTCGTATCCCCGCACTGATTATGGCGCCTATTCCATTGACCCTGCTGGGTATCATACCGGCACACGCCATACTGGGTGCAGAATTCACCGCCACCTCCATGATCGGATGGATTGCCCTGGCGGGAATCATTGTCCGAAACTCGATACTACTGGTTGATTTTGCAGTCCATGAAATTCAGCGCGGCATACCGGTAACTGAAGCGGTGATCAGGTCATGCAAGACCCGTACACGCCCAATCATAATTACCGCACTGGCCCTGGTTTGTGGCTCAGGGGTGATTCTTACTGATCCTATCTTCCAGGGGATGGCGATTTCGCTCGCCTCAGGTGTGTTGGTCTCCACTATTCTTACCCTGGTAGTTATCCCCCTGGGGTGTATCAATGCAAGCAGGTCGCTGTGCGAAGTGGCTGCGGTGGGTTATGACGGTGGAAATGTACCGCTACCGGAAGAGGTTGTGCCTGCCCCGAGAGCCCCCGCAATGCCGAAA
>JBEVXT010000460.1:0-2327 GCA_040505955.1 Sedimenticola sp. | reverse complement strand
CATACTATTATGTTGCTACGCTCATCTGCGCATCTACACAGCATAACATAGTGATTGACATAGAAACACGACTGACAGACATAACTATTTGACTTATTTTATTAGGAGATTAAACAGTAACTGTAAAATGCATTCAATATTCGGAATTTCATGTACATTGTACATCATGTACATCATGTAAATTGTTTATCTTCAACGTAAACCGGAGGATTGTTATGCGGAAAAAATATGTCTTCCACAACTTCTGACGATGGGACAAGGGAAGAAGGAAGAATGTATCGCATGGCGAACGTGACAACAGCTAGATGGGATCAAAGGAGGAGCAAAGGTGGACAACTACATTGACAAGCTGGCAACATAAGTAGAGATGGTAGCTGAAAGGCACAACATGGGGATACTGTACATGATGTTCAAGACACTGACATGAGGATACAAGTCAACTGACACACCCGTGGGTGGAGGGATTATAACGAACGGTGAGGAAAAGCTAAAATGTTGGAAGGACCACTTTTGATGTCAACATAGAGGTTCCACCACCAGAAGCCGAAATATTACCAGGAGAAATCAGTATCGATATGGTCACAGAGCCGCCAAAGGTCGGAGTAAGAAGACGAGTCATCGTCCACCTAAAAAATGGGGTTTCATCCGGGATAGATAAGCTACACACAGAAAGACAGAGGAGCAAATAGACCAAAAGTACTCACGACGATACTACAGGAGGTCGAGAAATCTGAAATTGTTCCAGAGAATTGGAGGTCTCAAAGAAAGGCGATTTCAGTGACTGGAAAGGAATTATTCTGCTACCAGTGACAAGCAAGATCATAAACACACAAGTTATCTCTCAATATATTAAGTACCACTGTTGACCTGCTGTGCAAACAGCAAACATGATATATCTTCACATTGTGACATTTCATTGAGCAAAGAATGAAATGTCACAGTATATGCTAATTCCATCGCCTTTACCAAAGCATGCCATAATGTACAGAGACCATCTTTGTGGAATATATTATCCCATTATGGGATTTCAGACAACATGCATTCCGTTATCAGGATGCTCTACGCCGACTTCAATGCGAACAATCATATGTGTGAAAGACCTGACACCAAGCTGTCGTAAAGCGGGAATGCCTGTTATCTCATCTACCCTTCATCCTGTATATAGAATATATTGACTAGATGCTGCTGACATTGCTCTCCTTGCACAACGACACATATATACATACAAAGACAGACACTGGGGAAACAGATTGGACTCAACATTATTACAAACAATACCAAACTCATAAAGGTCAATCCAGGAGTAGACCAACCTGTAACAATCCGAAACAACCACGTACAAGAAGTAAAATAATTTGTACACGTCGGCAACATATTTTCCACCGAATGAAACTCGGAAAAGGGTGTAAACAGCAGAATTTCAGAATTTACAAACCCAGATGGGCTTTTGCTACTCAGCACCAAGAATAAGTTATTAGTCCAGGCAAGTTAGCAACGTAAGTGGCTTGGCCCAAAACAAATTGCAACAACAGATTTTTGTTGTTGTTTTTTGTATTATAAAAACATGTCTGAATGCCATACTAAAGTGTATTTTTCTTGCATATATAATGTACACGTCATTTTTTACCTTTTCCTTACTTATTATTTCGACAAAAACGCCACTGAACTTTATTATGTACCTTCCACATGTCTTTTGATTACATGTGTGCAGAGCATATTATATCACAGAGCTTACCAATACATGTAGCATGTGCAACTCATTCATTATATAATTGTTTTTGCATTGGAAATTTCTGCGAATTTAAACTGTTGAATATATTGATGTCGTACATACACAGTGAACGTACATTTGACACACCTCGATACTATTTGTACAGATATTTAAGTCTCTGTATTGGAAACTGAAAGTTGGGAATACCATCGTCTATGTGTATCGACTGATTTAGTACGTATAGATGGACGGACGGACGCAAACTTACAGACAGGACATGCTAACAGTCAAAACGCCATAAGACTTGGACGCTATTCGGCATAGAACAAACACATACTTAATATACAAAACTTATAAACGTTCACTTTTCAATTGTTGAAATACATGTCTTATATCGGCATAACAGTGCAATATCATTCTACAGGAACGTACACGGGAAGCACGGTGACATCTGCAGAAAAAACGAACGGTTATAAGTTAACGGTTATAAATACTGTATACATTTTTTTATTTGTGGACCAATTTCCATAAACCTACCTCTTATTTTCTTAGTTAGATCATTTCCAAGTCCTCTAGCCAGGTTTCGGGGTCAATTTCCGAAAAAAAAAAGTGTTTT
>JBEVXT010000459.1:0-2166 GCA_040505955.1 Sedimenticola sp. | reverse complement strand
GGGGAATCTGTGCTCACGCATGACTGGGAATAGGACTATTGCTTGGCGCCATATTGGTTTTTGTCCAGTAGCTAACCAGCTGTTCGGTCACTTCGACGAAACGGTTAAAATCCAGCGGCTTGCAGACATAACTGTTGGCACCGGAGTTGTAGGCCGTAATCTGATCCTCCTCACGGTTGGATGAGGTGAGCATCACCACCGGAATCAGTTGGGTGCGCGGCTCCTCACGCAACTCTGTCAACACTTCCAGACCGCTCTTGCGCGGCAGATTGATGTCCAGCAGGATCAAGGTAGGAATCGGCGCAGGCGCTTTATCGGCAAAGAGGTAATCCAATGCATCGACACCGTCCCTGAAGGTCAGGAGCCGATCGGCGTTCCCACCCTGCTGAAAGGCATCCAGAGTCAGTTCGATATCATCCTGATTATCCTCTATAAGCAGGATGTCTTTCTTCATGCAGCACTCCACCTTTACACATTGAACGCGGTTCAGTCTAAAGGGTAAAGTGGAAGATTGCACCCTTACCCGGCTCAGCCTCAGCCCAGACTTCCCCTCCGTGGCGTAGGATAATCCGCTGCACTGTGGCCAGTCCGATACCGATCCCTTCAAACTCCTCTTCACTGTGCAGGCGCTGAAAAGGCAAAAACAGCTTATTGGCATAGGCCATGTCAAAGCCATCACCATTATCGCGCACGGAATAGATCCGCTTCCCATCCTGCTCACGGCAGCTGAACTCGATCCTTGCACCCGCACGCTTTCCGGTATATTTCCAGGCGTTTCCCACCAGGTTCTCGAGTACCATTTTCAATAATGAGGCATCACCCTGTGCTTCAACACCCTCCTCAATATGGAACAAGACATCACGTTCATGGTTGGTATGCTGAAGGTCATCTGCCAGTTCCCGAACCATTGCACTCAGATCCACCGTTGTCGATACAATCTCAGCCCGGCTGAGGCGCGACAGGCGCAACAGGTCGTCAATCAGCTCACCCATGCGTTGTGCATTGGCACATAACCGGCCAAGGTATTGCTGCCCCCGTTCATCCAAATGCTCCGCGTAATCCCGCAACAGGATTTGGCTAAAACCATCCAGCCCCCGTAGTGGCCCACGCAGGTCGTGGGAGACCGAGTAGGTGAAGGCCTCCAGTTCCCGGTTCAAGACATTGACACTAATCAGCCGCGCCTCTAACTCATCATTCAATTTTCGTACCTTATTTTCAGCCATCAACTGATGCTGGAAGGTACGTGCATTGCTGATCGCCAGTGCGATCACGGGGATAATCGTGAGGGATAGGTTGAGATAGTGTCTGCGGTACTTCTTAAAGGTGATATCCTGGATCGAGAGCACCCCCAGCCGCTGACCGCCCCGGCTCACATTGATCAGGAATCCTCCCCCCTCGTCATCCAGTTCAAAGGCTGACCGCACACCAAGCAACCGATTCCGCTCCGGCTCCAGCTCTTCATCATTGATCGGCTTGGATAGCCGTAGCTGTCCTGACTCGCCATTCTCTATGGGGAGAAAGGAGACACGGGTCGGCGCACAGAACATCGAGAACAGCTCCAACACCTGATCAATGACCTGGGCCTCGGTGGTAAGTGCCGATATCCCCCCGATCAGGTCATGCACCATGGCATAATCGGCCAACTGCCGTTCACTCTCCTGTCCCTTTATCGCCTGCCGCTCGCCAACGATCCGATAGAGCTGTAACCGCAGGTGATCCAATCCTACCGGCAGAGACTTCCACGGCAGGCCAAGCTGATCGGCCATCTCAATCAGAGCGCTTTCGGCAGCAGAATCTACCCCGGTATCCAGCAGCACCAGCGCCGAGGTTGACTCCCCAAAAAAGGCTCTACCCTCTTCCGGCTCGAACTTCCAGCCCTCATAGCTGCGACGCCACTGCGCCAGCATTCCGGGTGTAACCAGGTGGGCGCCGGAGTCCAGGTAGGGTTGCAACAGCTCCCGCCGGGCAAACAGTTCAAAGCAGAGTTCCATGGGTTCACGGTCGATTTTATTGGATGCCAACCGCCCATCCACCTGCTTCAGGCAACCACCGCCCAATGCTACGCAGGGGGAATCATCATCGATGCCATCCATCGTCTCCAGCACGGCGGAATCGGTCAGGGGGCGATCACAATCGCCGGGGAACAGGGCAAGTGAAAATCGCTTA
>JBEVXT010000458.1:0-1337 GCA_040505955.1 Sedimenticola sp. | reverse complement strand
ACCTTGATAAAGGCCGTAAGGCCGAAACGTCGGAGCTCGGTGTTTGAAGTTGTTTATGAAATGGCTTATTATTTATTGTGCGGAATGAATTTAATATTATGACTTCAACACCAATTGGGGCAATTATGCCAGGAAGGCGGAGATCCAGAGACATCGCCAAACTTGTAGAGAAGACCGCCAGGTATGAATCTCATATTTCTTTCTTACAAGCTTGTATTGACAATAACATAATTACGAACGGCTTCAAATTAAAATGGCGATTATGCATAGGGGATAGTGATGAAATTGCAGAGAAGTGCGAAAAGGTCAAACACGATGCCGCGTTAAACTTAATGACATTAGCGGCTCAGGCGGCCCGTGAAAAATTAACAGTGCTAGCTGGTAACATCGCTCATCATGAAAACATGTTCGGCAAACAACCGGAAATTGTATCTTTGGAGACAAATTGGAAGAAAAAGTTTTCCCAAAAGAAATTGAAAAAAATGCGCGCGTTGAAACGCACTAAAGTTCGGAGAGTTGTCAGTACTGGTAGGCGACCTGTATCCGGTGGAAACGCAATCAGTGATCGATCCAAACTTGAGGTGTTACCATCCATGTCAGATGACACGCGGCGAGTGATGCAGGCTAGTTTTGGTCTGCAACCAGGTTACACGCCACCGACAACGCTTGACATGGCGGACTCGTCGTCGTCGTGCTTGGTGAAAGTTCAAGGGGACGGGAACTGCTTCTACCGATGCGTCAGTGTTTTCCTGACGGGACATGAGGTACATCATTCAACCATCCGGGCGGTGATTGGGGCACACATGAGTGACCACGTGGACGATTATTCTCCATACGTCGATGGTGAATATGAAAAGCAGCTCGAGGATCAGCAACAGATGGGTGGCTCGTTGCGGTCGTGGGCCACAGAAGCTCAGATATTGGCAACAGCTTCCATACTACGCTGCACCATACAAGTACGCTCTGTACACGGACATTTGGACTTTGCGCCACTGATAGGGGACAGTGAACATGACGTTAAGTTGGTGCTAATGCACTCTGACAATCATTTTAACGTAATTTTACCTTGTTTAGTGAGTAAATCATGTATTGATTCGGTTGGGGGTATTCATAGGGAAGGGGCGTTTATGTTTCACGAGACATCCAAATTTAATATGTCTAATTGTAATAATCATACGGTAAGTAAAGGATTCTGTTGGTTCGATATGACGGATAATACCGGAGACTCGACCACTGTTACAAGCAGAGTTGCCGACAACCCGAAAATAGATGTGCAAAGCCAACCTAAGCGGAACCGGTCAACACCCAAACTTGATTGTATAGAGAGAAAGAATGGA
>JBEVXT010000457.1:0-1870 GCA_040505955.1 Sedimenticola sp. | reverse complement strand
TGAAACTACCGAATGTATACAAGTAACCGACAATGGCGGTGTTTGCCTGTCTAATGTCTCGCGTCAACTGCTTGTGAAATAGACCCTAAAATGTAACTATTCAGCACGGTAATCTGGAACTCAGACGTAGGAGCGAACTTGTTCGCGAAGAGCACGTTTCGTAGTCCATCGCGAACAAGTTCACTCCTACAACACCTCTGTTCCACCATAACTGTGGTTTTCAGTATTTTGGTACAGAGCCGGTTTAAGGATGAAAGGGCACAAAATGCGAGTATATGTGTGCAAATGATTATTTTGTAACTTAGAAACGGCGAATTTCAGGGGTGAGCTGAATAGTTACCCTAAAAAAAATGAGAAATAACACCGGTTTACTCCATTATACGGTATGGAGCAGACGCGCATCGGGGAATCCATTCGGCACCTCGACAAGTGGCAAAACGTTTGCCGTGAGAGAGAACTTGAAGTTCTCAGGGAAACATCAAAGGAGGTGAATCATGTCACTGATGCAGTTTGACCGGCTTTACATAGTCTCTGACCTTCACTTGGGTGGGGATGGGCAGTTCCAGATTTTTAACCAGGGGAAGTGCCTGGCTAATACCGTAAACCAGCTCACCGCAAACCCGAATCAGTGCACCGGTCTGGTGCTTAACGGCGATATTGTCGACTTTCTTGCTGAAAAACCTGCTAAATATCTGGATCCCCTGGGCGCCATCAACAAACTGAAACGTATCACCAATGATGCCGCTTTTAAAAAGTCCTGGCAGGCACTGCGTGAGTATACCGGCCACGACCACTGTCACCTCATCGTGGTTTTGGGTAACCATGATGTGGAGCTTGCCCTGCCCGAAGTACGACAGTGGCTACTGGAAAATCTGGCCGTGGATGAGCAGGCCCGTGGGCGTGTCCAGCTGCACCTCGACGGTACCGGTTTCACCTGCCTGGTGGGTGACAAGCGGGTGCTCTGTATGCACGGCAACGAGGTGGACAACTGGAATGTGGTTGATCACCTGGCGCTGATTCAGCTGGGGCGCGCCCTCAACAGAACCATGGAGCCACCGGAGTGGGATGCCAATGCCGGCACCCGCCTGGTGATAAGCGTGATGAACAGGATCAAAAAGGACTATCCCATGGTCGATCTGCTCAAGCCCGAGGTGGAGGGGGTGTTGCCGACTATTGTGGCGCTGAAACCCGACATAGAGAATCTTCACATCATGGCCAAACTGACCCGGGTGATGGGGCAGCTTACCAAGGATAAAATTCGGCGCAGTGCCGGTTTTCTGGCGGCGGAGGAAGAGCTGATGTCAGACTCTCCTCAGGAAGGGGCTCCTTTTGCAGAATTGGAGCGCATCCTTGCAGATGGGAATTTGGTTTCGGAGAGAGGCGATGACTACCGTTCACAACTGCTGCTCACCGCCTATGAACAAGCAGGTCTCGATGATTATGAAATGGACGATCTGGCAGCAGGGGAGATGCTCGGTATTGGCGACTGGTGGAAAAAATACGTTGGTTCACTGACCCGGGAGGAGCTGTTGCGAAAAGCACTGCAGTGCCTGATTGCCGATAGTCCAGCCTTCAATCTTGATCATCAAGATGAGACCTTCAAAGAGTTGGATGAGAGTGTGGGTGGTGGCGTTGATTATCTGGTGGCGGGCCACACCCACCTGCGAAGAGCACTGCCCAGACGCAACGGTTTCTACTACAACAGCGGTACCTGGATTCGATTGATTCGTCTCACCAGAGAGGTGCTGAATGATAAATCCGCTTTCGCCGGTCTATGGGAAGCCTTCAACGCAGGATCCATGGAGGCGTTGGATAAGCACAGAATTCCCGGTCCTGAGGGTAAGCAGGATCTGGTGCTGTTGCAGCCCAC
>JBEVXT010000456.1:0-13667 GCA_040505955.1 Sedimenticola sp. | reverse complement strand
GTTTCGTAGTCCATCGCGAACAAGTTCGCTCCTACAATACCTCTGTTCCACCATAACTGTGGTTGTCAGGATTTTGGTACAGCCGGTTATATTCCTTCGGGGTCGGAGTTGTCACCATTTTGACACTCACCGAAAGGAGAGCGGCAACCCGACAATGCAACAACTGCTGGTGGGTGGAGGCAGCAGTGACGAAAACAGAAGGTGGGACAAAAGGCTCGGTAACCGCTCTTCCTCTCCCCCCATCTGGCTCTTCCTGATCACTATCACTGCCGCCATTGGTGGCTGGTGGCTTTTCACCTGGTCGCACAGCAGGGGTTTCGCCAAAGAAGCTGAACAAGAGCTGTCTGCCTTCGTGTTTCGCGGCTTCCTCAGAATCATGGAGTTTATCACCTGGCTGGGGCCAATCCGCCGTCTGCAACGGTAGTGAAATCGATTTCACCACATGGAAGCGGCATTTCAGAAGAGAACTGAACCCAGTGCGGCTGCGGCGAAACAGAGCAGCCACCGCACCCTCGCGCAGGCAAGAAAAATTACCTCCGCTCAATCCGGAGATTACATAACTTCTACTGATCGCAACTATCCAGCACTATGCCGTAACTGTTCAGATTGCCCCTAAAATCCGTCAGTAAACACTGCGGTATGGCTATTTCTTGACCCTATCACATGAGGTTATACCGGCCGACACTGCGTGTGCTGGTCTACACCTCATCAGTGTAGTATTGTTTCTTGAAGTACTAATAAGTACTAACTGCCGTCTGAGACAGTCGATGACACTAAACAAAGTCAGGGAGGATACATGGCAAACTACAGCAAGCTTAACCACATCAATGTCGGATCACACGGCACCTTCAAAAAGAGTGGAAACCTCCATACCAAGCCGTCTGACATAGACGCGATATTTCAACATCTGACTGATTCACAAGCATCAAAACTGGTTGTGCATTTTCACGGTGGTCTTGTCAACGAGGGTAAAGGTGAGGCCATATCGCGCTCAATGCACACGCTGTACCATGACGTTGCCCACCCGGTGACATTCATTTGGGAGGCGGGTTTTATCGAAACTGTCTCACGCAACCTGTCATCCCTCGCAGACACCAAACTCTTTCAGAAGGTTGTTAAGTACGTCATACGCCGTGCTGCCAGTAAACTCGGAGGCGGGATCGGTGACAAGGGATCTGGCGAAGAGATGTCGATCAGAGAGATCGAAGCCGAACTTGCCCGGACGCAAGCGTTCGATCGGTTTGATGCCGGTGCAAGAGGTGCAGCAGGTGTACTGGACGAGGCGGAACTCGACGCCATCGAGTCTGAGATCCAGGCAGAAGTGGAACTTGACCTTGCGGACGATGCAGAGATCGATAGTATCCTGGAGACAGAACCACCAATAACTGATCTGCTTACCTCGGAATTCAAAGCTGGCAGCGGTCAGCAACAGAAGGGGCTGATCAGCACTGGCACACTCGCTATCCATATCACCAAAATCGTCTACCGTGTCATCAAGCGCTTCATACGTAAACGCGACCACGGTTTCTATCCAACTATCGTCGAGGAGACGCTACGGCAACTCTACCTCGCCGACCTCGGCAAGTGGGTATGGAGTGGCATGAAGGAGATTGCTGATTCCATGTGGGACGAGAATACGTTGCCCCTGGGAGACGATGACCATCCTGGGCGTTATTTCCTCGAAAAACTCACTGCACACCAACAAGCGAATCCTGACTTCATCATCGACCTTGTAGGCCACAGCGCAGGCTCTATCGCCATCTGCCATATGCAGCGTACAGCAAGGGCGAGTTTCCCTGGATTGAAAATACGCAATATCTCGTTCCTTGCCCCGGCGTGCACACAGAATTTGTTCCGCAAGGAGATCGTTGCACATCCTGATGAGTACGAGCACTTTCGCATGTTCACCATGCAGAATGATCTTGAAACGAGAGATGAGCTGGTGCCGAAGGTTTACACACGCTCTCTATTGTATTTCATCTCAGGGGTACTTGAGGATGAGGTAGATAAGGTGATCGCCGGGCTTGAACTGCAGCTACGAGGCGAAAAACCATACAACGATGCCACACATATGGAGGTGCATCAATTTGTGAATGCTGCAGGACTCAACCAACTGGTGCTGTCGCAGACAACCGATGCACCTCCCGGATTGAACTCGGAATCGACATCTCACGGGGGGTTTGATGACGACCCCACCACACGCCAAAGCTTAAAAGCACTGCTGATAGACTGAGCAACACCATGGCTGAAAATGAGCATGACTTCGCACTGGTCGTCGGCATTAACGACTACCCTAACTACGGCAGCAATGGCCGTCCACTGCGTGGCGCGATTGGTGATGCGGAAGAATTTGCTGACTGGCTTCTCGACGCAGAGTTTGGCGGCGGTCTAAAACCCGACCACTGCAAGCTCATCCGTTCATCTGTCGAGACGGTCGACCCACCTCAACCACAGAAATATCGTATCGATGCTGCTTTCCAACAGATATGGAATATGTCCAAGGGTCTGGGTGGCGGTCGCCGATTCTACCTCTACTTCAGTGGTCACGGTCAGACGCAGACACACAATGATGTTGCACTATGCATGGCCAATTGGGAAATCAACCGCCAGGCTGCCGCTATCAGTTTTCGCAAGTACCTTGACCTCGTAATTCGCTGTATGAATTTTGAGGAAGTCGTCATCCTGATGGATTGCTGCCGAACGCGCAAGGTGGGAGCCAAAGGGCAGGAGAGTGAGCTCACCTGCCCGGTTCCAGTGGCAGGAGAAGTGCGTGTTTTTATCGCCCACGCAACCGAATTTCAGACCGCCGCACACGAGGCCGACCTCCCAGGGCAAGATAATGAAGAGGCACAGGAGGAGAGTGACAATGATGAGCCGATAGTGCGTGGACATTTTACTCGCGCACTGATTACAGCCCTGAAAGGTGCTGCCGCAAGCGATACAGGTGGGGTAAGTGCAGGCAAACTGGCGAGCTACCTCAAGAAGGTGGTACCAAGAATAGCCAGCCGAAGCGGCCATGTGCAAAATCCGGTATTCGAGATTCGCGGCTTCCTGACAGGTGAGGATGACGAGTTGTGGTTCGGCTCGGCACCTCAAGTAACCTCCGTGGAAACCACTATACATTTCCGACCCGATCGAATAGGTCCAATCCGCCTGGAAGATCCCAACCTCGACATCATTCGCGATGGACCACCAGGGGCAGAGCCTTGGGAGGAGACCCTGGAGATGGCCAGACACCTGCTGACAGATCTACATACAGGCGAAGAAATGGTACTGGAGCTAAACGAATCGACAGGAGAGATTGATGTCGAGTTCTAGAAAACATTCGGGGCCAACGATCCCACTAAGTATCGAGGCAGTGCAACGCAACGGCACACCTTCTGGAGAGTCTCATATCCAGGTTTTCGATGCATGGGACAAAATGGTGCTATCAGGTGAAGGGTCGGTGGCCGGCGATATGCCTCGTGGAATATATACAGCCCGTATCTCACGGGCTGGTCATCAGGATGAGACATCAATCAAGCTTCGTGAGGCCAAGAGTGTACAGCTACAAGAGCCTCTCCGGAGTTCAGCTATACCCAGCTTTGATACGGTAGCCGCACATGAGTACTACAGTTATACCAGCGCACACTGGAGTGTAAATAACACTAGGGCACCCATCGGTGATAACCCACAGGGACGCCTGTTTATCTTTATACGTTCCCGTGAGCGTAGCAGCTACCAAGGGCAGTCACTGACAGAGCACTTATCGCTTAGCAGTGCCGCGGGTGAATTGGTGACTGACTTTTCACAGGAAGAGACCGAATCTAATAAAGATGGTTGGCTCGCCTTCTCGGCCCCCGCTACTCCAGGGCTCTACCTCTTGACCTACGGTGGTCATGATCCACGCGAACTACCCCTCTATGTATTCCAGAATTTGAGCACACAATTTTTCGTCATGTTCCATGAGCGGCTGCTTTTCGACACGGCCTCTCTGCTGCTCGACAATGTCTCCAAGCCATTCAATCCAGACGATAAGGAGACCCAAGCATTTGATACCGCACTAAAAGGCTTGCAGATCGGGAGAAACCTGCTGCCACAAGGGATGATGCAGATCTTGCTACATGGCAAGTTTGACCACCCCATGCTCGGTCTTATCGGTGCACATATACTTTTACTAGGCAAAAAAATTGATCCAAACCTGATCGATATTGTAATTGATAATTTGGATTATCTGCTGCCTGATTCACCGGATATTTCGGCTCTTAAAATTCTCGCAGCACAACGTCTCAACACAACCCCGCCACAGCTCGTTATCGAGCAGCCACCCATGTTGCGAGCTGGCCTCGAAGCCGTGCTGGCGTTCGCTGCCAAGAATAGTGATGCTGTACCCGAAGGTAGCCTGCTCGACACTGTCGCCACAAATCAGCACGTAGACCTTCCATGGTCGAGCTGGACACCTGCACACAAAACATCCAGGGCATCCAAGCAATCTCTTTTTCTCGATACCAGGGAGATCAAAGAGGAAGCCAATTGGGTCGACCACTACGTCGAAGATGCACTTGAAAATGCGGTGCAATTCGGACATCAGATTGACATCGCCCAATTGGCACAAGATGTGAAGTTACCCCAGCGTACAATCGAGCACTCATTATCAAAGCAGCAACCACAGGATTTTGTTATCCCCCCGGAAGAGAACCTGAATCGCATCGACGGTCTCGGTACAGCGATGGCAAGGGTATTACGGCGAATGGGCATCAACACGATTTCTGATCTTGCCGGGCTGGAAGAGAGCGGTATCGATCGCATCACCCATCAGCTTGGACACTACGCAAACCGTATCGCTCAAGACAACTGGATCGCCCAGGCGCAATTGATGCACAACACTATTAACGGACAGGAAACAGACCCTATGCCAACCAGAAAGACAACCAACGCCATTGGAAAAACTGTCAACCAGACAGACCTCACAGGTGATGGCACTATAGCCCAAGGGCCAGATGCAGTGGCACTCGGTGCGGGTGCTGTCCTCGTGGGTGGATCAAACAGTGGCGACATCAACACGGGCACACAGACAAACATCAATACCGGTGGCGGTACCTACATTGATGGCGGTGTCGACACAGGGGGGGGTGACTTTATCGGCCGCGACAACATAACCCACGGCATTTCGTCAGGGGAGCTAGAGTCACTGTTCGCCCCCCTGCTGGCACTCATCACCCAACAGCTCCCACCCGACCAGCAAACCACAGCCATAGAGCAAACAGATGCACTCAAGACTGAGATTGCCAAAGCCGAACAGTCCGACGACGGCAGGATGGCCAAGATCATTGATGGCCTAGTGGATAGGGTGCCGGGTGCAGTCGGTGCCGTTATAAAAATGTTCGCCACACCGATTCTCAGCGGCATCGTCGGCCCGGTGACAAAATACGTACTGGATAAACTAAAAACAGACTGAGGCGTTTCCATGGCACCTGACCCTATCGATCCGAATGATATTGAAGCCCTAAAGCGCCGGATAGCTGAGCTTGAAACCGCTCATCCGGAGTCGTCAGGGAGTATCGCTATGGGTGAACGCAGCACAAGGGTAGAAGGACCCAACTCAGGCAGTATCAACACCGGCACACAGATCGTCATCAACTACCGCGCTGCCACTGATACACCGCTAAGCAAGGAGGCTATAGCGCAAAGGATAAGCCGATACCTTCTCTGGCTGCAGGATCAGACAGCGAGTATAGAGCTACGCGGCATAGAGCGTGCCGGTGGGGCAGCCGTGGTGAGGTTGCCGTTGGAAAGGGCTTACGTACCACTACACGTCAGACCGATGCCACGTATTGAAGACAACCCGATACCTGGTGGCCATCAACCATCACACAATGACCTTAAAGAGATGGATGGCGCAGACACAAACACCCGGGAGAGGGATATCGCCTTGAATCAGGTGCTTGAACTCGACAATCACCTCGTGATCATCGGCGGTCCGGGTTCCGGTAAAACCACCGTCCTCCTTCACATGGCCTGGGCATTGTCCTCATCATTACTCAATAGCCAGGCCGAACCGGTAAAGTCACGACTCGGCCTGACCGTCGATCCCAACGTGTTGCCGCTGCCGATCTTTGTACCACTCGCCTCTTTCGCCCGCTATCGTCGTAACTTGCCCGGCCACTCGGAGGCACAACAACGCACCCTCACCCACTTTATCTCCCATCACTTGATCAACAAGGAGGCAGGTTTTGATCTGCCCATCGATTTCTTTCAGCGACTGCTCAAGGATGGCCAAAATGTGATCCTGCTACTGGACGGCCTGGATGAGGTGGCAAACGAGGATGAGCGTGCCGAGGTGCGCCAATCGGTAGAAGACCTGGTGTGTGGTCGTAAGGAGATGCGTGTGGTTGTCACCTGCCGCACCATCGCTTACCGTAACGGCCGCACCGCATTGGGGGCAAACTTTAGAGAGATTACCGTCCAACCCCTCGACTTCGATCAGCACATTACGCCCATGGTGCAACAGGCATACGCCTGTATTCACCCCCATGATGCAGCCCGGCGCAATGATCGTATCGGTGACCTGTTACAGGGAATCACAAGGTTAGAGAAAGAGCGTAGGGCACGCCAGGGGGCAGATACCCACGCATTGATCGACAGCCCGCTGATGGTGCGATTACTGCTGATCGTACATGTAAACAACCGCACACTACCTGACGAACGTGCCGAACTTTTCGACAAGGCCATCAATGCCTTGTTGCAGGTGGACTATGGGCATGAAGAGCGCGATATCAGTGAACTATCGACGGACTGGAAACTCTACCGCGACATGGCGCAGCATCTCGCACTGCACATGCACCAAAAAGGGCGTGATCAGGGCCGGGAGATGGAAGAATCCAGTCTGCAAAACGTGCTACGGGAGGAGCCGGAATTTATTCCACACATTGAAGGTTTTCTCTCTCACGCTCGCCAACGGGGTAGCGTTCTGGAAGAGCGCGAAGGTGTCTATCGATTCATTCACCTGGCCTTCCAGGAGTTTCTGGTGGCGCGTTACCTGCATGTGATCACAGGTGGGGCGGGCCGTGACGCCATCCTCACCTATCTCAGTGAACGGCTGGATGATCCCTGGTGGCGTGAACCGATCCTGTTGCTTGTCGGCTATATGGCCACCAACGCAAAGCCGGCAAATGAATTTCTCAACCTGCTGATGCACTCGGGCACAGCGCCGAATACCCGCTTCTCCGCCGCCGAACTGGCCGGCACAGCGGTGCTGGAGTGGCGCGAAAGCGGAGAAACCATTCGGGGTAAATGTGCCAGGCGTATTGTGAGTCTGTTAAGGGACAGGGATAGTGTGAGGCAATCCAGGCCGACTCTGCGCGCCCGTGCGGGTGACACCTTGGCCAGATTGGATGATCCACGATTTGATCCACAACGCCATCACCTGCCAGCAGATGACCTGCTAGGTTTCGTGCATATTCCCGCCGATCCGCACTACCGTATCGGCACTCGCAAGGAGGATATGGAGAGAGTCTCTAAGGCTACAGGTTATGAAGTAGATGATTTCGAGATCAATGATGACCCCACCCCCACACCACCTTTTTATATTGCCCGCTATCCCGTCACCGTTGCCCAGTTCAGAACCTTCGTCGAGGCAGCGAAGTACTCGTTAAAAGATCAGGATGCCCTGAGTGATCCGGGCAACCGGCCCGTGCGCTGGATAAGCCAGCGAGAAGCCCAGGCCTACTGCAACTGGCTCAACAGCGAACTCTGTCACTCCCCTGCCCTTGATCAGAGTGAACTGGCCAGGCTTGTGCGCGATGGTGGCTGGCGTATCGCCCTGCCCAGTGAACTGGAGTGGGAGAGAGCCGCACGGGGCGGCCAAGGGGAAGCCATCTTCTCCTGGGGTGACCCACCTGATCCAAACAGAGGAAACTATAACGAAACCGGGATTAAAGACACCTCCACCGTTGGCTGCTTCCCCGCCAACGGCTTTGGCCTCTACGATATGAGTGGCAATGTTTGGGAGTGGACCCGTAGCCTGTGGGGGACGGGTTGGAAAAAGCCAGAGTTTGCCTATCCCTATGACCCTGGTAATAGCCAACGGGAAAACCTGGATGCCGGTAGTGAGGTGCGGCGTGTCGTGCGCGGCGGCTCGTGGCACGACCTTCGAGGCGACGCTCGCTGTGCCTATCGCAGCAGGATTCGTCCCGGTGGTCGGAGCAGCAATCTGGGTTTTCGTGTGGTGTTGCGTTCCCCCCCTGTTGAGTCACTCTGTACTCTGGTTCTCTGATCTCTGTTACTCTGATCACTCCGACTCTGGAGGGGGCGTGGGGGAGACTTCCCCCGCCGGGAAAAAATTTAAATTTTACGTTACCATGGACTCACCGGATGGTGACATCCGGTCAGGCGGTCTGGAGAGGTCGTGCGCGGCGGCTCGTGGAACAACCATCGAGACAACGCTCGCTGTGCCTATCGCAACAGGAATCAACCCGATAATCGGAACAACAATCTGGGTTTTCGTGTGGTGTTGCGTTCCACCCACGTTCTTCCACCCCTTCTTCTGGTCGCGCCTTCGGGCGGGACGACGCGACAGGTTATCCGGCCTGGTCGTGTTCCGGAGATGCAGATCGACCCTCTAATCATGGGTTTATCTGCCGAGGTGAAGGAAGAAGAACAGCGCCGGACAGGTCTGGCCCGCGTACAACCAAGGCGATTCGGGGCATCGCCCGTACCGGACATATAGACAAACTGAGCCATGGTCAGGCCGTTGCGCCCACCATGGCTCGCTCCACTTTTTTCACTCTGTATCGATTATCCGCCTCGTCGCCTGCTGCGGGTGACATCTGCTCCACGGGTTTGCTTGATCCAGCCGCCTAACAGTTTTCCTATGTTGACGACCATGCGGCTCACATGCTCATATTGACCAAGGCTCAACCATCCCCTCTGGTGTGAGAGCCTTAGATACAGCCGCAGTTTATTCAAGTGTGCATCTGCCGTCTGAAGGTGTGACAACCGCGCCGTGCTGAAGTGGGCATTGGCATCAAATATCGACTCATGAAAATCCAGTGCCGCACCCTGCAGACGTTGTGTAATAACGAAACGCTGACTCTTTGGAAACCGCTCACACTGCGGTAATAACCAACTCAGCAAATCATAGGTTTGGGTGAATATCACCAACTCTTTAGTTTTTGACATAGCGGAAAAAGGTAACAAAAAAATAAAATGAGCGTTATGTTCGATGATATTACCGTCTGGGACAACATGTGGCTTGCCTATCGTCTGGCGGCCAGGGGCAAGCGCAGACGCCCCAGTGCCGCTGGCTTCGAGCATCAGGTTGCTGACAAATTGATCACGCTGCAAAGCGATCTCCGTTCCAAAGCGTACCGACCCGGTGCCTATTGCAACTTTTTCATTCACGAACCCAAGCGGCGTAAAATCAGTGCCGCTCCGTTTCCTGATCGTGTTGTCCATCATGCACTGTGCCAAATTATCGAACCTATGTTCGAAGCGGGTTTCGTCACCCACAGCTATGCCAATCGCTCCGGTAAAGGGACGCATCGAGCCATAGACCGACTACAAAAGTGGACACAACAGTATCGCTACGCACTACGCTGTGATGTCGTACAGCATTTTCCGTCGCTGGATCACACTATACTGCGTGCCAAGATATCACGCTTAATCCCCGATGAGGATGTGTTGTGGCTCGTTGATGCCATTCTCACCGGCGGCGCGGGCGTGCTCACAGATGAGTACACACCCGTCTACTTCCCCGGTGATGATCTATTAGCCAAGTTGCGTCCACGGGGCTTGCCCATAGGCAACCTCACCTCGCAATTCTGGTCCAATGTCTACCTGAACGATTTCGATTGGTTCGTTCAACGCGAACTGGGGTGCAGGGCATATTTGCGGTACGTTGATGATTTTGTGCTGTTCAGCAACGACAAGCGCAGGCTGTGGGTATGGAAACAGAAGATAGTTACTCGCATGGCTCAAGAGCGGTTGACGATACACGAAGCACAGTCGCAGGTTGTGCCTACGCGCTGCGGCATCCCGTGGCTGGGTTTTGTCGTCTACCCCACCCACCGCCGGCTCAAGCGCCGCAACGCCGTGGCGTTTACCCGCAGGCTGAAGCTGAATTTAGACGCCTACCAGTCGGGCCGTATTACATTTGCTGAACTGGATGCAGGTGTGCAAGGCTGGATCAACCATGTACGCTACGCCGACACCTGGGGGCTACGCGAGCATCTGTTTTCCACTCACCCAATTTCCGGCAAAGGCAGTCTGTGCGAGTAAACAGCGCCTACGGCGGTGGGGGAAGTCTCCCCCACACCCCCTCCAGAGACGGAGTGATCAGAGTAACAGAGGTCAGAGACCCAGAGCACCGAGTTACTCAACAGGGGGGGAACGCAACACCACACGAAAACCCAGATAGTAGTGCCGAAGATCGGGTCGATTCCTGACGCGAGCGGCACAGCGAGCGTAGCCCCGAAGGTGGTACCACGAGCCGCCGCGCACGACACGCAGTACCTCATCACCAGCATCCAGATTTTCCCTTTTAGCATTTTCAGGATCATAGGGATAAACAAACTTTGGCTTTTCCCAACCCGTCCCCCACAGGCTACGGGTCCACTCCCAGACATTACCGCTCATATCCAGGCAACCATAGGGGCTTGCTCCATTCAAAAAGATACCGGTTGGCGTTGTACCACCAAATCCTGACTCACCTGTATTGCAGCGGGTTGCATCGAATGCATCACCCCAGGGATACTGGCGGGTATCGTCACTACCGCGTGCGGCCTTTTCCCACTCCGCCTCACTGGGCAGAGTGATCAGTCTGTCTGCTACCCTGCTCAGCCAATGACAATAGGCCACCGCATCATGAAAGCCGATATGACTCACTGGATGGGCCTCTTTGCCACGTGGCGTACGCTTGCCATTCCAATGCTCCGGTGGTTCATGTTCGGCCGCCTCTACAAACAACTGGTACTGAGCATTGGTAACCGGCACCCGGGAGATGGCGTAGTCCGGCAGATAGACAGAGTGCTCTTCGCTGCCCTCACCCATGACAAACTTTCCACCGGGGATGGATACCCATTCCGGCTCACCGTGAGGCAAACACCAGTATTGACTGCCGCCGATCTGACCCAGAGCCTCGGCCGCCGCGATGCGCCGTTCAGTGGCAGCCCCGGCGCTGATACCACGCTTGAAAAACGTTTGAATCGTGGCCAATCGCCCACGCGCAACAGGGGTCTGCAGTTCACACTGCAGACGGTTACGCAGTTCGCTCTCCAGGTCACCGACAATACGGTTCGCTCCTGCATCGCGCACGCATTCCGCTGCCAGGACGAGATTGTGATAAGGGGCAGGCTCACCCTTTGAATCGGCGATGGAGCGGATCAGGCGCGTGGTTCTCTCCTTGCTCTGAGTGCTCAGGTAGCCCGCTTCCAGCAGAATAACCTCCCGCCACCACTCCTCAGCGGTGTGGGTCAGGGTGTACTCCACATAATCATCACGTCCGGCGATACACAACGCCGCCAGGTACTCCTGAAAGGTCAGGTGTGAGAATGCATAGGCACCTTCGGCGCGTGCGATCAATAGCCCGGTACGCTCCTGGATGACATTGAGAAAGCGTTCAACGGCCGCATCCAGCGCCTTGGGATCGGTCACGGAATCACTCAGTTGGCGTGCGAGAATTTTGCTTAGTGGCTCAGCATCGATCTCTTTCAGATCCTGCTCATGCATGACCAGCGCCAGATGTTGCAGTACTAACCGCCTGTCGCTGATATCGAACTGACGGTCATCTATAACGAATGACTCCTGCACGCCCCGCGCTTCGTCCCACTTGCCCAACAGCACCTCAACCGCTTCATGGTACAGTTCGGCACGGCGATCCGGCAGTTTGACACGGTCGCGGTGAATAAGGGCAATAACGGTAAGCATCAGTGGATTGATGGCCAGTTCGCGTACGCGGTCGCTCTTTTCGATGGAATCCAACAATTGTTCAGTCTGTTTGGCAGCGGCGACATTGGCGGTCTCTCCTGCCCCCATCTGTCCAACCGCCACCAGCCGATGCCATTGCGACAGGAACGCCCTGACATCGCCCATGGTGAAGTCGCACACCCTGGTCGTGGCGAACCCTTCGGTCAGCTGTGATGCATCGGTGTAACCAACGATACGGCTGGTAACAACATAGCGGCAGTCGGGGTAGGCGCGACAAAAGGCATCCACCAGACGGGAGACGCGCCTGCGCAGTAGCGGGTCCGCCACTTCATCCAAACCGTCAAGGACAACGATGGCGTGGCCCTTTGTCAGCCAGTCATCAAAGAAGTCTGCTGTTATCTCTATGCGTTCGTTCTTTAGAGACTGCACCAGAAACTGCAACAGGATGGCATGGCCATCGGTACCATCGTCATTCAGGTGGTGCTCTTTCAGATAGCGCCCGATCTGTCGTAGCGCGAGGGGAATCGGCAACACCCCACTGTCGGCCAGACCAAGTTTTTCCTGCACTTGCTGCACCTTCTCGGCAAGGTCACGGGCGTAAAGCAGCGCCAGATAGCGCAGCAACGTGGTCTTGCCGCTACCAGGGTCACCGAGCACAACCAGACGTTTGTGATCAGTCAGTGCCTCATTTACGGTGATGTTGGTAGTATCGGTTCGAGGTGTATCGCCGTTTTCACGGTGTGCCTCCCCAGGTGCCAGCAACTGCTCCCTCTTTAACCAATCGGACTCCTCATCCTGATGCGTACGTTGGCGTGTGGTACGCAGGGTGATGTAGATGCGATCGAGTTCAATGTTGACCAGTTTGCCGCCGGAGCGAATACCCTGCAGTTGCAAATAACGATTCTGGCTGATGAGGTGCTGCAGATATCGCCCAAGTACGCTGCCACACTCTACCGCCGTCATCGCAACAGGGGCATCACCAATGACGATGGTTGCCCCTTGTTCGGCATAAACAACCCGCTCAGCCCCGGTTGTGGTGAGTTGCCGACCGGTGTTGATGGCACCGGAGTTGTCACCATTGATGGCAGCACCTTGAGTTCCGATGGATAGGTTGTCCTGCCTTGGCGTGCTTATGGCTGCAGCAGCTATGGCAAATGTCGTCTGATCAATCTTACCTGCATCGAGTGCATCCTTGAGCTGATCGATACGGTTAGTCGGTATTTTTGTCATGGCTGCCCCTCCTTAACAGATCATCAAGGTGCATATATCCGATTGTTGGTCGATGACCCAGCATGCGCTTAATCCCTGTGCGTTATCTTGTTTGCGGCCAATATCAACACTTCCCCTATATCATTGACTGGGCAATACGGGTAATCAGGTGTCACTATTGAGCACTGTGCCGTGACTGTTCAGATTGCCCCTGAAATTCACCGTTTCTGAGTTAGAAATAATCATTTGCACACATAAACTCGCATTCTGTGCTTTTTTATCTTTAAACTGGCTCTGTAGCAAAATCCTGAAAACCATAGTGATGGTGGAATAGGGGTGTTGTAGGAGCGAACTTGTTCGCGATGGACTACGAAACCCGCTCTTCGCGAACAAGTTCGCTCCTACGCCTGAGTTCCGTATTACCGTGCTGAATAGTTACAATCAGGTAACCTCTGCCGCTCCGATACTACCCGGCGCTGTCATCCAGCCTGAACCCCACCTTGAGGGTCACCTGCCAGTGTGCCACCTTGCCGTCGACAATATGACCACGGGTC